>JAQVXE010000076.1 GCA_028709305.1 Bacillota bacterium | reverse complement strand
CCCAAGTCTCTCTTCTATGCTGTGATATCGGAGATGAGCGGGCTGCAGGTGACCGGCGACTCCGATGTAATCAGGATGATGCGCGACTTGACTTTCGCGAAGCGGGAGTACGACAAAGTTGCGGTTGCGCTTGAACAGGTAAGGGCAACGGGCTACGGCATAGTCACGCCATTTATGGAAGAGATCTACTTTGAAGAGCCTGACATAATCAGGCAGGGCAATCGGTGTGGAGTTAGGCTCAAGGCAATGGCACCTTCGATCCACATGATAAGGGCGGACATAAGGACGGAAGTTACCCCTCTTATGGGGACTGAGAAGCAAAGCGAGGAGTTTGCAGAGCAAATTGCGGAAGACTTTGCAGAGAATCCGTCGAAGATATGGGAGACGGAATTCCTGGGACGGTCAATGCAAGACCTGATACGCGAGGGCATTGAGGCCAAACTGTCGCACATGCCCGTTCATGCTCAGGAGAAACTTCAGGAGACCTTGCAGAAGATCGTGAACGAAGGCAGCGGCGGCCTGATTTGCATCGTGCTATAGCCGCGAGCTGCACTAGCTGCGCCGAAGGCCGTAGGCGGCAAGCCGCGGCAGCGATGCTACAGCATTGCGGCACCGTTTGACTGCAGGGGCTGGCACGAACCTCTTCCTGCCTGTTTGATGTGGCAATTTTCGAAACCCCTTGGGGCGGAAGTAATAAAGGCTCAAGTCGCGGGAAAACATACTGGTGGAAGGGGGCTGAGGACATGACCAAGTCAGACCTTGTGGACTCGGTGGCTTCTAGGACCGGGCTGACGAAGAAGGATACTGCAAGAACCATCGATGCGATTCTGGAGACCATAAAGGAACAGCTCAGGGCAGGGGAGAAGGTTCAACTCGTAGGCTTTGGCAGCTTCGAAGTGAAAAGAAGAGAAGCCAGGGTAGGAAGAAACCCCAAGACTATGGAGGAGATACGGATTCCAGCTAGGAACGTCCCGGTCTTCCGGGCCGGAAAAGAGTTGAAGGAGTCGGTGCTCTAGAGGCGCGTCAAGTGCGGTGGAGCAGTGAGGCGAGGGCCCGGCTGCTTGATGCATCCGGGCTTTGCTGGGTGCTCTGAAAAAGATTACATAGAGGCCTTCAAGCGTAGCTTCCCCTTGCAGCTACGCTTCTTCAGGTTCTCCCTGTGAAAAATCGAGATCAACATAAGCTGGGGTCTCGTCAGTTGCTGAGCCCAGGATCAAGCCTACGAGAAAGTCAGGAAGGAATTCCTGAAGCACCATCCTGCCCTCAGCGCGCACCGAGAGCGGTTCCCACCTGCGGTATCCTGCCCGCCTATAGCTGGCCTCTATGGCGCAGTTATCAGAGTCTGGTGTAACCACTTCAGCCCTGACAATGAGCCATCTATCAGGATCTACATACAATGTCCATCGGAGGGGGAAAGCCGAACCGGGAAGGGAGACCGCAGACAAGATCCACTGGGATTGTGAAGTCGCTTGCGCGTCATCCGGACTCGCCACAACTGAAAGCATGTAATCGCCCGACACAAACTGCTGAGGGTCTATGAATATCAAGCCTTTTCTGGGGTGTATCGTAACACCGAGCCACTTGACTGCTACATGGTTAGGCCGAGAGGCTGACACCTCTATGTTGGCGGTCAGGACTCTGTGACCTCCTACGTACACTCGGGCCGTTGCAGGGAGATCGAAGCCAGTCAGGTTCTCCTGGGCCTCAAGCGTGTTGGCCAGAACCATCTCTGCGTCTCCCGTATGCTTCTGGATCTCGTTCCCAGAGAGCACGGCAGCGATGGCTGACGCCTCAAGGCCCCACAGTGCAATCACGACTACTGCGATGCATGCCGACAGGGTACGGTGTATCCGTGTCGGGAAGTTCTTATTCAGGAGGAAGAGCTTCATTTCCTACCACAACCTTCAGTCTTGAGCATGTGCCATGTGGCACCTGACAATGCGTTGATTGGCAGGCTCAAAGCCTGGTTCAGTGTCAGAGCCTCCACAGAACTTGCTTGCTGCGCGTCGAGGGCCCTGGACTTGTGCCAGCAAGTCGGGCTCTCGCTCTCTGCAGATCGGCGCGGCCAGCTTGCACCTGTGCAAATACCGACAACCCTTATTGGAGGTGCCAATGCCACTGTCGACGGCGGCCCGTGCCTCGGAGGCCTTTGGGGAGTAGGTTGGTGCCGAGCTTCTGTTTCCGCCCGCGCGACGACGGCGGCCGCCGCTTCCCGGGATGGCCTCAAGTAGTTGCTTTGTAAACGGATGAAGCGGCCTTTCGAACAGGTCGTCAGTGGGTGCGGATTCCACGATCTGGCCTGCATACATCACTGCAACCCTTTCGCACATATGATATACCACTCGTAGGTCGTGGGCTATGAGCAGGTATGACAAGCCGTATTCATCCTGCAAGTCCTGGAGGAGCGAGATTATCTGAGCCTGCACTGACACGTCAAGAGATGAAAGGGGCTCATCGGCCACTATGAACTTGGGGCGGGTCGCCAGGGCTCTGGCGATCCCGACTCGCTGGCGCTGCCCTCCGCTGAGCTGGTGAGGATATCGCTCAAGATAGCCGGGTGAAAGCCCTACCCGGGCCATAAGAGACATTGCTTCAGCTTCGCGGCGGCGGGATGGGATGTTCCCGGCTGCAAGGGCGATGCTGATCGTCTGGCGCACGGTGTATCTTGGGTTGAGAGAGCTGTAGGGGTTCTGGAATATGATCTGGGCATGATGCTTCAGCTCTGAACGATCAACCGCCCCAGAGCCCCAGATAGGCGCATCGCCATAGTATACCTGCCCAAATGTGGGCTCGACAAGCCCCACAATGGTGCGGCCGAAAGTGCTTTTCCCACAGCCAGATTCGCCGACGAGTCCTACAGTTTCACCTGGGTATATCGACATGCTGACGCCGTCCACAGCCTTGATGCGTCTATCAGAGATGCCTGCTAGTCGACGGGAGAGAAATGATTCGGTCATAATGAAATGCTTGGATACATCGACCGCAGAGACCAGTGGAGTTGGGCAACTCTGTGCAACCATCGAATACACCTCCGTGTAAGCATTATAACATCCCGGCGGTATGTGAGGATTGACTAGTGGGCCAGGTATACAATTTGGGACGGTTCCCTGCTTTAAGCAGGGCTCATGGGGACAGAAGCCAGCTATGGGCCTATTTGACAAGGCAGTGGCCTAGATGGTAGCATAAACTAGAATATAATATAGACGGTTTGATCGTGCGCCGCCCGGCGCAATCGCTGAATCTTCCTAAGTAGGGAGAGCGGGGGACCCGAATTCCATGGCAGGGGCGAATCCTGCGAATGTGCAGGTAGGGCTAATTCCTTCAGCCCGAGTCCGTCAGCTAACCTCGTAAGCGCAGAGAAGGGACGCCCATTTGGCCCAGGGATGTCCCTGGGTTTTATATCCTTTCGCCTGCCTGAAGTTGGGCGATTCTGGTGAGGCTCTGCTTCTGCGCATCTATCTGCAGTGTACGACTGTGAACAGGTCCCCAGCTGGCTCCCGAGAAACAGAATATTCCCTTGGCATCGTGATTGCCAGGCCTGGACGAGTTTCTTGTGGGAGGTTAACCATATGAAAATCCGAACTACGTTGATTATTATCGTCATTGCCATCCTTGCAGTCCCGGGGTTTGTGCCCGCAGCTTTGGGTACGAGCAAGGGACAATTATCCGTGATAATAGATACCGAATCGATTCGTGCCGACGAGGCACAGGCAATAGCTCACAACTTGCGAGCTATTGGGGTATCGGCTGATGTGAGAATATGGGAATGGAGCGCGCTCAAGGAACGTATTCAAGCCGGAGAACGGCAGATTTACTTGACGGATTGGGGCAGCGCCTATTTCGATCCATTCGACATCGTCGTACCGAAGTTCCTTACTGGCGACCGGGGCAATTACACTGGCTACAGCAACTCGCGGTTTGATGCTGCCCTCAACCAGGCACTTCTGGCAGTCGATGCTGACGTGCGCAAGGATGCCTATTTCGATGCTCAGCAGATTCTCTTTGATGATGCTCCGGCAATATTCGGATACTCCCTGACGGAGGTTGAGGCTGCGCGCTCAGACGTGCTCAACTGGCAGCCGTCGATGGATTCCCGCGTCAACCTGCATGACGTTGGGCTTGCGCGAGGCGATACCATCGTAGTGGGCTTGTATGCAGACAAGGTAGTTACGCTAGATCCTGCAGCCTATCGCGACAGGCCCACTGAGACCGTGATACGCAACATGTTTGATGCCTTGGTTACGCGAACTTGGGACGGAAGGGTCGTCCCTGAGATTGCGGAAGGGTGGAGAGCTGTGTCGGACACGGAGTATCTCTTCAAGATCCGCAAGGGAATCAAGTTTCACAACGGGGATTCGCTCGACGTCGACGACGTAGTTTACACCTTCGACCGAGTCCTAAGGGAAGCCGGCATGGGGGGACGCACATCGCCGCGCCAAGGCCTTCTGGGCCCGGTTGAGAAAGTGGAAAAGGTGGATGCTTACACAGTCAGGTTCGTGCTTTCAGCGCCATTTCCCGTGCTGCCGCAGGCACTGGTTCATTTTCAAATAGTGCCGAGAAAACACCTGGAGCGCGTTGGGGATGAAGCGTTTGCAAGAGAGCCGGTTGGTTGTGGTCCATTTAGATATGTTGAGGGCCGACTGGATGACAGGATCGTGATGGAAAGATTCGATGGATACTACGGCGGATCGCCTATGCTCCCTCCGGTAGCGACTGCTCAGGTGAAGCGCGCAATCTTCAGGATGATGCCGGATCCCACTGTGCGAGTTGCTGCTCTTAAGACCGGGGAGGTTCATGTCATTCAATCGGTGCCTGCACATTTAGTTTCCGCCCTGAGGCGAGACAGGAATATCCAAGTCAAGTCTGTTGAGGGGACTCGCGTGTATTTTGCTGAGATGAACTGTACACGTCCGCCTTTTGATGATCCGAAGGTTCGAAGGGCTATGAATTACGCTGTGGACTGGGATACGATCTTGAGGACGATCTATGCCGGAAATGCTACACGGCTTTCAACGGCGTTCCTACCGAGTGGCTTCGGCTTTAACCCGGATCTTGCTCCTTACAAATACGATCCGGCGCGGGCCAGGGCGCTTTTGACTGAGGCAGGTTACCTTACAAGATGATCCGCCTCACTCGAACGCAGGTCAAGATCGCAGAAAGAATCCTGGCCACCATACCCCTGGCACTGGGCGTAGCAATAGTGGCTTTCGTTTTCATGCGCGCCATGCCCGGAGACCCGGTGGACATCATGATGGGAGAGGGGGCATGGACTTCAGAAGAGGAGATGGCCGCCCTCAGAGATGAGATGGGGCTGGATGAGCCCATCCACGCTCAGCTTTGGGCATACCTGAAGCGGGTGCTTGCGGGAGACCTGGGGTATTCCATGATCAGATCCCGGCCCGTTGCTGAGATCATAAGGGAAGCCCTCCCCGCCACAATAGAACTGGCCGTGTTCTCCTTGCTGTTCGCCCTGGCAGTCGGCATCCCTGTCGGAGTCGCATCTGCCCTCAAGCCGAATTCGTTCGTCGATAGGGCAGGGGCAAGCCTTTCCTTGCTGGGAGTTTCGCTTCCCGCCTTTTGGCTGGGCATAGTTGGGGTTCTGATCTTCTCTATGACCTTGGGTTGGCTGCCCACATCTGGGCGGATAGCCTACGATGCGCAGCCGGCACACATAACAGGTATGGTGATCCTGGATGCGATCATAACCGGAAACCTGCCGGCCCTTGGCAACGCTTTGAAGCACATCTGTTTGCCCGCGGTCACTCTGGGGTTGGGTGTTGCGGCTGTGGTGGCGCGTGTGACCCGGTCGAGCATGCTTGATGTGATCAGCGCTGACTACATCCAATTCGCAAGGGCAAAGGGGGTTCCGGAGGGAGAGGTGACACGTAGGCACGCTCTGAGGAATGCGATGATTCCCACAGTAACCCTCGTGGGTCTCCAGTTTGGCTCTCTGTTGGGCGGAAATATGATTGTGGAGACGATCTTCGGCTGGCCCGGGCTTGGGAGGGTCGTAGTGGATTCTATATTTGCCCGTGATTATCCAGTGGTTCAGGCGTCTGTGATGGTGTACGCGCTCACGTTTGTGCTGATAAACTTGGCCACTGATATCATCTACACTGTCTTGGATCCGAAGATTAGCTTGTAGGGGGTGGCGAAATGGGTCACGTATCTGTTCCTTCAGATGAACTGTACAAAGGGGCAATGGCGACAGCCCGCCCCGCCGAGTCGGCCCGCGCATTGCACCGAAGAGGAACAATGAGGCGCCTGATGGCTCATGGTGGCGGAAGAACTGGCTTGATCATAGTGATCGCATTTGCCACTGTCGCGATTCTGGCCCCGCTGATCACTCCGTACGCGCCAGATGCCGTCGATCTCGAGTCGTGGCTCACCCCGCCGGGCCTCGAGTCAAACCATCTTCTCGGCACAGACCAGTTGGGCCGTGACATTCTGTCGCGGGTTATCTACGGATCCAGAGTCTCCATACTTGTGGGACTTGCAACGATCTGCATATCATCTGTGGTTGGAGTGGGACTTGGCATGCTGGCAGGCTACTACGGCGGAGTTCTTGATCGTCTGCTCGCGCGCTTTACCGAGCTGTTACTGGCCTTTCCATACCTCATCTTCGTGATAGGGATCATGGCGATAATGGGTCCCGGATTTTGTAACCTTGTGTGGGCCCTGAGCTTCAAGGGATGGGTAGAATTCTACAGGCTTGCGAGGGCACTGACGATGGCGGAGAAGAACCGTGAGTATGTTGATGCAGCAAGGGCCCTTGGGCGTTCAAACGGGGCCATCCTTCTTCGGGAGATCTTGCCGAACATGGCCAACTCAATACTCGTGCTGGGCACGCTTCGAATGGGCAACATGATCGTCATGGAGTCATCCTTGAGCTTCCTCGGCCTGGGCATCCCGCCGAGAATACCAGCGTGGGGCTCCATGATCGCAGATGGCCGCCGCTACATGCTGGGCGCCTGGTGGGTTGCGACTTTGCCCGGGATCGCCCTTGCCCTCTTAGTGCTCGGCATGAACCTGCTGGGGGAGGGGCTCCGCGATGTGCTTGACCCCAAGATGATGGAGGGATGATCGAAAGTGGCATATCCGTGCGCCAAAGAAAGCGCGCTTCTTGAAGTCTCGGGATTGTACACAGTCTATCCCTCGGCGCGCGGGATGGTCCAGGCGGTGAGGAACGTCAGTTTCGCTGTCTCTCGAGGAGAAATCGTGGGGATAGTGGGCGAGTCAGGGTGCGGTAAGAGCGCATTGCTCTTGTCTATTATGGGACTCCTGCCGTCGCCGGGACGCATTGCACAGGGACAGATTCTCTTCGATGGGAGGAACCTTGTTGACCTCTCCGAACCGGCCATGCGATCGGTTCGCGGCAAGGAGATTGCCATGGTATTTCAGGATCCCATGACTGCGCTCAATCCCGCCCACCGGGTGGGTGAGCAGATTGCGGAATCCCTGCGGGTCCACGGAGGAGTTCCAGAATTGGCTGCGGGCGATGGAGGGCAGGCGAGAGGGGCTGGCGGATTCATCAGAAGGCGTCTTTGGAAGCGAGGGCTTTCTGCCGTGGAAGAAAGGCGATACGTGATTGAACTGATGCGGAACGTGGGAATACCCCTTCCTGAGCACAGGCACCTGGAGTACCCCCATCAGTTCAGCGGAGGGATGCAGCAGAGGATAATGATAGCCATCGCCCTGGCCTGCAGGCCGAAACTGCTGCTTGCAGACGAGCCTACCACGGCGCTGGATGTGACGATCCAGGCCCAGGTCCTCGATTTGATGGAGGAGATAAACAGGATTACCGGGACTGCTATCGTCCTTGTTACGCATGACCTTGCTGTGGCGGCAGATTTCTGTGACTCCATTGCGGTGATGTATGCCGGGCAGATAGTGGAGCGCGGGCCTACAGACGCAGTGATGGAGGACCCAGCCCATCCGTACACCCGAGGACTACTCAGGTCGATGCCGGTGCTGGGAAATAGGAAACCTCTCCAGCCAATAACGGGCGAAGTACCGGACCTTGCAAACCTCGGCCCGGGATGCAGCTTTGCTCCAAGGTGCGATCTCTCTGAGAAAGTGTGTCTTGAGGAGGCTCCGAGTGTGAGCGCTATCGGGCAGGGTCACGAAGCCAGATGTCATCTGCGTTGATGCCTACAAGCACCTCATGTACAGTGAATAGCTGCGGCTGAGAGGAAAACTTAACACACTAGCGTGGCCGTAGCAGTCTGAAAGGTCTTCAGCGAACTCGTGAATGAAATCTCGATAGAAGCTTCCCTCCAGGCTTTCCACAAGAGTAGTTAGCAATCGGTATGGCGGAGCATGGTCTACTATCATCACCGCATACTTCGCGGCCTTGGCCATGTCCCTTAGAACCTGTCGCCTGTACGCGCGGGGTAGGCCATGCATGAGCATGGCTGCGCAGACCAGATCAAAGGGAGCCCCCGGCTGCATGGAACCGAAATGGGCAGGGGCGCAGGAGAACTTCGCCATATTGGGACGCCGTCTCTCCGCCGCTTTGAGCATGTTTTGGCAGATATCGATCCCACGCACGGTGAAGCCGCGCTCAGCCAGGACTGTTGCCATGAGCCCCGTCCCCGTACCTACGTCGAGGGCTGTCACGCAATCGGGTTCCTGCCTGGTTGGGCAGAGAGACGGGATGACCGCTAGCATTCGCTCCACCGCATTGCGATACAGAGAAGTCAAGGGTCGGCCGAACAGAAGGTCGTAGATTGGAGCGATCTTGGAGAACACTTCTTCCGCTCTCACCATATGGCAAGGAGCCGGTGGCTGGCTGTGGGGCAA
>JAQVXE010000075.1 GCA_028709305.1 Bacillota bacterium | reverse complement strand
TTCTTGGCGTCGCCTTCCACTTTAAGTGTTGACCCAACTATAGCACCGTCAGCAATTCCCAGCAATTCGGGTGCAGTTGTCAGATTCACGCCACTGCCAATCAGTATCGGCACGTCAGCTACTGCCTCTTTAACCACCCTTACATCCTCGATATCCGTCGGGAAGCCCGTATGCTTGCCACTGATGATGATGCCATCGGCCAAGAAGTACGCCATGTCGTACGCTGACTGCTCTATCGGGCGCGGGGCCAGAGGCGCAGAGTGCTTAATGTGGACATCTGCAAAGATCTTGATGGACGGATCTAGGAACTTGCGGTATCTGAGTATCTCGTGCGGTCGCCCAAGGACGAGACCGGAAACGTCCACAGATGCCTCGGTGAAGAACGTTGCCCTTATGAACTCCGCCTTTGCCGCATGGGCGACGGCAATGCTTGCAACCGGATCGGCAAGCACGCAAACGCCAAGCGGAATATCTACTACCTTCCGCACCTCATGCGTGATGATGCTCATTGCTGCAACTAGCTCTGGTCCCACTGTTCCCGGGAAGTAACTGGCGTCCAAGTAGTTCTCTACTTCAATGGCGCTAACGCCGCCTTTCTGGAGCTTGAGTCCTTCCTGAACAGCATAATCAATGACATCGGATATTCCCTTATCATCATAGAACGGCGCACCGGGAAGCGGTGGCAAGTGAACCATGCCAATTATCGGCTTGTATCCAAACATTTCATTGAATGCGTCAAGTCTAGATCTGTTCATACTCTGAGCCTTCCTCCCCATTCTAGTTTAAGTTAACCTTCCATGTCCCTTATGGCTCGGACTAGTTTGATAATCTCCTTTCCTCTAGCTAGATCGATTGGTTTCTCAGCGTTTCCATCATGCTTCAAGCTGCTCCCCACTATTGCGCCATCAGCAACACCCAGTATTGTCTTTACATCGTCAGTGCTGACCCCGCTGCCGGCAAAAACAGGCCAATCGGGTATTCTTGCCTTGACCTCGGCGATGTCCCTGCTATTCGTGGGTCCCCCAGTCTTCTTGCCAGTGACTATGACGACGTCGGCCAGGCCCCGGTGAACGGCGTCGTCAGCTGAATCAGCTATCGGTCTCTGGGAGAGAGGATAACCATGCTTAATATGCACGTCCGCGAAGATCAAAGCATCAGACCCAAGCAACCGTCTGAACCGCAGCGCATCTGCGGCGCATGATTCCATAACGCCGGCATCAACTATGTAGGTTTCTGTATAGTAAGGAACACGGACAAACTCGGCTTCGACCACGTGTGCTATGGATAGAGCAGCAATGGGATCACTTTGCAACACACAGATCCCCATGGGAAGATCCATGCTGTCTCTAACCGCCTTGGCGACATAAGTCATTGACGCGATCGTTTCAGGCCGGGCGCGTTTGTAGAACATGGCATCACCGAAGTTCTCCATGATCATGCCGTCGAAGCCCGCTTCCTGAAGCTTTGCTGCCTCAGAAACTGCAAAATCGGCGATATTGGCCATCCCCTCGCCGTCGTACCGAGGAGCTCCTGGCAATGGCGGTAGATGAACCATGCCAATCATAGGCTTTGGTACATCAAAAACTTTTGCGACTCGTTGCATAGGTCTGATCATCATGCTCTCCTCCAATGACACATTGCTGTGCCTGGTGATATGGAGTTTCGTAATTGAAGCTCCTCAAGGGACAACTCTTGCCTTACCCAATGTGGGCCCTAGCACTATCCAATGGGCCCTTTGATAACAGCAAGTAAATGTAGTAACATTACATCAATGCTACTCTTCAACATCATAGGCGGAGTTCCTGCACCATTACTTGGAATAAGCGCTATAACTATATGGGAGTTCGAAATCTCAGGCCATTCTCTTAGTATTTTGCTGCTAATAGTAAGAGGCTGTGGAGTGTTGAAGGGATGTGATATAGTATCTCTGCTGAACTGCATGATGTAACATAGTAATGTGTCATCAGGTAATTACTTTATGGCGGAGGGCGATCATCAATGTGTCCTGCAATTGTGGGGCTGGATGAGAATTCACCGGTACCTCTTTATGAGCAACTGGCAGATATGCTGCGTGAACGAATACGGACAGGAGAATTACAGCCAGGAGATCCTCTTCCAACAGAGCTGGAGTTGGCGAAGACGTATAACGTCAGCCGCACGACGGCAAGGCAAGCAGTGCTGGCTTTGGTTCGAGAAGGTCTTGCCTACAGGCAACGCGGCAAGGGCAGTTTCGTGTGTCAGCCCAAAGTAGTTCAGCAGCTGGTTACCTTACGAAGCTTCTCGGATGAGATTCGTGTACTAGGTTTTCAACCTGGAGCACGCCTGTTGGACCAGACCTGGATTCCCTCGGACGCAAGCGTCGCCAGGGCGCTCGGCATCAGAACAGGTGAACCTGTACTTGAAGTCGTCCGTCTCAGGCTGGCCGATGGAGAGGAACTCTCACTCAATAAGTCATATCTGTCTGCTGAATATGGTCGGATTCTCGAAAAGGAAGACTTGGGCGCACCCTCCCTGTATGAGGCCATAGAAAGGACAATCGGCAGCATAACGCGGGCTACAGAGCTTATTACAGCCACCTCGGCAACACAAGAACACGCTAAACTACTCGGAGTACCACAGGGGACGGCTCTTCTTAGACTGGAGCGCACAACCTATGTTTCAGGGGGATATCCCCTTGAATTCGTTCGCGCCGACTTCAGGCCCGACCGATATACGTTCTACGTGGAGTTGATCCCCTAGAATTGGCAACGCCTATGCTGCATTGCTCATGAAATACGTTACGGCTGCAGGTCACGGCGATAGGAGGTTGTGCCACACCACTCCTGCAGCTCCCAACATCACTGCCTCGGGCCCCAGAACCGTCTTGGCGATGCTTATGGATGCGGCTGGGCCAATGACGCGTTGCTCTAATTCCCCAATACAGGCTGGCTCAAGCAAATCCCAGAAGTCGGCAGCGCCTCCTGCCAAAACGACTTTGCTCATATTCAAAACCCTTGCAAACATTGATATTGCAAGCCCAAGCTTCGCTCCTGCCTGTTCCAGTATCCCCAGGACCCTAGGGTCGCCCGCCTTCGCCATGTGGAGAAGCGCAGGTCCTTCAGCAGGAAGCCCTTCCGGTCCCAATATCCCTCTTTGCTTGGCCTCTCTGGCGAGCGCAGTGCCTCCCTGTTATGATAGCCATATGCTAGCCCGCCATTGTCCGGCCGAGCCTGCCGAACCTGGCGAACCTGGGCCAATAAAAAGCCAATCAATATTGAACCCTCGGACCCTTAGCCTGTTGAGTCCTCCAACGCGGGAATCTCCTGCGCAGTAACTCAGCAGCACCCGGTCACCGACGAATGTCATGCTTGTATAGCAGTAGCATCCGTCCAAATCTGTCTCAAGCGGCCTGTGGTTTCTCCATGCCCGGCCCTCGTCATATGAGATCGCCGTCACAAGTGGGGTTCGATCATCTGAGAGGAAAGCCATGGCTTTTGCCTGCGACCTATGGGTCTCTCTTGTTCCGTCTACGCAATGATGCCAGGCGGCAGGAACTATCAAGCGGCCGGTAGAGAGCTGGATGACACGGTCGTTGTTGACGACATAGTAGCCGGGGTCGGGCGCACAACATGTCCTCTCCCCCCATGTCTGACCTTCATCGAACGACTTCCTCAGATACAACATGCAGTCTCCCCATGAGTTCTTCACCAAGTAGAATAGGCCCAATCCGCCGCGAGCCAACCTGAGAAGGCTTACGCTCATTACATTTGAGTCGCCTTCATTTGCCACGACGATCCTGTTTTTGTCGTCCCATGTCGCTCCAAGATCCGATGAGAACCGGCAAGCTATTTCAGCGGGAGCGTAGTCAGCAGATCCTGCATAGAACCGAGTATAGGCCAGGAGCAGCCTTCCGTCGGCAAGCTCCGCTATTGCGCCTTCTGAGTTCCTGGGATTGCTCGGCCCGGGATTGAGCTCAAGCGAAACCTTAGGTGCGGCCATTTTCTTCACGTCTTGCATCCTCTCCCCCTCAATGCATCCATCATGCTTCAGCGCACATAGCGGCCCAGTGCTTTGACAATTGCTGGGCGCATCTCTCAGTTATCAGCTGGGGCCGGGTTATGGCGCTCCCCACAGTAACTGCAAAAGCCCCTTTAGACAGCACCATGCAAGCCTCTTCCGGCGTCCAGATCCGACCTTCAGCCACTACGGGGCACTCTACGTGCCGCACAAGCTCCTCAAGGAGATCGAAGGACGGATCTGCATCTTCAGAAAGCGAAGTGTACGATGTGTAGCCACACAAAGTAGTGGATACTATGTCGGCACCGGCACGCTCCGCGGTGATCCCTTCTTCAAGTGTGGATATGTCGGCCATAAATCGATCTGATTAGGTCCTCAGGCCTAAGGCCGCCAGGGTGAAGTCTTGCGGCGGCATCCACAGCTACAATATCGGCGCCGGCGTCGGCAATCCGTTGGGCGTCACCAAGTGTGGTAGTGATGTATGGTTCATACCCATCATATACTCGCTTCCAGAGGCCAATCAGGGGTAGATCTGTTACAGCCCTGATCGCCCCTGCTCCGCCCATGATGGCGCCTCTGACCATGGCGACCATGTGCTCGCTGCCGTGGAGAGGCTCGCCCTCTAAGGCCTGGCATGAGACTACAAGCTTCCCTCTAAGTCTTTCAACAACATTTTCTGCATCCATTGCTACTAACACCTACTTCATTTCACCAGATGGCATGCGACTATGTGATCTGGGCCAATCTTGCGAAGCCGTGGCCTTTCGCGCCTGCACACATCCTGCACGTAGTCGCATCTTGTATGGAAATAGCACCCATACGGCGGATCCGATGGGTCTGGCCGCGGCCAATGGTCAAGCTCACGTCGTCTACGGCATGGACATAACGTCCCTTGCCGCCTCCGAATTTCCGCCTTACGGGGTAGAACTTTCTGAGCTCTTTGATTTCAAGTATTGGATCTCCTTGCTGAATATTGAGTCCCATACGATTTCACCTCACCGATAGAGCCAGCACCGTACCATGTGTCCATCCTCAACAGTAGCAGGAGGCATTTGCTCTTTACACTCATGCCTTTTCCTCTGGCACATTCCTCCGCTAAGCTCAAATGGGAAGCTGTCTCTTATCCTCGACGGGTTCGGTATCCGAACTGCCTTTAGGGCATCGCTTATCTCTCTGGAGCTCGTCCTGCTTGAGATGCCTGTGCCGAGCCAAAGACTCGCCTATCTGATAACCGACGGTGAAAACCGGGTTCAGATGGGCCATAGGTTCCTGGAGTATCATGGCGATTTCCGGGCCCCTGAGGTTTCTCATGTCTTTTTCAGACACTTCAGAGATGGACAACACAGTAGCCGAGATCACTAGCCCAGGCGGAATCCATATCCATGGCTTGCTGATCAGTACATCAAGGATCTGAGCACTGACAAGCATGTTGCCCCATGAAGGCGTCGGCGGCTGAATTCCCAACCCCAGAGTGGTCGAGCCATGCCTCCGCTGGCCACAAGTACATCTACTTCGTCCAATATTTCAGTGCTTCGCGCGTTTTCTACAATAGTCTGTGTCACATCTTCACATTCCCTTGAGTTCTCCATCGCGAGAGGGCGCCATCAGTCGATATGCGCCGATTGCGTCTATACACGTACATGAACAAATGGGGGCCTCAAGAGTCCAAGCGCACGGCATCGCCTATTTTGTACGTTACTGCAAAGAAATGGCTACTACACTTGGTACATGAGATGGGTCATCGATTGAATACTTTTTGAAAGAAGCCCCCAATAGTGGTAATGAGAATAGAGGTTCGGCCCTTGCCAGCTATCTTACTGTGTGCCAGAACTTATGCTCTACGTATTCTTTCGAATTCCAGCGGGTATCTGTCGCCACGATATGTGCCTACCGTGGCCTGAACTGGTTCATTGGCAACATCGTATTCCACACTACCAACCTGAATGCGGGTGATCCCGGGGATGCGCCAAGCATCTCTGCTTGCTGGGGAGTAGTGGCTACCGCATAAAGCGTCTGCTCCGCTCGGACAACCTCAACCCCATATTCCTGCCCAAAGACGGCGCAGAGATTGATGGCCCCGTTTTGGAAGTTCAAGCCCAGGGAACCTCTTGGGATCAAGATAAGAAATTTCAAAGAGTATCGGCTCGCCGTCGGCCAGCCTGAGCCGCTCGCAATAGGAGACTCGATACCCCACATCAACTCTGAGAGCTTTGGCTACGATGGAGCCGGCCGGCACAATTCCCTCTCCCACTAGCTTCGTTTCTGGGACATGTCCACGCAGGATCATATCCTTGGTAAGGCCCCGGAAGTGTGGGATCTTGATGCTGACTTTAGGACGCGCAACGAAGGTTCCCTTGCCTTGAACAGCGACTAGAACTCCTTCATTCATTAGCTCTTCCATCGCCCTTCTCACCGTCGTGACGCTCACGTCATATCTCTTGCTGAGTTCGGGGCCTGATGGAACCGAATCACCCGGTTCCCAGGCGCCATCTTCAATATCCCTGTTGATCCGATCCTTGATTTGGCGGTACAGTGGCACCGATGAGTACCTACTAAGCGCCATATGGGCTAATCACTCCCATAGGTAAGTGTTGGCACGTGCAGCAACTGAGGATATGCAGCATGAAACCTTAACAGTCGGTGTGAAACCATGTGCTAGCAGTCTATACTGAGCAGGGATACGCAATGGACAAGACGAATATGTAATGAATCAGCAATGACTAGGATTCGCTGCTTTCGGAGGTGCAAGAAATGGACATTGATGGACTAATCAAAAAAGTATCTGACGAAATGAACAATGCTCAGGAAGGATCGAAGCAAACCCAGAATCGCGTTGAAGCGGTCTGCCCCAGTGCGTCAGGGCATCCTGCGGGAGTCGATGCTAAACTCGCATCGATGATCGATCACACTCTGCTCAAACCAGATGCTTCGCGAGATCAGATAGAGACTCTGTGCAAAGAAGCTGCTCAGTATGGGTTTGCGTCAGTGTGCATCAACCCGTGCTACTGCGGACTGGCACATAATCTTTTGGAGGGAAGCAATGTTGCAGTCTGCACAGTTATCGGCTTCCCGCTGGGATCCACTACATCAATGGTGAAAGCAGTAGAGGTAAGAGACGCAATTGCCAGCGGCGCATCCGAAGTCGACATGGTCATCAATATTGGTGCTCTGAAAGCCGGTGCATTCGACTATGTCCTCCACGACATAGAGTCTGTCGTAGATGCAGCCGCCGACAGGGCTTTGGTCAAGGTGATCATCGAGACAGGTCTCCTCACCGATGAGGAGAAAATTCAGGCGTGCATCATTGCCAAACGTGCAGGAGCCGATTTCGTCAAAACTTCCACCGGGTTTGGCCATGGCGGGGCAACTGTTGACCATGTAACTCTCATGAGACGCACTGTAGGGCCCAACATGGGCGTAAAGGCCTCAGGGGGAATTCGGGATGCTGCAACCGCCAGAGCGATGATAGCAGCCGGAGCCACCAGGATAGGCGCAAGCGCCGGGGTTAAGATAGTAACTGAAAAGGCGTAACTGTATGGAGCAGCTGCGAGTAGCATCTACGCAGCAAAAGGGCCTGTGCCTTGTTGCACAAGCCCTTAGTTCCATATAGAGAGACCCTCCAGGAGAGGGTTGCCTTCAAGCCTGATTGAGCTTGAGCAAGTTCTGTAAGAAAGGGCCGCTGCGCATGCCACATGTTCTGCTTCCATTGAATGCCGTGATAGTAACAATTAGACGCAGCAGCCCAAACCGTCAAAGGCCTGCCTGCGCAGGAGCCTGCCCTGGCCTGGCCTGCCTTTGAAAATCCCCTCTTCACCGACTACCTGTCCGCGCAGCATGGTTAGCACTGGCCAACCCTGAACTTCAGTTCCTTCATAGGGTGAGTAATCCACGTTCGAATGAGACTGTGACGCTGTGATTGTGAAGCGTTTTTCAGGATCGAAGATCACTATGTCTGCATCTGCACCTACGCGAATCTCGCCCTTCCGAGGGTAAAGCCCAAACATCCTAGCCGGCGTTGAAGCCACGATATCCACAAGGCGGTTTAGAGAAAGGCGCCCCGTTGTCACGCCGTAGTGGTACAGCAATATCAGGCGAGTCTCCACTCCGGGAAGGCCGTTGGGCACCTCAGTGAATGTGGCTCTTGCAGCCTTCTGCCCCTTAAAACTGTATGGGCAGTGGTCAGACGAAACCACCTGGAGCGTCCCGTCACCGAGGCCTTCCCACAGGCTCATCACATCAGCTTCCGAGCGCAAAGGTGGGTTCAGCACATACTTTGCCGGCTCCGGATGGGGCAAGAGATACACTCTCTCATCCAACACAAGATATTGAGGACAGGTTTCGCCAAACACTGGGGCACCGTGACTGCGAGCCGCCCGAACCATTCTAAGGGCCTCGTCGCACGATACATGCGTAAGATAGACCGGCGCGCCAGTCCCCTGCGCCATGCGAATGGCGCGATACGTTCCCATTGCTTCGCCGGCTATGGGCCTACTTGACGGCCAGTAGCGCGGCAGGGTCTTCCCGTTCCGGAGAAGTCTGCGCGTGAAGTATGTTTCAACATTGTAGTCGCCGGCGCTGACCATGGTAAGAGCGCCCGCCTCGCCAGCAGCCTCCAGGATGCTACGGAATGATGGTCCGTCAATGTGCTTATCAGCTGTCCCGAGGAACACCTTGAGGCTCGAATATCCCTGATCCACTAACTGAGGAATCTCGTCCAGTATTTCGCGGGTGGCGTTTGTGACAATAGGGTGCAATGAATAGTCCACTACTGCATTAGCAGCCCGTTTCTGCCACTCTGAAAGCCCACGAAGCAGACTCTCCGAATACTGCTGCGGCACCATATCTATTACAGTAGTAGTGCCCCCGCACGCAGCTGCCACGCCACCGTCAAAGTAGTCGTCTGCACTGGCAATTCCACCAAACTGCGCCCCGAAATGGACGTGTACAT
>JAQVXE010000074.1 GCA_028709305.1 Bacillota bacterium | reverse complement strand
GGATTCTCGGAGAAGTGCTGGCCTCTCTTAACGCGACAGGCATTGAGCTTTCGGAGTCGAAGCTGACTCCTGAGCTCATGGCAGAGCTTATAGAGCTTGTGAAGGCCGGGAAGATATCGGGCAAGATCGCAAAGTCCGTATTCGAGGAGGTTTTCAACGACGGAAAGCGCCCCAGCGACATAGTTCGGAATAGGGGATTGCTTCAGATAAGCGATGCTGATGAACTTGCCGCCATCGTCGCGAAGGTAATCGAGGCCAACCCCGGTCCTGTAACGGATTACCATGCCGGCAAGAAGAGGGCGTTGGGGTTCCTGGTAGGCCAAGTTATGAAGGAGACCCGTGGACGGGCCAACCCTCAGGAGACGAATAGGATTCTCAAGGAAGAACTCGACAAGCGGGCCTGAGTGCTCTTGGCGTCAGCGCAAAGGGAAGGCGCGCAGGCGAGTGTTCGTCAGCGCGCCTTTGAAGCTCTACGGTTGCCTGTTGAGCCCTGGCCAGTCGCGAGGAGATTGGGACTCATGCGAAACTTCTAGCCCTCAACTTCTCGCTTCTTCTGTATTCCACGCAGAATAGCCTCTCTGCGGTCTTCATCGATAGGGTAGAAGTACAGTGCTACTAGTGCCAGAACAAGCGATATGATTGGCACTGCTGTCATCAGGATTCTTAGGCCCCGGGCAACGGTGGCTGGCTGTAGGGCAAGGTCTGGGTCGTACCCGCACACCCCCATGATGATGCCGAACGTTATGGCTTGAAGCGAGACGCCGAGGCGCATCACAAAGGCGTTTGCGCCGAAATAGGCGCCCTCTCGGCGAGTGCCAGTATTCAGCTCATCCTCGTCAACCACATCGGCAATGAGAACATCGATGATTACCAGCAGGCCTGCGAGCCCTATGCCGACGAAGGCGGAAGTGATCATGCCGCCGGTCAAGGTTGTGACATACCTGAAGGGAACAAGAGCTAGTGCAAAGAGGATGGTTGAGAGCATAGCCGTGCGCCGTGGCCCAATACGATTCGTTACTAGTCCCCACACCCAAACCATGGGAAGGGCTACTACGAATATGGGTGCTAACATCAGGGTGTTCTGGGCATCGCTTAGCCCGAGAACGTATTTGCAGAAGAACGGCATAGTGGCCGTCAACAGAACGAAGGTGAATTGCACCAGGAGGCTTGTAAGAACGAATGTTACAAAGGACTTGTTCAAGAAGGTGTATCTAAGAGCTTCGCTAACGCGTAGCCCTTGCTGTTCAGTGAATTCCAGATTCTCCTTCGATCCGAGCAGGCTGAAGAACATGCCGATTCCGCCTATGACAGCGAAGAGTATGCCCATTCCGGTCCATCCAAACCACTCTCTGAACTGAGGGGCGAGGACCATACCTATGATCATTCCCACTATTCCGAGGGCTTGGCGGAGCGCAGACACGTTGGAACGTTGCGCAAGTGAAGGATACATTTCAGGATAGAGAGCAGTCCAGTTCAGGATGACTACTGTGAATAGCCCATCGAAAAGGAATGAGGCGACAAGGAAGTAGGCGAAGAGCGATGTCGAACTCGTCTGCGCCCATCCCGGAACCCACCACACAAGAGCAAATGCAATGCAAAACGGAATGGTCCCGAAGAGAATGAAGGGAATTCGACGTCCCCATCGCGTGCGTGTGTTGTCTGACCATTGCCCTGCCAGGGGGTCATTGATGGCGTTCCATATGCCATAGAGAGTCCAGCCTGTGGCGTACAGAGCCAGCGGCATCTTGAGTGTGTCGACATAGTAGAACTGAACCCAAGTATTGAAAGCCTGGCCAAGAAGCGCGGCGGTGAAGGATCCCAAGCTATAGAGAAGAGCCCCCGCAGCAGTCCCGTGACATCTGCCAATCCTTCCAGTCAATTGATCCCCTCCCAACACGGACTCTCGCAAGTATTTCGACATTGACAGCCAATTGCCTGCCATATCTGGCGTTCCGTATGTGAGTTCCACCGTAACTGTCATATGGCATATGCCGCCAGACATTCCGTCCACACCATGCCTGGTATCAGGCTGGATGGAACGCCAGAGTTCCGTTGGGTTCGCTTCCATCTGCCACGCTTACCTTGATTCTGTCGCCAGGCACGAACCTACCTTGCAGTATCTCCATGGCCAACGGATTCTCGAGTTCTTTCTGGATCGCACGTTTAAGGGGCCTCGCCCCGTACACCGGGTCATAGCCTGTTTCAGCCAGCGACTCTCGGGCTTCCGGAGTCCACTCCAATGAGAATCCCTGCGAGGTCATGCGATCGCGGACCAGGCCGAGCTGTATCTCGACGATCTTCGAAATCTCTTCCCGCCCCAGCCTGTTGAAGATCAGCACCTCGTCAATCCTGTTAAGAAACTCGGGCCTGAAAGATTGCCTGAGTATTTCCATGACTAGGTCGCGCATACGCTCCTCGCTGCTGCCTGCGTGTTCGACGATGTACTGACTGCCCAGGTTGGAAGTCATTATCACCACGGTATTCCGGAAGTCGACGGTGCGGCCTTGGCCATCGGTCAGCCTGCCGTCGTCCAGAAGCTGCAGCAGAACGTTGAAGACTTCCTGATGAGCCTTTTCTATCTCATCCAGCAGCAAGACCGCATAAGGCCTCCGCCTTACAGCCTCGGTCAGCTGGCCGCCTTCTTCGTACCCCACATATCCTGGCGGGGCACCGATCAGTCTGGCCACTGTATGCCTCTCCTGGTACTCCGACATGTCGATCCTAACCATAGCGCGTTCATCGTCGAAGAGGAACTCTGCAAGAGCCTTGGCCAGCTCCGTCTTGCCTACGCCAGTGGGGCCCAGGAAGAGGAATGATCCGATTGGCTTTTCTGGATCCGAAAGTCCGGAGCGGGCTCGCCTGACTGCGTTTGACACGGCTTCTACTGCTTCGTCCTGGCCGATTACTCTCCGCTTCAGGAGCTTCTCCATCTTGAGCAGCTTCTCCGTTTCGCCTTCCAGTAGCCTTGTTACAGGAATTCCAGTCCACTTGGCCACGATTTCAGCGATGTCTTCATCATCCACTTCCTCCTTGAGGAAGCGCTGCTCTTTCTGAAGCTCTGAGATCTCCTTGTTCGCGCGGTCAAGCTCGTTCTGGAGTGACAGCTGCAGGCCATAGCGAAGCTCAGCTGCGCGCCCGAGGTCGCCTGCGCGCTCTGCGGCCTGCTCGTCAATTCTGGCCTCTTCGATCTTCTGTTTGATCTCTCTGATCCGGCCAATTGTCTCCTTTTCCTTCTGCCAGTGCGCCTTCATGGCATCGGACTTCTCGTTAAGTTCAGCAAGTTCAGTGTTGAGTCTGGCCAGCCTCTCTCGGGAGGCTTCATCATCCTCCTTGTCGAGGGCATGGCGCTCGATTTCCAGCTGCGTTACTCTGCGCTCCACCTCGTCGATCTCGGCAGGCATGGAGTCTATTTCCATCCTCAGCTTGGATGCTGCTTCATCCATGAGGTCGATGGCCTTGTCAGGTAAAAAGCGGTCAGAGATGTACCTGTGTGAAAGAATAGCTGCTGCCACCAGGGCGGAGTCCTTTATCTTCACGCCATGGTGGACCTCGTACCTTTCCTTCAGCCCCCTGAGTATAGCAACAGTGTCGTCCACAGAGGGCTCCTCCACCAACACTGGCTGGAATCTCCGTTCAAGCGCGGCATCTTTCTCAATATACTTGCGATACTCATCTATTGTAGTTGCGCCGACCGCTCTCAGCTCACCACGGGCGAGGGCAGGCTTGAGCATGTTCGAGGCGTCAATTGAGCCTTCCGCCGCGCCGGCACCGACTAGTGTGTGAAGCTCGTCAATAAACAGAATTATCTGTCCCTCTGCATCGTCGATATCCTTGAGAACAGCTTTCAGTCTGTCTTCGAACTCGCCCCTGTACTTGCTTCCTGCAACCAATGCGCCCAGATCCAGCGAGAGCACGCGCTTGTCCTTCAGGCTATCGGGCACATCTTTGGCAACTATTCGCTGTGCGAGCCCTTCGGCGATGGCCGTCTTACCGACTCCTGGCTCTCCTATCAGGACAGGATTGTTCTTTGTTCGCCTGGAGAGGACCTGGATCACCCGGCGGACTTCTTCGTCCCTCCCTATGACTGGGTCGAGTGTTCCCTTTCGGGCAAGTTCAGTGAGGTCTCGAGTATATCTCTGCAGCGCTTGATATTTGTCTTCAGGATTCTGGTCTGTTACTCGCTGAGTTCCCCGCACGTCTGCAAGCGCTTTGTATATCTCGTCCTTTGTTGCTCCCATGGACCTCAGGAGCCGCCCAGCATCATCGTCCGCCCCGGCCAGTGCAAGAAGGATGTGTTCTGTGCTGACATACTCATCCTTCAGCCGTTTGGCTTCAGATGAGGCATCATCAAGCAACCTGGCTGCCGGGGTAGAAAGATATTGCCCTGCTTCCTGCCCGTAAACCTGGGGAAGTTTCTCCAAAGATGAACGGACGTTTCTTGCTAGAGCTTCGGGGGCAAGGCCCAACTTGGCCAGGATTGGAGGGACTATGCCTTCCTCCTGTTCTAACAAGGCAGCAAGTATGTGTAGCGGGGCTACGCTCTGATGTTGCTGATTCCGGGCGATTTGCTGCGCCCGTGCGGTTGCCTCCTGGGATTTTACTGTAAGCTCATCGAATCTCATGCGTCATCCCTCCTAGCTAGCATCCTTGCTGCTTAAATCTTTTCTGAGCTGTTCAAGTTCTCGAAAGAGCTCGCGCTCCCGATCAGTCAGATTCCTGGGCAAGACCACATTCGCGCGGACCATGAGGTCGCCTCGGCTCTTGCCTTTGGCTGAGGGCATTCCAAGTCCGCGCAACCGCATGACCTGACCGTTCTGGGTCTCCGGGGGCACCTTTACAGAGATGGTCTCTCCGGAAACAGTCGTCAGTTCGACTTCACCCCCGAGAACTGCAACTGTCAGAGGAACGTCAAGATCCACATGCAGATCATTCCCCCGCAGCTCGTACCCGCGCTCAGGACGTATCTTCATCTTGAGGTAGAGATTGCCCCGGGCTCCGGGCGATCCTGCACCTTCGCCTGCAATGCGCAAACGTGTTCCGTCACGCACTCCCGAAGGGATCGTGACGACTATCCTTCGCCGCGAGCCATCGGTTGGGTCGGAAATTTCGATCGAACGCTGGCTTCCGGTGAGTGCTTCATTCAGGCCGATCTCAAGCTCATGCTCGATATCGCGCTTGGCTGGCTTGCGCCGGGTCGAATTGCGTCCGCCCAGATCATTCAGATCCCGCCCGAACATGGTGTTTCCGACCCCGAAACCTCCGAAGAACTGCTTGAAGAAATCGCTGAAATCGGCGTCCGACAAATTGCCAAAGGTGAAAGTGGCTCGCTTGTAACCAGGCTGAGCTTTCCACTTGGCGCCCGGCTGCCAGCCGGCTCCGGCCTTGGAGTAGCGCTCCCAGTCTGCGCCGAGCATGTCGTAGTGCTTCCTTCTCTCGGCATCACCCAGCACTTCGTATGCTTCAGCGACCTCCTTGAAGCGTTCCTCTGCCGAACTGTCGCCAGGGTTCACATCAGGGTGGTACTTGCGCGCAAGCCGCCGGTACGCGGACTTTATTTCATCTTCTGTTGCGTCCTTGGACACGCCAAGGACTTCATAGTAATCTTTGAAATCCATAATCTATCTCCTAGGCGCGTCCATATTATTGGCCACGTGTGGACTAGTCCGATTGGGGCACAGCCACTCGAGCCATGGTCGGCCTCAAACATTCATCACAGTATGTGTACCCGCGCCTGAACTCTTCCACCACGGTTTCAGTTTCGATGCCTGCTTCGTTGCATGCGGCAACGGCTTCATGGAAGCGCGGGTCGAAGGGTTTGTCAAGTGCGTCTATGGGCTTAACCTCTTCAGACGCTAGAGCGTCAAGGAGCTTTCCCATGATCATCTCTACGCCACGATAAAGAGACTCGTAATCTGCATCTGCATCCAGGGCTCGCTCCATGTCGTCGACGATTGCCAGCAGCTTGAGGAACATCTCCTTCTTGCCGCTTCTGATATTGAACTCCAGATCCCGTGTCATCCTTCGCTGAAAGTTTTCCAAGTCTGCCAGAGCGCGAAGGTACATGTTCCAGTGTTCTTCGGCCTTGGCTTCGGCGTCGGCCAATTTCTGCTCCAAGTCATTGAGTATGTTGACAGAGCATGCGCCATTCGAAAGGTCGCCGGGCTCCTGTTCCTCTCCCGCTTTGGCGCACCTAATATCGCCCTCATTGGGCGATCGGTTCCCGTCAATGCGTGCGTCTTGCGTGTCTGGGCTCATCATCTACACCACCGCTCATATTGGTAAGTGGCTGCCAGGGGAGGCGCTGGCGGACCGCAAGCAGGGTGGGCCACCGTTGTGGCGGACCTATGCTGCTTGCGGTCCGCTCGCTCACACCTGGAGTTCAGCCTCTCTTATTCAGTACGAATCTCGATCTGTTTAGGCTTGGCACCCTCCGATTTGGGAAGATGCACCTCCAGGATCCCATCCTTATAGCTAGCTGTTACTTTGTCATCAGCAATGGGTGAAGAGAGTGCGAAGCTTCTGCAGAAACTCCCGAAGCGTCTTTCGGTGCGAAGGTAGTTTCCACGCTTATCCTCTTGCTCCGCGGCGCGTCTCCCTTTGATCGTCACCTGGTTGTCTGAAAGCGTAATCTCGATATCATCAGGGTTCATGCCAGGCAGTTCCGCTGTGACCACGAACTCCTCTGAGGTTTCGGTTATGTCGACCGGCATGAACAAGCTACCTTGCGCGGCTCGCCTTTCGGTCGGCAGCTGAGCGAAACCTTCTCCAAACATGCGATTGAAAACACGCCTCATTTCCGCGAGCTCTTGCCACGGATCATGATTCATCAACGTCATTCAAACGCACCTCCAGTTTGTCAACATGATCTTTGCGCCGAATCGATGGCCCGGTCCGCCCACATGGGGAGGGCGAGGCCTCGATTCCTCTATCTCTGACCCCGGGAAGGGGCCAAATTCTGCTTCAAGCTGACTTGATGCATTTACTCATCCTCTTCTACAGTTCTGAAGTCAGCATCTATCACATCGTCATCGTTGCCGCCTGCAGAGTCAGCGCCTCCTGCGCCTGAGGCAGATCCGGGCTGAGCGCCGCTTTGGCTTGCACCTGAGGCCTCCTGTGCGGTTTTGTACAACTCCTCGGATGCCTTGTACGTGGCCTCCCTAACATCGTCCATGAAGCGCTTCACAGCATCCATGTCATTGTCAGCAATGGCCTTCTTCAACTTCTCAAGTTCTGCCTCGACCTTTGACCTTGTTTCTGCAGGTATCTTGTCTCCCTGGTCTCGCAGGGTCTTCTCTGTTGCATACACAAGGCTGTCGGCCGAGTTCTTGAGCTCTACCTCCTCGCGACGCTTCTTGTCTTCCTCGGCAGCACGCTCGGCTTCGCGAACCAGGTTCTCAACTTCCGTATCTGAAAGCTGCGTGGACGCAGTTATCGTGATGCGTTGCTCTTTGCCTGTTCCTAGGTCCTTGGCTGCGACGTTGACTATGCCATTGGCATCAATGTCAAAGGAGACCTCAATCTGCGGAATTC
Organism: Bacillota bacterium; assembly: GCA_028709305.1. Lineage (GTDB taxonomy): Bacteria > Bacillota > DTU025 > DTU025 > DTU025 > UBA10085. The sequence continues at coordinate 1,441 of JAQVXE010000074.1, read as the reverse complement.
CGCGAGGCGCCGGCGGTATGCCTTGCAGTGTGAATCGGCCTAGTGTTCTGTTGTCGCGGGCAAACTCGCGTTCACCCTGAAGGACATGGATCTCGACCGAAGTTTGTCCATCCTCTGCCGTGGTGAAGATCTGGCTCTTCCTCGTTGGTATCGTGGTGTTCCTGTCAATGAGCTTCGTGGCCACTCCGCCAAGGGTCTCGATCCCGAGGGAGAGGGGAGTGACGTCGAGCAGGACTACGTCCTTGACTTCACCGGCCAGCACACCTGCTTGAATCGCTGCGCCAATTGCTACGACCTCATCTGGGTTTACGCCTCGATGGGGCTCTTTGCCAGTAAGCTTCTTAACCAGCTCCTGAATGACAGGCATTCGCGTGGCGCCGCCGACGAGAATAACTTCGTCGATGTTTTCCAAAGATAGTTTCGCGTCGTTGAGCGCCTGTTTGAACGGTCTCGTGCACCTTTCGGTAAGGTCTGATGTCAGCTCTTCGAACTTTGCGCGTGTGATCTTCGTCTCCAGGTGCTTTGGACCCGTTTGGTCTGCCGTGATGAACGGAAGACTGATGTTGGTCTCATACACCTGCGAAAGCTCGATCTTGGCCTTCTCCGCCGCTTCGATTAGCCTCTGAAGGGCTTGTCGATCCTTTCTGAGGTCAATACCCTGGTCACGCTTGAATTCGTCGGCAATGTACTCGACCAGCCTTTGATCGTAGTCATCGCCGCCAAGGTGTGTATCTCCCGCTGTAGACTTGACTTCGAATACGCCGTCTCCGACCTCGAGTATGGAAACGTCGAATGTACCTCCGCCAAGGTCCCAAACGAGAATCGTCTCGTTCTTCTTCTTGTCAAGGCCGTATGCCAGCGCTGCCGCTGTTGGCTCGTTGATGATCCTCAGCACTTCAAGGCCGGCGATGCGTCCTGCGTCCTTGGTTGCTTGCCTCTGTGAATCGTTGAAGTAAGCAGGAACGGTGATTACGGCCTTAGTAACGCTTTCGCCCAAGAATTTCTCGGCATCCATCTTCATCTTTTGAAGCAACATCGCAGACATTTCTTCAGGAGAGTGATCCTGACCAGTTGAAGGAATTTCGATCTTGATCCCGTAATTGGGCCCAGATTTCACGTTATATGTAACGCGATTCCGCTCTTGCTCAACCTCGTCGAAGCGGCGTCCCATGAACCTCTTAATGGAATAAACTGTGTTTTCAGGATTCATGACAGCCTGTCGACGTGCAAGTTGGCCCACAAGCCGCTCTCCACTCTTGCTGAAGCCGATTACCGATGGGGTGAGCCGTGCCCCCTCTGCATTTACTATTACTGTGGGGTTGCCACCCTCCATCACCGAAATTACTGAGTTTGTTGTGCCAAGGTCAATGCCAACAACTTTCCCCATTCTGATTCTCCCCTTCCGTTGCTCAACTAACGAATTGGAACAATGGAAACCCTA
>JAQVXE010000013.1 GCA_028709305.1 Bacillota bacterium | reverse complement strand
ATCGTCTAAACATACATATAGTGATCCTGACGGAGACCTAAACAGGTCTCCGTTTGGCATGTGGTGGAAATTGTTTGCTTGTAGCTGCAGGGTTACAGAAGAGCTTTCAAGCCGACATGGATCGAAGGCCAACTACCGTTGCCAGGAAACGGAGTAGCCTACCGACCCGGGGCCTCCTGGCACCAGCGCATGTTCCACACGCTCATAAACTATTTCAAGGTTATTCTTGCACTCGAATTTGCCCTCAACGATGATGCTGCCATGAAAGTCCTTGCTATTCTTGAGATCCACATCCCCTGTGACTATGAGGTGGGTCTTGCCTGATGTGGTCATCTCGGAATTCTTTGCATCGACATCTCCGTCTACAATAACGACTAGGTTGCCGCAGAACTCCAGGTTATTCTTGACGAGAAGGTCGCCCTTAATGTACAGTGCACCCTCTTCTCCGGGTGGACATGTTATTACTACATCGTTATTTTCGTCGCCAAACCCGCCCTCCAAGTAGTTTATGCCGCTGACAGTGACAGAGTATCCGTCAATGTGCGGTGCGGGATAACTGCAATAATCAGCCGCTGCAAATTCCGGGAACGTCTGGCGACATGCAGGGTAAAGTGCGAAACCGGGATCCACAGAAATCCCATCGATCGTTCCGCCCGAGACTACGTCTGCTCCATGAACGATGTTGTTATTCTTGCCGAATATGTACTCTCCTGCGTATAGCCCGTACTCGTAGACGCCTGCATATACGATGAGGGTCACCGTTTCTGACCTTCTGCCCGAAGTGCCTGTGGATGTGATTGTGTAATATGAGAACCTATCCACGATTGTCTTCATCAAGTCGCCCTTTGCCGTTTCTGTTCCTACCCGTACTCTAAAGGGTCTGCTTGTCCTATATGCAGGGTCCGTTTTTATGAGGTTATAGACTCTCTCAGCACCGCCTTCCGCTATCAGAAGGGCTTGCATCCTCTGTCTGTTGCTGGCCTGCATTTGATATGTAGACGAAGATACTGTAAGAAGTGCAACGCTGAATATGGACAGTATTACGATGCCCGCCATTGATACCACCAATGCAGATCCACGTCGGCAACGCAAGAGTTCGGCCATGCCGCACGACCCCCCTATTGTCTGATAGTAACCCTAGTCGATGCGGTTTTGGAGGCTTCAGAATCCTCGCACCTAACAGTGATTTCGTATGAATCCGTTCCGACCTCTGTGATTTCCATGAGGGTAACGTCAGATCCAATCACGCTGCTGGATGTGGTGGCGTCTGGATTTGTGATCTGCATGATTATGTTTCCTTCGGTCAAGGTAAATGAGTACTTGTATTCTCCGGCTGTTCTAACAACGACGACTTCGGGAGAACCGGGAGTAGACAGATCCACTTTGCAGGCGATTCTGATCTTCGAGATAATAGAAGCAAGGGCTGCGTCCGCCTGGCGCGACATGGCAGCTGCAGAAGATGTGGATTGCCACGACCTAGCTCCAGCCGCCATTGCGGCGGCAATTGCTGCCAGCACAATGGACGAGACAGCAATGACTATCATCGTTTCCACAAGGGTCAAGCCCTCAGCGTTCCGCAAAAAGCGTCTGATGCGTGACACTCCTGCTGCTCCCCCTTACTTGATATGTGACGGTGACCGATATCGTCCAGGTTCGGTTAGGTTCGGTTCCAGTGGGTGTGACATCTATGCTTCGACTGAAAGCATCGTCGCCTACATCCTCAGAAGTTCTATTTATGAGCTTGTTGTATTCGTGGGCGTTGAAGTAGCATCGGTACAACTCAATAGACTCAAGGGCAAGGTTGGAAGCGGTAGAAGCCAGCTCCGCAGATTTCTGCACATCTATTGCTTGAGTGATGGAACGGAGCAATGCAACGATTACCACGCCCACCAGCACTACGGCAATGAGAATTTCAACAAGGGACAGACCGGACTCGCTGCGTCGAATCTCCATTGGGCCAGCTCACCTCGCCTGCGGGAAGTAGCCTTGTTTGAGTTCTCTTGGTGGTTGCGTGCGATTCTGCCTCGATTTCTAAGGTATAGTATAACATAAGCGAACTATTGTGCAATATTGGAGCAAGTTCAGCGCATGTTTATGCTACTGGGAGGGTGCGATCTTCCAGAGGAATACTGCGAAAGAGAGGGAAGATGAAATAGGCTATCCGCTCAGGAGACCATGACCGGTTTGGATCAAAGGATTTGGCAGGGGCTTGACGAAGAAATCACCGCGCATTCGTTTAGGCTTATGTAAGCATGTTTAGGTGGAATCTGAATTGGGAAAAGAGCATGTCATAGCGGAATCCCTCTCAACTCTTCGGAGGCTGGCCGAGGAACGTGGATGGACCGTAGAAGTACGGGACATTAATTACGGGCGTCAGGCGAGAGTGAGTGACGGCGAAAACAAGGCGACTGTTGCATTCTACGCCACAGGAAAGGCGCTTATTCAGGGCCGACTATCCCCACTCACCAAGGAGCTGGACTCCTGGTGGGCGAGTTCGCACTCGAATCGCAGCGCGTATGTGCCACCACCGAATGCGAAGACAGATGGCGGCGCCGTTGGCGTGCCTCACCACGGTTGGAAGGCATGCACAAGAGGTGTCGCAAGGATCGGAATTGACGAGTCGGGCAAAGGGGACTACTTTGGTCCACTGGTGGCGGCCGGCGTGTATGTAGACGTCCAGACTGAGACCAAGCTTGCAGACAGTGGAGTGCAGGACAGCAAACGTCTGTCCGATAAGCGCATATTGGCGCTTGCAGAGCTGATCGTTGCATCTTGCCCGCACTCAGTGGTGACGATTGGGCCTTCACGCTACAATGAGCTGTACAAGAGGATTGGCAACGTCAATCGCATGCTTGCATGGGCTCATGCAAGATGTCTTGAGAACTTGCTCCAGACCGTCTGTTGCGAGCTTGCAGTCTCAGACCAGTTTGGCGACGAGTCGTATCTTGATAATGCTTTGATGCGTCGGGGAAGGCAGATCACCCTGGAACAGCGGCCCAGAGCGGAGGAGGATGTGGCAGTTGCGGCCGCGTCCATATTGGCGCGGGCGGAGTTCGTCCGAAGATTGCAGGTGCTTTCCAAGAGGGCCGGGGTTGAGTTGCCGAAGGGGGCATCGGACCCCCGTATTCTAGAAGTAGGTTCTGATATCGTCGCGAGTGAGGGCCGAGAGGCCCTGGCGGAATATGCGAAGATTCATTTCAGAACCACCGAAGCTCTGGGTCTATAATGTGATATTCAGGCCAGCTCGGCAGGGAGCAGCAGTGCAAGTGATCGGAGGTGCGTATGATGACAGAATACCGCGGGCCCAAGGAGGATCCGGAAACGCGACCGCAGGGGCGGGGCAGGGTCCTTGGAATAGTGTTGATCATCATAGGCTGTTTTCTTCTGGCAGCCCAGTTCCTTGAAGCGAGGTTGGTTGGTCTCCTGGTAATCCCTTTGCTTGGAATTCTGTTCATTGCGGTGGGAGTTGTGGAGCGGAGAAAGTGGTTTGGAGTTCCAGGAGGAGTGCTGCTTGGCATAGGCCTTGGAGTGATAGTTTCCCAAGAAATGCTTGGGCATCTTGGACAACCCGCGACTGCCGGCGTTTTCCTCGTCTGCTTTGCGTCAGGTTGGTTAGTGGCATATGCTATGTCTCGTATGGCAGGAGGTCGAGAGGCATGGTGGCTGCTTGTTCCCAGTGCGGTGTTGGCAGCAGTTGGCATCCCACTTATCCTTGCGAGGACAGCACCTGGGGTTGTGGAATGGATAGCTACGTACTGGCCTGCTCTTCTTATCGTTGCAGGCATCCTGCTCATCCTTCGCACGAAGGATGGTTGAATTGTTAGGTGAATGCGGCGTGATCCGCTACGTGCATAGAGCTAGTTGCTCTGGCAAGAGAAGGACAAAATGAAGTGGGGGTATAGACCGTGAAGCCAAGGATTATTCGAGAAGGCGTGAATTGGGTGGGCGCGGTGGATTGGGACAGGCGTCTATTTGACGCCCTGGTGCCGATTCCCGATGGCACGAGCTACAATGCATACTTGGTGCAGGGCGCAGAGAAGACAGCACTTTTGGATACTGTGGATCCGAGCATGGTAGACCAACTTGCAGATCATCTGTCGGGCATCCCGACGGTGGATTACATAGTTGCCCACCACGCGGAACAAGACCATTCAGGATCGATCTCCAGAGTTCTCCAGCTGTATCCTGAGGCTCGAGTCGTATGCACGCCAAAGTGCAAAGACATGCTCGTGGATCTTCTCCACATAGACGGGGAGCGAATTACGTCGGTTGAGGATGGAGACAGTATCGACCTTGGTGGACGGACCTTGAGGTTCATACATGCGCCCTGGGTTCATTGGCCGGAAACGATGTTTACATATCTGGAAGAGGACAAGATCCTCTTCACGTGTGATTTCCTCGGTTCACACCTTGCCACAAGCAGCCTGTACTTCGAGAAAGGCTTGATTGAGGAGGCATCGGCCAAACGGTATTTCGCCGAGATAATGATGCCTTTCAGTAACATGATAGTGAAGAATCTGGACAAGATCTCTTCCTATGATGTCGAGATTGTCGCGCCCAGCCACGGTCCGATTCATGATGATCCCGGGTTCATCATTGATAGATACAGGCAATGGACATCAGGACCGATGAAGAATGAGGTCTGCATTCCGTATGTGAGTATGCACGGGAGCACGACGGCAATGGTGGACGCCCTCGTTCAAGAACTAGTTGAACGGGGAGTCGGAGTGAAGAGGTTTGAGCTTACAGCATCCGACACGGGCAGCATTGCCATGTCGCTTGTGGACGCGGCCACAGTGGTAATAGCTACGCCCACAGTGCTTGCAGGCGCCCACCCTGCTGCCGCCTACGTAGCATTCCTTGCCAATGCGCTAAGACCAAGGACCAAGTTCGTGTCAGTCATGTGCTCCTACAGCTGGGGAGGGAAGACTGTCGACCAGATCGCAGCGATGATCTCGAATCTAAGAGCCGAGGTTCTGGAGCCGGTTGTCTGTAAGGGATACCCCCGGGAGGATGATTTCAAGCAGATTGCACAGCTTGCCCGAGTCATAGAGGAAAAGCACAGGGAGATTGGCATAAAGTAATCACATCCTGCGAGGCAGTCCTGGAATGCCAAGCGAGGAGGTGTGTTGATGAGAAGCGATCGAATGAAGATAGTGCAAGGCGATATCACTGCAGAACATGTAGACGCCATTGTCAATGCGGCAAACCGCACACTCCTCGGCGGAGGAGGAGTAGATGGCGCGATACACCGCGCTGCCGGTCCTGACCTGCTTGCGGAATGCAGAAAGATTGGCGGATGTGAGACCGGCGAAGCGGTAATTACAGAAGGATATCGGATTCCTGCGAAATGGGTAATACACACGGTTGGCCCAGTGTGGAGGGGAGGGGCTCATGGCGAAGCGGAGTTGCTTGCAAGCTGCTACCGGAATGCTCTGCGCCTTGCTTCGGAGCACGGGGTGCGCACAGTAGCTTTTCCTTCAATAAGCACCGGAGCTTACCGCTACCCTGTAGACGAGGCATCCCAACTTGCAGTGTGCGTGGTAGGGGAGTTCTTATCTGCAGATGACACAATAGCCGAGGTGAGGTTCGTCTGCTTCGATGAGCGCACCCATAATGCGTACTCAAAGGCGCTCCGCGAGCATGTGGACGCTCCAAGCCAATCAGGCGTGGTGCCCCGAAATAGAGATGCTGGCTGATCCAGAGTTTCGCTCATCACGTTTCACCAATCAATGGTAAACTTCCTGCGGGGGAAGGGGATTTGCGTACGGCGATATGTAGAGTTCACCGGCGGTGTTGAGCATTGCGAGGAACACCTCATTGACTGAGGCGTATCCGGCTTTGCTTAGCTCGGCCTGTAGCCAGTCGTCTGTCAAGTGAAGCGCGTTGAGGCCTTCATAGTGTACTTTTCCCTCCAGAATCACGGCAGTAGCAAGTCCCCTGTACCCCGTGGGTATCCCCATGTCCTTCGGAGTCGCCGGCTGAAACTGGCTTTTCTTTAGCACACTCAGCATGCCATTGGGCTCGAGTATTGCAACTTCCACCTCTGCTAGATCAAACACGTCCTTTTCGCGTAGATGCGACAGGAGGTCCTCAACGGTGTATCTGTTTGTGGCAAGGTTCTCGTTTATCACAATCCCGTTTTGCACAACTACGGCTGGAGACAGGGTGAGAACCCTGTTGAGTACGCGGCTTCGAATATATGCTGATGTCAGAATGATCTGCACCAGTCCCAGACCGACTATGGCGGTAAGCGTGGGCCCCTGAGACACAGAAAGGTCCCCCAGATCCGCTCCTGCCACTGAGCCCAAGGTGAGGGCTATCATCAGGTCGAGGACGGAGAGTTCGCCGACGTGTTTTTTGCCCATAAGCAAAGATACAGGAAGAAAGACAGCCACAACTGCCATGATTCTCATTAGCACTCGCAGGATCATCTGCATCAGGAAGCCTCCACTTGAACCACTTAGCATTTTCAGTATTTCGCGGCCAGTATTTATCCATTCAGCAACCCATGGCCACACGGAGTTGAGGCGATCTGGAGTACAGATTGAGCATGTCTGGGCTTGCGTACGGAGATACCCTAAGAGCGGGGACTAGGCTTGACAAGAAGTTCAGGTGGAGGCGCCGGAAGTAGCGTTATCGACAAAGGGCGGAGGATTTTCGACGTAATCATGAGGCCGCGTCGTTTCCCCGCCCTTTGGTATTAGGATGATATTAGTCCATCAGTTCCTTGGTGCTGTTATCTTTCTAGTTCGCCTTGGCCAGATAAGGCGAAAATCCCGCCAATCAGCAGAATTGCGCCGGGCCAACCGAAGGCCCCCTTGCCAACGATCCAGCCGAGAACGGCAGCAATAAGCATTATGATGCCAGCCCACTTAGGGTAAGCCATAGCGCAGCAGGCTGCAATCAGCCCTGCTATGGAGATAAGAACAAGAAGCCATCTCAGCTCTTCTACTTGAATGAACATGCCCCAGATCGATCCAATCAATCCGAGGATGAGTCCTGTAACTCGCATTTTGGCCCCTCCTTATGTTAGTGATGAGTGGATGCCTGGTTCGGCTCGACTGCGCCGGCCTCGTCGCGTTCGATTCCGTTCCCGACATGCTATGGAAGCCACATCATGTAGCTTCCAACTATTAGCATAATACTTCTGGCCAACCCTGTCAACCAAGTTTCAGGGAACAGCTTGAGATAGTTCTCGGATTTTCGAGAATCATCGAGTTTTGAGAGATGTGGCTACCGCTCGGCATCGGCAAGATTCGGGTCAGCATGCGGCCACGAGCCATCGCGAAGTTTGGTTCTGTTGTGGATAGAGCTTACGCTGAAACCGTTTGGCGCAACAGATAGGTTCCTGGTTGCGCAAAAGTGGCATCCGCAAGGGAACTACAGGAGGAATTTTGGAAGCATTGTTGAAGTATGAAAGTAATACAACCGGTTGTGCAACACAGATGGGTCATAGTGATAATGTCTTGTTAAATCAGGTATTACTAGAAAAACAACCGATTGATATCGTAGGAGATGTTGCAATGAGGCCAACGCTTCAGGATATGGCTGATATCCTCAACTTGTCCAAATCGACAGTATCAAGGGCACTGTCGGGTGATCCCCGAGTAGCCAAGGCTACCCGCGCACGGGTCGAGTCCCTGGCCCTGCAGATAGGCTATACACCCAATCCGATTGCGCAGGGGCTTGCAACTCGGAGGACTAATACGATCGGCCTGGCAGTCCCGTGTGCTCCGCGCTCACTTTCCGACCCGTTTTACCTGGAGTTTCTGGGATATGCGGGCAATGCGGCGATGAAGTGCGGCTACAGCCTTCTGCTGTCGGCGGCGGAAGAAGACGGGGCAGGCGCTCACAACGCCCATGTAGAGCTGGCCAGCTCTGCCAGGGTTGATGGGATGATACTTACTGAACCGAAGATCAAAGATGAGCGAGTTGAAGCCCTCAAGAAAGCGCGTCTCCCATTCGTCTTTCTTGGAATGACACAAGATCAGGATGCATCCTGGGTTAGCTGTGAGAACAAGCTTGGATCTGCTGAAGCAGTAGGATGGCTCGTCAAGCTTGGGCACGTTAGAGTTGCGTGCCTTGCCGGTCCTGCTGACCAAACCGCCTCTGAGGCTCGTTATCAGGGCTACTGCAAGGCATTGCTAGAGGCAGGCATTCCGCTTGACCTCAATCTTGTGGCTTCAGGTGATTTTACGCAAGCTGGGGGATACGCAGCTATGGCCGAGATCCTGGAGCGGGGGAATGCCGTATCAGCCGTATTTGCGTCAAATGATGTCATGGCGCTGGGCGCCATGTGCGCACTTCGGGAACGCGGGCTGTCAATACCAGAAGATGTGTCTATCGTCGGCTTCGACGGAATAGCCTTTGGACAGTACTCGGCGCCTCCTTTGGCCACCGTGCGACAGCCCATTGATGAGCTTGGAAGTGCTGCGGTTGGAATCCTCATAGAGTTGATGCGCGGAGAAAACAAGGGACCGATACACCGCGTGCTGCCGGCGAGATTCCAGCCTGCTGGTTCTGTAGCCCCGCCCGGGCAGCGAAACACTCACTTAGGTTGCGATTGAATACGCCACGAGGTGCCACCATTGGCATGCGCCTACTAGTTGGGGGTGATGCAACAGCCATATCATCAGGCTTGATCGATGATTAACAGTCTTTGTCAGCGTGCATGAGTAAGCCAAGGAAACTGCGAAAATGGAGGGATTATTGTGAAACGAAAGATAGTTGCGTTGCTAATCCTTGCGATTGCCATCTGCAGTCTGCCTGGAGCCGCCGCTGAAAAGAAGCTTACAGTGATCAGTGGATGGTCAGGGCCTGAGATGGATGCGTTCATGCCTGTGCTGAAGGCATTCGAAAAGGAAACAGGCATTAAGGTGGACTACCAGATTTACCGGGCCGAGGACTTGGCAGTATTGCTGCCTGCTCAGTTCAATGCGAAAACAACACCTGGAGACGTCATATACATGTGGTCATGGTTCATTGCCAAGCATGCCCAGGATGGCCATGTGCTTGACATCACCGGGAAGATCAACGAAGCCGACTTCATCCCAGGCTCGCTTGATCCCGTCAAGCTCAACAACAAGCTTTGGGGCGGAGTATATACCGGCAAGGTGAAGCCTGGATTCTGGTACCGCAAGTCATTCTTCGAAAAGCATGGACTTTCGGTTCCTGCAACGTGGGACGAGTTCGTGGAGTTGTGCGGGAAGCTGAAGAAGATATCAGGCGTCAAAGCGCCAATCGCCAGTGGCAACGGGGTGGGATGGCCTCTCTCGGATATCACCGAGCATTTCATCGCTACGTATGCTGGGCCAGATGTGACGCATGGCCTGATAAACAAGAAGATCAAGTGGACCGATCCGGTGGTCAAGTCTGTGTTCACTGAGAGACTTGCTCCCCTGCTCAAGGCAGGTTACTTCAGTGAGCCGATCGAGTGGACCATGGCTCTCGACCTGTGGTGGAGGGGAGATTACGGTCTCTTCTTCATGGGCAGCTGGATTACGGGCATGGTCGACAATCCAGATGACCTTGGCGTCTTCTCCTTGCCTGGCTGTAAGGGAATCGTCTTCGCACCTGACTATGCTTTTGTGCCAGCCTACACCAAGTATCCTGCAGAGGCAAGGCAGCTACTTGCCTTCCTGGCAACGAGGGGGCAGGAGGTTCAGGTGGCCACTGGCGGACACATAGCAACATACAGAGTGCCGCTGAGCGCATATCCGCCTGTTGACCGTGGAGTGGCTTCTCTTCTCAAGGGTACTGTTGCTCTGCCAGACCTCGACGACACCATAGGCGGCGAGTGGCAGGCAGCCTTCTGGGATCAGCTGAAGCTTCTTTGGGTGAGCCCGGGCAGAGTGGATGAGGTAGTCGACAATCTGCAGCGGAAGGCAGACTAGCCAGCAATGCGTGCGCTCCGGGGCAGCGCTTACATGAAGGCGCTCCGGAGCGCCCTTTTCACCGAGGCGGAGATGTCAGTTGGGAGGTGGCGCTATGGGTCAGGCGCGAGGCAGGGCTCTCTTTTTTGTGCCAGCGCTGGCGCTGCTGGCTATTTTCGTTGTTTACCCAGTAATAAACACTGTATGGCTCAGTTTCTTCACTCCTGAAGGTGAATTTGCACTTCTTAAGAACTATGCTGATGTTCTGTCAGAGCCGGAGATGTTCGATTCGCGAGGATTTGAACGAGGATTTCCGTACGGGGCTCTGATCCACAACGTAATATGGATCGTGCTGCATCTGCCACTTACCGTAATGCTAGGATTGGTATTCGCCGTGATTCTCAGAGATGTCAAGGGCGGAGCCATAGTCAAGTCAATAGTCTTCCTTGGCATGGTCACTCCCATGGTTGTGGGAGGCATTATCTTGAGATTCCTCTTTGATGGGAATGTTGGAATCGTCCCGTCGGTACTGGCCCTCTTCGGCTTCACGCCGCGAACACTGACAGCCTACCCCGACACTGCCCTTTTTTCTCTCATAGCCGGGTCGCTATGGTTGTGGACTCCGTTCAGCATGGTGCTCTACTCGGCAGGTCTGGAAACCATACCCGATTTCGTCTATGAAGCCGCCGTGATAGACGGAGCTTCACCGTGGCGGATATTCTTCAACATAACGGTGCCGCTGCTAAGGCCGGTCACTGGTGTTGTAATTACGATGACATTTCTCTGGGTCCTCAAGATTTTCGACATCGTCTTTGTGGCCACAATGGGCGGACCTGGAGGCGCGTCTAACGTGCTGGCGCTACAGATGTACATGTACGCATTCCGGCAGTTCAACCCGAACGCCGCCGCGGTCGTGGCCACATTTCTCATGATAGTAGCTTTGGTAGTCTCGATTCCTACATTCAAGGCAGCGGGGGGTGAAGAATGATGAGAACCGTAGGGCGCAGTCATGGCCAGAAGGTGGCTCTCTACATCGCTGCGGGGCTCATAGCGCTGATATGGCTCATCCCATTCTTGGGAGTCTTCATGGCCTCGATAAGGCCCCTGTCCGAGATCAATCGTGGATGGTGGAAGTTTGATTCGTTCACTCCCACGTTCAAGAATTTCATAGGTGCCTGGAATCATCCTGCATCCCCAATCTCCAAAGGAATGCTTAATTCGCTTAAGGTTGCGATTCCTGCAACGATTGTTCCTGTGCTCGTAGCATCAATCGCGGCGTATGGATTCGCGCGGTTCAAGTTCAGAGGGCGAGATCCTCTCTTCATCCTTGTGGTGGCCCTGATGACTCTGCCGCAGCAGATGATAGCAGTGCCCATGTTTCAGATGATGAACAAGATTGGGGCAGTCGACTCGTACCTAGGCTTGATACTGGTCCACTCTGCCTGGGGGATTCCATGGACCCTCTTCTTTATGAGGAACTACTTCATGGCCTTGCCAATCGAAGTAGAAGAGGCTGCAAGAGTGGATGGGGCGTCTGATTGGAGAATCTTCTTCCAGATCATAATGCCCATGGCGCTTCCTGCAATAGCTTCTGCAGCTGTGTTGCAGTTCATGTGGGTGTGGAGCGATTTCTTCCTCGCATTGATCCTCATCTACTCGCCTTCGAAGCTACTTGCTACGCAACGCGTGCCGTTGCTTCGTGGGGTTTATCATGTGGATTGGGGCATTTTGGCCGCAGGCAGCATTATTGTGATGGCCGTTCCAATCATCGTCTTTGCCGTCATGCAGAGGTACTACATCCGCGGCATGGTCGGCTGGGTGTCAAAGTAGCACGTGCAGCAACAAGGACAAGGGGGATGATGTATGTTTCGCAGAGTTGATTTTATGGAGAAATTCCTGAACGACCATGCGCCATATGTAGGAGAGGACAGAATAGCCGAAGTCAGGCGGCTTGCTGAAGGCCTCGGCAACCTGCGGGTCCTTCACGTCAATTCGACTTCTTACGGCGGTGGCGTGGCCGAACTTCTCTATACTATAGTGCCGCTTATGTGCGATGCCGGCCTGGATGCCCAGTGGCATGTAATTGACGGCGTGCCTGACGAGTTCTTTGACATCACCAAGAAGATACACAACAGCTTACAGGGGGCTGACACTCCTCTGAGCGACGGCGAATGGCGTTTGTATGAGGATGTCAACATGAAGCTTGCGAAGGCCTTTCCGGGGGGCCCATGGGATGTGGTCATAATCCATGATCCTCAACCTCTGGCCACTTTGGCTTTCTTGGATGCGGTTCCCGAATCGGAGCGTCCTGCTGTGGACAGATGGTTCTGGCGGTGCCATATCGACTTGTCGACACCTTTGGACGATACTTGGCATAGGCTCTGGCCGTTTGTGAATGAGTACGATGGAGCCATTGTCACCAGTCAGGAATATGCCAGGGATGAGATTACGATTCCGGTTGCTGAAATAACCCCGTCCACAGACCCTACAAGCCCGAAAAACCTTCCCATCCCTGAGGATGAGGCCAGGAAGATGATGGTTTCATTCGGAATTGATCCCGAAAGGCCTCTTATTGTGCAGGTATCAAGGTTCGATCCTTGGAAGGACCCGTTCGGCGTAGTGGAGGCGTACCGCATACTGAAGAAGAAGTGGCCCAATCTCCAACTGGCAATGGTGGGTTCCATAGCTGCCGACGATCCCGAAGGCATGGGCATACTTGCGAAGCTGAAAGAGGATGCGGAGGAGGACGGCGACATCCACGTGCTGTCGAATGAGGATGGTGTTGGCGCACGGGAGGTAGCAGGATTCCAGCAGTGCGCGGATGTGGTCATACAGAAGTCAACTCGAGAGGGCTTTGGCCTCACAATTACTGAGGCCATGTGGAAGGGGCGACCGGTCGTTGCAGGAAATGCTACAGGGTGCAAATTACAGATAAGTGACGGTGTGGACGGTTTCATAGTGGAAACGACCGAGCAGTGCGCCAACAGAATCGACGAGATACTGCAAGATCCAGATCTCGGGGCTAGGCTTGGTAATAAGGCCCGTGAGACTGTGAGGAGAAGATTCCTCTCAACCCAGCACGTCGTGAATTACCTGAACCTTTTCGCGGGTCGCTTGTAACAGTCACAGGCTTGCATTGAGAATGCATTGCCATAGTGCTAGTGCGGCTCCAGGGCACTGATTCGCTCTGGAGCTCTGCTTTGTACACGAGAGCCTATGGAATACGTGAACGTGTTGGCAATGTGCCCGATGTCGTTCTCTCGTGTGCAGCTCTTGTAGAGGCTGCAATAGGGGGAATGAAGATCTACTATGGCGCTGCTAATACCGTGACATGCCTTGCATATGCCCAAAAGGCTAACTCGAAGCCATGAATGCATCTCGGGCATCGCTTCCTCATCATGTTTCGGCAGTGCATGTGACCTCCCCAACACAAAGAGTGCCGGGCGAGCTTAGAGCACAGATGCTCTGAGCCAGCCAGGCACTTTTCACCAAGCTACTATGATCGTCCTGTTATGCCTTAGGACCCGCTGACGCTACCTCTGGCAATACGTCATGAAACTTGGCGAAGTTGTCGCGGAACCTTGCAGCCAACGCGGATGCAGCCCGATCATAGGCATCTCCATCTTTCCATAGGCTCTTAGGGTCAAGTATCTCGCATGGCACACCCGGGCACTCAGTGGGCATCATTAGCTTGAAGATGGGATGAGGCCGATAAGATGCATGGTCGAGAGCCCCGCTAAGAGCTGCCGAGACCATGGCCCTGGTATGCTTGAGGCTTACCCGCCTTCCGATGCCGTACTGGCCGCCTATCCAACCAGTATTGACCATGTACACGCTTGAGCCATTTCGCGTCAGTTTCTCCCCCAGCATCGTTGCATATTCCATTGGAGGAAGGGGCATGAACGGAGCGCCAAAACACGCGGAGAATGTTGCTTCTGGTTCCACAATGCCGCGCTCAGTGCCTGCAAGCTTGCTTGTGTAGCCTGACAGGAAATAGTACATGGCCTGATTCGTGTCGAGCTTGGATATCAAGGGCATGACACCGAATGCATCCGCCGTGAGGAATATTATGGTAGATGGATGATCTCCCATGCTTGGCTCGGCTGCGCTTGGCATGTGCTCTATTGGATACCCTGCACGGGTATTCTCCGTAATTGCACCGTCATCGTAGTCGGGAAGGCGTGTTTCAGGATCCACAATTACGTTCTCAAGGACGGTTCCGAAACGTATGGCGTCCCATATCTGCGGCTCGTGTTCACGTGAAAGGTTTATGCACTTGGCGTAGCAGCCGCCTTCTATGTTGAATATGCCGTGTTCGCTCCAACCATGTTCGTCATCGCCAATCAGCTGTCTGTCAGGATCTGCTGATAGCGTAGTCTTGCCAGTTCCTGAAAGACCAAAGAAGAGGGCACTTCGTCCATCGGGGCCTATATTGGCTGAACAGTGCATTGGGAGAACGTTCACCGTTGGCATGACATAGTTCATGACCGAAAATACGGATTTCTTGATCTCACCTGCGTAACTTGTTCCTCCTATGATTACGAGGCGCTTGGAGACGTTGACGACTACGAAGGCTTCCGAGTTCGTCCCATCAGTTTGAGGATTGGCCTTGAATCCCGGAGCCGCTATCACGGTGAACTCGGGCTTGTGTGACTCCAATTGGCTGGGTGTTGGCCGTATGAACAACTGGTGGGCAAAGAGGTTCTGCCATGCCAGCTCGTTGATTATGCGAATTGGAAGCTCGTAGCGGGGATCGGCTCCGGCATAACCGTCAAACACAAAGAGCTCACGCCCCTGCATATAGGCGGTTAGGCGAGCATACAGCCGGTCGAAGGTCTCTTCCGGCATCGGCTTGTTGATGTCACCCCAATCAACCGTAGAATGGGTTTCACCATCGTCCACGGTGAACCTATCTTCAGGTGAACGACCTGTGTACTTGCCTGTGGCGACACGGAGCGCCCCGTTGGACGCCAGCACGCCTTCTCCACGAGCGAGTGATGCCTCAGTAAGCTGAGCGGCTGAGAGGTTGCGGTGAATTGGTCCAATGTTGCAAAGACCGATGGATCGAAATTCGGATAAGATATCTGTCATTGTGCTCACTTCCTGTGCTGAAGATGTTGAGTAATGATTGCCACATGAATTGCCTATCATAAGTATGCCAATATGCATCATTCTGCCTCACCGGCAATGTAGAGGGGACTACGCTCGCCTCGAGGCCTATTGCAGTGCATTGCCCACAAGAATGCCGCCCTTAACGCGGGGCGGCATAGTGTGAGATATTAGCCTCTTGTGGCGCGCCTCTGCGGTGATAGCCAATGATTGTACCTATTGCCCACGATTACCACACCTTTCGGCAATTGAGAAAATCGTGGACTATATTCAAAGTCTCGCCGAATCGCTGGAAATGCACGACCTCGCGCTCCCGCAGGAACCTCAGAACATCAGTAACTAAGGGGTCGTCTGAGAGATTGATCAGATGCTCGTACGTAGCTCTGGCCTTCTCCTCAGCCGCCATGTTCTCATGCAAGTCGGCTATTGGGTCGCCCTTGGACTGGATGTATGAGGCTATCCATGGGACTCCATCTCCGTTCACGAAATAGAGTGCACGGTCATGGTCCGCGTAGTAGCCTTCCATTCCGGCTGCTTTGATCTCGCCTAAAGTAGCACCCTTCACAAGATTATACACCAATGCTGCGACTATTTCCATATGCGCCAGTTCTTCAGTGCCTATGTCCGTTAGAACCCCTTTGGCCTGAGAAGTAGGCATTGTGTAGCGCTGGGTCAGATAGCGCAGGGAAGCAGCCAATTCGCCGTCTGGGCCTCCATACTGCGTTATCACCGTCTTGGCCAATTTGGGATTCGGCCCACTGACTCTGACGGGGTATTCGAGCTTCTTTTCATATACCCACATTCCCATATCCCCCCTGGTTTATGTCTCATCTTGCCTATACTTCCCAAGGCCACGGTTCGTCGACCCAAGCCCATCTGCATCGGGATTGCGATTGTCCGAAGTTCATGAGTGGACCGAAAGCTTGTTCATACGCCGCGCGTGTTTGAGCGAGGGCCGCAGATATCTGATTATAGTCTGCGAGGGCCCTTGTGTCGTTGGGGTGCGTGTTGAGGTAAAGGCCCAGATCTATTCCTGTGAATTCCAAGGCCTGGATGCGCAAGAGAAGTTCTTCCCGATTGACCGGAGGCCGCATTAGTCTGACGCCTCCTCAAGCTTACGTGGCGCCTCAGCAGGCGGCGCGTAAGGCATTACTAGTTCCGGGAAGATAGTGCCATGCTGCAAGCCCTCCAGAGGGTTGAAGCGCTGGGTGTATCGTTGAGGGCGCACGTAGGCGCGAGCAAATTTCATCGTGTTGGCCGATTCTGGGTATTCCTGGCCCATTTCGCTTTCCTCCCTGATTGCACGTGTGAACACTCAGTCCATACTATTCGGTCTTTCATCCTGAGGAATGTTGCGGTTCGCATATTTGACCGAGTTTGTGCTTCGGGGACAAATGCGTGAAGGAATCGGCGCATACAAGGTGAATCCTTTCCCTAGACATTAGGAAGGGTGGTCAGCATGATTAGGACCAACAGAGACAAGCTCGTAATAGTTTCAGTACAGGGCGTGGTGGCGCCACACGTGAGACGACAGGCTTTCCGCATTGATGCTGATGGGGTTCCGTTTGTTCTGCCCGGAGTTGGGGGGATCACCTATAATGTGCTAGTGGGAGATTCTGTGTTTGGATGGGCGGGCGATCATGTGGAGCCTGGTGTTTCAACAGCTGCAGATTACGACAAGCGCGGAGATCAGAAGAACCGTGCCTACAATGTCCTCGCATGCATAGGAAACAAGGCTCGTGTGATATCAGGGGATGCAAAAGGGGCCGAAGGAGTCGTAACCGGCCATCACGGCGGCATCGAACATGTCCTGATAGATTTTGACGATGACGCCATGGACAAATTGGCGATAGATGACAAGATCCTGATCCGTGCGTGCGGGCAGGGCCTGAGGCTGCTTGACTATCCGGACGTCAAGATGTTCAACCTCGACCCGGATCTTCTCGATTTGATCCGCATAGAGGAAGCCGGCACCAAGCTCCGAGTGGGAGTTGCGGCTGTAATACCGGCCGTGTTTATGGGTTCAGGAATAGGATCTTCGGACGTGGCGTCGGGGGACTATGATATTACTACTACTGACAAAGCCGAGATTGAACGTCTTGGCATCGACAAGTTGCGGTTCGGCGATATCGTGGCCCTCGAGGATTGCGACAACCTTTTTGGACGAAGTTATAGGCAGGGTGCTATGAGCATCGGAGTAGTGGTCCACTCAGATTGCCTTGTTGCGGGGCATGGTCCAGGTGTTGCCACTATCATGACTACAGCCAAACCGATAATTGAGCCTGTGATAGATGATACGGCCAACATCGGACATTATCTGGGTATCGGACGGTATAGGAAGTAGTGCCGATCAGGGGGAGGCTCGGCAGGTGACACTGATCGGCACCTTGTGCCGCCGAGCCTGATAGGCCCTGACATAGGGGGAAGACAAACGTGGGAGCTTCGAATATGGGCAAACTCCCCAAAGTGGAGCTTCACCGGCATCTGGAGGGTGCCGTGAGGCCAGCTACTATTCTAGATCTCTTTCGAAAGAATTGCGGAATGTTCATTGACGAGTCTGTCGAGAGTATCCTGCCTAAAGTACAGATAACAGGGGCTGACCGTTCGCTCGCTGATTTCTTGGCCAAATTTGAGTTCTTCATGCCCTGCCTTCGTTCGTCAGAAGACATAACCCGAATTACTCGTGAGGCAATAGAGGACTGTGCGGCGGAGGGGATAGTCTACGTAGAACTGCGGTTCTCTCCGGTCTTCATAAAGGGTCTGACTGGGCTTTCATACGTGGAAGCTGTAGAATCAGTCCTTCAGGGGGCGCAGGCGGTGGACTCGGGTCCGATAGTGAACTTCATCGTGATAATCCCACAGCCGGCAGGCGAGAAGGCAGGTTGGGACAGCGTCAGGCTTGCCCGCGACTATATGTCGGACGGAATAACAGGTGTAGACATTGCAGATGACACAAGAGTGCTTGGCCTAGAGGAATACGTAAGGCCATTGGCCTGGGCGCGCGCGAACGGCCTAGGAGTAACGGTGCATGCAGGCGAATCTGAGGGGCCGGAGTCGGTGCGAGTGGCCGTTGAAAGGCTAGGCGCAACAAGGATAGGACATGGAGTGAGGGCTTTGGAGGATCAATCCGTAGTTACGCTCCTGTCTGAAAAAGGTGTTCTGCTTGAGGTCTGCCCCACAAGCAACGTGCATACCGGAGTCGTTGCGTACATCGACGAACATCCCTTGCCTGAACTGGTAAGAAGAGGAGTGGCTGTTTGCATCAACACCGATGATCCTGGAATATCTGGGATTACTCTCGGAGGCGAGTACGAGATTGCCCATAGAATTATGGGGCTGAGCGAATCCGAAATTGTGAGGACGAACCTTGAGGCAATCGAGGCGGCGTTTGCTGAAGAGCAGCAACGCGCCAGAGTGCGTTCTATTCTGGAGGCATTATGAGTTGACATCCCATGGGCAACGAGAACCACTGACCGCAGAAGAAAAGGAAGAACGAAGCGCCATTCGGCATAACATCAGAGTCAACAACAGGCATGGGGTATGGGAAAGCCTTGCCCTCAACCTCTACAGTCCATTCCTCGGGTTGCTCGCAATAAGGCTTGGAGCGGGAAATCTGCAGGTTGCTCTGATATCTGCACTTCCAGCTGCCGTATCCTCCGTTGCGAGCTTCGCGGGGGCCGCTCTTCTCAAGTCTGTTCAAAGGAAAAGGCAGGCAACGTGTGGGTTGATCATCGCGCACCGAGCGTTCTTGCTGGCTATTGC
This sequence comes from Bacillota bacterium, assembly GCA_028709305.1. Classification (GTDB taxonomy): domain Bacteria; phylum Bacillota; class DTU025; order DTU025; family DTU025; genus UBA10085. Next base: position 17,515 of record JAQVXE010000013.1, on the reverse strand, counting down.
CGCGCTTCCACTGGTTCCAGACCATAGGCAGGCTTGGGTTCTCGTAGGGCTAGTGGCATTGATGAATGTGCCGGGTGCCGTTGGCCACATATCATGGCAGAGCCTCATGGGCGATACCATACCGGCAGAGTTCAGGGGTGACGCGTTCGCTGCGAGAAGCCGACTGGTGACAGCTGTGGGCATTGTCCCTGCGCTATTAGGCGGGTATCTGTTTGATTCGATGCCCTTTCCCATCGGATATCAGCTCGTTTTCGTGGCGGCATTCTTGGCTTCGCTAGTAGAAGTCAAGGTTCTGAGTGGTTTGCGCGAACCTGCGCGCGTCAGAATGAAGCCCCAACCCCAGGAGGCGCAGGCAAGCCAATCGACGTTCGCTGAGGTCATGGAGAACAAGGCATATGTCAGCTTTACGCTGAAGGCGATGCTTTTCTACTTCGGCTGGATGATGTCGCAGCCGCTTTTTACAATCTACTATGTGCGAGTGCTCAACTGCGGAAGTCTATGGGTTGCCGTATTCTCTGTGGTTTCGAGCATTGCAAGGTACGTGTCGTTTCCACGGTGGAGCAGGTACGCAGGGAAGAAGGGAAACGCGTGGGCTCTTGCGGCGGCAACAGCCGGGATGGCATTGACTCCCCTAATGGTTGCGGTATCTCCATGGGCATGGCTTGTGGCCGTGTTTAATGTGTCGATGGGCTATTTTACTTCAGGAACCACGTTGCTGATGCTGAATACTCTGCTCGAGATGGCGCCTGAGAAGAACAGGACTTCGTTCATTGCCTACCACAACAGTGCAGTCAACTTGTCATCTTGTATAGGTCCCCTTGTTGGCAAAGCACTTGTCGATTGGTTTGATATCTATTGGGCGTTGGGAATCAGCGCAGCAATACGGGCGGCTGGCAGCATCGCTTTCTTCCTGTTAGCTCGGAAACTCATGTCTCAACGGCGCCATGTTGACGTCGGAGGACGGGAATCTATGTGAAGGCAAAATCCAGTGAGGCGCGTTACTGTGGGGGCCGTTGCCAGAGCCAACATTGCGTATGCTCGTCCTTCTTGGTCGTTGATGATCAGGTCGCCAGGATTCTCACATACAATGGTGACATTGACAACAACTAGCTAATGAGTTTCTTCCCTGGGGCGCATGAGGCGTACATGGAGATAATCTTTGGCATGAAGGGGATATCAGGTAGCAATCCATAATCATGGACGGTTCGTGATAGCAAGATATTAGCAGTAGGCATCATGCTGTTGGGCCTGTTTTGCCCATCATGTGCCACCTAGCTCAGTTCAGTGGTGCGGCATTCGGAATATGCTTGACTGAGCGGACTAATCATGTGATGGAGGTGGCACTGGAGATGTACCCGGCAGGATACTCAGGTTTTCAGAACGCGGGAGCTGTTGACGGAGCTTGGACGCAAGCGACAGGACGAGTGGAGCCTGCCCAGTTCGGCATGTGGGGATGGGGCCCGGGTGGCGGTTTCTTCGGTCCTTGGGGGTTCGGGCGACCTTTCGGCTTTCCCTGGTTCGGACTTGGATGGCCATGGTTCGGTTTCGGCTTTCCAGGCTTCGGTTTGGGGTGGCGGGGGTTTCGCCCCTGGTCCTGGTTCTAGGCTTGCCAATCCCTTGCACTGAGGGTGACATATCGTCGCGGCGGGGCTCTTGCCCCGCTATTACTGGTTGCTCCTTCCAAATTGCCCGCATCATGGCTTCTGACTGATGCCCTCTTCGGCTCAGGCCCAGATTCTCTCTGATACACAAGGCATGCCAAATCATCCCAATGGGCGATGGCAGGATGTTCTACATTCGCTTATTGTGTAGTGTACTGATCATATTGGGGGGAATCGAGGAGTGGAAAAGGGGCGAAGTGTTGTGCGCCCGCTCTTGCTGATTGTGGCAATTCTGATGGCATCTGCCTCTGCAACGCTCGGCAAGGAGACACAGGTTTCTAGTGCGGCGATTCATGGCGAAGATGACGTTCTCTCCGTTGGAACCATAGGCGTCGAGGAATTCTTCACTGCCTCTATGGCTTGCGATCCCACTTTCCTTTCTGCATGGATTGAGGTGAATGAATCAAGGTTCAGCGACGATCTAGGACGATCTTGGGTCTACTCGTTGACCATGTGGGGATGTGATTCTGCCGTAAGGGGGTCGATTTCTGCAAAGGGAGAGACTGGCGTGAGACTTGGGTTTTCATACAAGTGCGATATTGGCATTGAGGATCATGTGCAGTGGGCAACGCTCGGGATCGAAGTCCCTCTGCCTGTCTTTGCGAACGTACTAAGGAGGGCACGCCCTGAGCCTTCAGCTACCTCTTCGGACTTTGCCAAGGCGAGGCTTGCCAGGGCGGAGGGCGAAGCTGTGGTTGGCGCGTTGAGGTGTTTGAGACGTGCCCAGATAGCATCTGTCAGAGGAGACATGAGTGAGGCTCATAAGGTGGAGATGGAGCTAGCTTTGAGGCTTGGCCAACACGGTAGAGAGGGGATTCTTCGGGCACTCCGTATGGACGAATTCGACTCTTTGAGGTCGTTGATAGGGACTGTCGCCAACTCCGATGTCGAGGTTCTTTGCAGCGAGTGGATTCGGCGCGATCCCAATGTGATTGGGGCCATGATCGACTATGCTGCCAAACCCAGGCGGGGACTGGCGGAGCTGATACATGCTGCATCCCTTGTGGCAACGGCAGAGCAGTCTACGTCGGCACCAGGCGGGACATACGCGATTGGGTTTGCCCTTGACGGAAGTCGTGTTCCGCGTGATATCGGAACCTCCCGAGAGGCGTTTGAGGCGAGGGTTGAGGCTGAGAGAACTCGAAGCGCGATGTGTTTCATCAAGTTATTTGAGGAGGTCATTGAAGCCCAGGCTGCTTGTGAATGCCTTCATGGAGCTTGGGGGATGGAGGCGGAGTTTCTCGAGGCCCTGTTACGGCTAGAGGAATGCGGAGTGCGCCTACTTGCCGGAATTGGAATGCTGCCCCACTCTTTCGTAGATTGTCCTCACATGGTGCCTGCATGGAGGATTTCGGACTAGTACGTCAAATTACGTCTACATATGCAAATGCAGCCCTATCTAGCAAAGCTGCATTGCGACAGACAGTTTGTGCAGCTAGCGGAGGTGTGTCATGGAGCTTACATGCGTTCTTGTAAAGCCCGATGGAATCAGGAGGGGTCTGGTAGGCGAGATAGTCTCCAGGTTCGAGCGCAAAGGCTGTCGGATCGTGTTGGCGACAACATTAAACATGACTGAAGAGCTTTTGCGAGAGCACTATGCGCACCTTGTAGGTAAGCCTTTCTTCGATGAACTGACAGACTACATGATGTCCGGTCCTGTGATTGCATTGGCGATCGGAGCGCCCAATGCTGTAGAAGCAGTCAGGGAGATTATAGGCGCAACTGATCCGATGAAAGCGGACCCAGGAACCATACGTGGCGATCTTGCAACATCAGTCAGCCGGAATCTTGTTCATGCATCAGATAGTCCGGAGGCTGCTGCCACAGAGATTGCGCGTTTCTTCCCGGCGATTGCGCTGCGCAACATGAAATGAGGTTTTCAGATGGTTGACCGCATTGCGAAAACACAGTATGCATCGGAACTTAGAACTGGCGTTGTTGTGAACACGGTCTTTTTATGTGCTGATATCAAGGTGAGAACGACGAAATCAGGCTCACAGTTTGCGGATGTGCGCCTTGTGGATAGAACGGGCGAGATTAGCCTGAAGCTTTGGAATTACTCTGCGGATGCGGTGAAGGGGCTCGAGCCTGGCGCATTCGTGAGGGTGAGGAATGTGTCTGTTACGGAGTTCAATGGCGCATTGCAGCTGTCATGTGAAACAGCGCAGTTCGGAGGGGCGCTCACACTTTGCGACCCGGCTGAGTGTAATCTAGCCGAATTTGTTCCTGCGACAGTGCGAGACGTAGATGCGATGCTAAAGGAGATTGACGGCGCTATTGCAAGCATTGGGACTGGGCCCGTAAAGTGTCTGCTTCAATCATTCTTCCACGCACCTGAGTTTAGGACCAAGTTCGTGGAGTGGCCTGCAGCGGTAAGGCATCATCATGCGTATTCCGGGGGCCTGCTTGAGCACACTACTGGGGTTCTCAGGATTTGCTTGTGTGCCGCTGACCAGTATGAGTTCGTTGACCGTGACATTCTGATTGCCGGAGCTTTGCTCCATGATGTAGGCAAGCTGCGCAGTTACGACTACGACAGAACTCAAGGGGCTGCGAGCATGTCGCTGCTTGGCGTGATGACCGACCACATTGTCATCGGCGTTGAGGTTATCAACAGGCGCATAGCCGACCTCATAAATGGATGCGAAAGAAAGAGCTCGTGCGCAGGGCCGTGCTGGACTGAGAAGGCGACTCTGCACATGACGCACCTTATCACAAGCCATCACGGGAACCTTGAGTGGGGGTCTCCAGTTCAACCAGCTACTATCGAAGCGTGTATTCTCCATCACGCTGACAACATGGACGCCCAGGTGAACAAGTATGAACGTGCTATCAGAGACATGCTTGGAACAGGCGATGGCCAATACCGTTACTCGGAACACGTCGGCAAGATGGTATGGGTGCCACCGGGTTCATTCGATGGACACAAGCGGTAGTGTTAGTTGAGGCCAGGGCTCTCATGTTACTGAGGGCCCTGGTTTGTGCGTACAGGGTTTGCGGGCGTGCGCCATGTGTCCTGTGGTTTGTCTGTCTGTTCAGTTGAAGCAGAGGCCGCATTTCTAGGAAAAAACTGTATGCCCGAAAATGCGTCGGTCACGAAACTCCCAGGGAGTTCTGGCGTCCTATTTAGTATGGGAAGATGCTCCCCGGCTTGAGGAGCACTTTACGTTGAGGTGATCAAGAATGTGCAGTACGTGTAAACGTGCTATTGGGTCTTCAGTGGTTCTCCTGGTGGTGTCGATGCTCGTGATTGGCCATGGCTGGTCTGTTCTGGCGCAGCCGACCACTCTGGTTGGGTTGAAGGCGCCTAAGGTGAAAACAGTGGGCGTCAAGAACGAAAGCATCCAGGTGCCTGCACTCGGCAGTGTTACTGTTGTAGTCTTCTGGAACAGCAAATATAGATTATCCCTAGACGCTCTTGCGGGTATCCAGAGGGTGTGGGAAGCGTGCCGCAGAAAAGGGGTTGAGTGTGTTGGCTTCAATGATATGGAAGAAGCGGATCGAGTGGTGAAGCAACTGGCGGACCAGATGAACCTGGGCTTTCCTGTTGCGAGCGGGCGCGGAGCCTCTTCCGCCGCTGCAGCCTACAAGCTCCGCGGAGTTCCTGCTGTGTTTGTCATCGACAGGTCGGGAGTAATCATCTACGTCAAGGAGGGTTGGGACAGGAAGACGGAGTCCGAAATTGGAGACATCATATCACAAATCCCCTAATATATATGGAAACATTGGGACTTTAAGTATTGTAATCGGAAGGACTTTCCACAGTTGGGCCGAATTAATACAAACAGTAGGCTACTAACACGACAAGGAGGCAGTTAGGCAATGAAGGTCGTGCGTTACAGTATGACGGTCCTGCTGTTTGTGGCGGTTGTATTCTGCATGGGCATCATCGGACAGGCGGCTGCGGGCGGTGTCTACGAAATGGCTATCTTCGAAGACCCGACCACAGTAAATGTGTGGGCTGCTCTCGGCCCTGACGCAACGGTCTGGAATTCATTTGTCGGTTACCAGCAGAGCTACATAGGTCTGTACGGAAACGCAGCTCCTGACTATGTGTTCTGCCCGCAGGCTGCTTCGGGTATGCCATCTCGTCTAGTAGAAGAGAAAATGGACAATAAGACCTACTACACTTCAGTTGTGAACATACGTAAGGAGCTTCGGTGGAGCGACGGGAAACCCATGACTGCTGACGACGTTGTCTTCAGCTACATGGCGCCTCTAGCTTTGGACCCGAACAAGCTGGGTGGGAACTGGCCTGGCAATATTGACCCTGAGATCCTAGCGAAGGTGGAGAAGGCTGGCGACTATAGCGTCAAGTTCTACCTGACGGAGCTCCCGGGTTTGGCTCAGTGGCAGTACGGGATGTTGCAGGCTCTCATTCTACCCAAGGCCTATTGGGATCCTGTGGTAAGCAAGGCTCTTAAGGCTGCAGATCCCATCAAGGAGCTGTTGGCCCATGATCCCAAGGGTGAGCCGGTGGCCGGACCGTGGATGATGGAGAGGTGGGAGAAGGGCGCTTTTGTCACTCACACCCGCAACCCTTATTACGCCATGACGGGCGACACTAATACCTTCTACAAGAATGGCGCGTTCGTGACAGAGAACAAGAAGACGGGATTCAGATATATCCTCGGGAATCCAATCGGCGATATCAAGCTTGCCGTGACCGAGGGGCCGTATGCCAACAGGCTGATGTTCCGCATACTGCAGAACCAGAACGCGGCCGTTCTGTCCCTGATCTCCGGAGAAGTGGATTTCATTCTCAACTCCCTTGGCCTGCAGCGTGGATTTCAGGATCAGCTGAAGAAGGCGGCCAGTGTTGAGGTAGTAGAGAACAACGTTAACGGATTTAGGTATATGGCGTTCAACCTGACCAAGTATCCCTTCAACATAAAAGAGTTCAGGCAGGCTGTATCTGTTCTCATTGATAGAGAATACATCTGTGAGAGAGTGTTACAGGGGGTCGCATTTCCTCAGTATTCTGTGGTCCCTCCGGGCAATGCCTATTGGTTCAACCCCAACGTTCCGATGTGGGGCAAAGGCTTCACGCGGAGCCAGAAGATTACTGAGGCTGTTAGGCTGCTGAAGAGCGCTGGGTTCTCGTGGGAGGTTGAACCTCAGGTTGACCTCGCCAAAGACAGGGTACTCAGGCGCGGCAGGGGATTGATCATGCCCAACGGCAAGAAGATGCCGTCCTTTGAGTTCAATGTAATGACTGCAGGCTACGACCCGCTTCGCTACACTTTCGGACTGAATATTGCCACATGGATGCAGGAGGTTGGGATCCCGGTTGAAGTAGTTCCCACCGAGTTCAACGTGGTTATTTCGAAGACAGATGAGCGCGACTTCGACTGTTTCATGCTTGGTTGGAGCTTGGGCCTCTACCCTGACCACATGTACTGGTTCTTCCACAGCAGCCAGTGTCCGGCCGGCGGATTCAATTACGAAATGTACAGCAATCCTGATTTCGACAAGATGGTTGAGGAGTTCTTGCGAGAAGCCGACATGGAGACGGCTCGCAGGATGGCGTTTAGGCTCCAGGAGATCCTTGCTGACGAGTTACCTTATATTGTAATATTCGACACACCTCTTATTGAAGCATATCGTAGCGATCGCCTTGCTTTTCCGTACACCAAGACGCTTAGCGGAATCCAGTACAGCGGAGGCATGACCAGTACAGTCAAGCTGAAGAACTAGTGCAGGGAATAACGTAGTATTCCTGGCCATGCGCGGCGCGGGCCGGCGTCTTTCTCAGGGATTTCGGCTCGCGCCACATCTCTCGAAGAATACCGGAAAGCAAGGGTGATCAAGATGCGCAGATACGTTCTTGGCCGCGTCGGTCAGCTGGTCATAACCTTGTTTATCTACATAGCGCTAGTCTACTTCCTGCTGCAGGCTATGCCGGGCGATATCTCCATGATATACCTTCAGAACCCGAGGATACCACAGGCGGCGCGGGAGGAACTGAAGAAGCAGCTGGGTTTGGATCAGCCCCCAATTGTGCAGTTTCTTTCGTACATAAGAAATTTCTTTACAGGAAACCTGGGAGTTTCATTTTCGCAGTATCCAAGGCCTGTTTGGGACATACTCCTTGAACGCCTGCCACGGACTCTCGTCTTGTTCATTACTGCGAATGCTCTATCATTCTATGTAGGTTTCATGTTGGGTAGGGTCATTGCCTGGCGGCGCGGGGCTACTGTGGACCATGCAGCCACTGTCGTGGGCATAGCTTTTTGGACCGCCTTCTATCCGCTCCTTTCCTTGATCTTGATCTGGCTGTTTGCCTACACCCTCAAATGGCTGCCGCTCAATCAGTTCATAGAACCTAGTTTATGGGTGTATGCTCCGTGGCCTTCCAATACAGTCTTTGGGTACATGGTGTTTGGGATTGCTGTGATCTCGATAGCCGTTTTCGCGATCCTCTGGAGTTTGGGCCGAGGCCAGCGCAAGACGGGAAGGAAGATCGGTTTGGCTTGGGCGCTGTCCGCAGGAGTCTTCGCTGCAGGGCTCGGAGTTGCCGCAAGTGCGGGAATGCTGGTGTACATGTGGGATATCGTACGCCACATGGTGCTTCCTGTTGTCACCCTCACCCTTATCAACTTTGCCGGCACTATGTTGCTGATGCGCGACTCGATGCTCGAGACTGTCGAAGAGGACTACGTAATGGCTGCTCGGGCCAAAGGATTGCCAGATGCTGTGGTCCGTGATAGATACGCTGCCCGAAATGCCCTCCTTCCTACGGTGACCAGCCTTGTGCTTTCTCTGGCAGCTTCGATGAGCGGGGGATTGGTTACAGAGACCATGTTTTCCTGGCCCGGTTTGGGTCAGGTTCTTTTCCGTTCGGCTTTGGCAAACGACTATCCCCTTGCCACGGGTGCATTGGTGTTTACGGGTATCTTCCTCTTAATAGCCCATTTCGTTGCCGACATGCTCTATGCCGCCTTGGATCCAAGGATCTCCTATGGCGGAGAACCTGTGGCTGAAGGGTAGGTAACTTGCGATGACTGAATCTGCAAAGAGCCCAAACATACGCCCCGGATCAGGCATGGAGCCAGTGGTGCATCCACGAGTCATAAGCGAGCCGTTATGGAGAATCAGATGGAGACTGAACATGCGCTCCCTTGCCCAGCATTGGGCTATCTTCAGGGAAAGTCGCATTGGTATCGCCGGCCTAGTTGTCATTGTTTGCTTCGGGGTTTTTGGAATGATGTGGCCCCTAATGTTCAGAAACGTATGGGACCCGAACGTATACCACCCGGTTGTAGGTTTTGATCCTACTATGATGCATCCTGCCGCGCCCTGCCGAGGGCACTTGCTAGGAACCGACCCCATTGGGCGAGACATATTGGCGCAGTTGATGTTCAGCACTGGCCGCGAGTTTCTGCTCGGCGTGCTCTCCGCCATGATCAGCGTAGTTGTTGGGACATTTATCGGCGCAATGGCCGCCTACTACGGTGGATTTACGGATGCTTTCTTCATGAGGCTTGCAGACATAGTGATGCTCTTTCCGTTTGTGCCTCTTCTGGTAGTTGTAGGCTCCCTAGTCAGGCTCGACATGTTCTCATTCGCGATTATCTTGGGGTTTCTGGAGGCATTTGGCGGCATCACAATAATTCTTAAAGCCCAGGCATTGCAGGTCAAGGTTAGGCCTTACATAGATGCGGCAAAGGTTGCAGGCGGAGATGACTTGCACATCATACGTTCGCACATCATACCCAACGTTCTCCCGCTTTCCTTCCTATATATGATGTTCAACGTTACGGCAGCAATCTTGAGCGAAGCTACTTTGTCATTCTTTGGAGTTCTGAATATAGACATGAGCTGGGGGATGATGATACATACAGCCGAGACTGCAGGATATCTATTCGACTATGGAAGGTACTGGTGGTTATGGCTTCCATCGGGATTAGCAATCACACTCTTTTGCGCCGCATTCTACATGGTGGGAAGAGGTCTCGATGAAGTTGTGAATCCCCGGCTCAGAAAGAGGTGAGCGGAGAATGGATGCTCTCCTGAAGGTTGAGAATTTTACAATGCACTATCGTACTACGGCAGGACATGTCAAGGCAGTGGATGACGTAACCTTCTCGCTCGCACGCGGGCAGTCGTTAGGCCTCGTAGGCGAATCGGGATGCGGAAAGACTTCGATAGCCATGTCGATAATGAGGTTGTTGCCCTATAACTCAGAGATCAAGAGTGGCCGGGTCTTCCTTGGCGGACAGGATGTGTATTCAATGCGCGAGGAAGACTTCCGAAAACTCAGGTGGAAAGAGGTTGCCATGATATTTCAGGCAGCCATGAACGCGCTGAACCCTGTATATACAGTAGGAAGCCAGATAACAGAGGTCATACTCGAACACGAACCAGCTGCATCGGAACGGGATGCCCGAGAGCGTGTTGCTGAGTTGTTTTGCACTGTGGGCATTCCAGAGGAGAGAATGGATCACTATCCCCATGAATACAGTGGCGGGATGAAGCAGCGCGCCGTGATAGCTATGGCCCTGGCTTGTAGTCCGAGCTTGATCATAGCGGATGAGCCTACGACTGCGTTGGATGTCATAGTGCAGGACAAGATCCTCCGTGAGATGGAGGAGATCAGGCGCAAGACGGACATGAGCATGATATACATTTCCCATGACATTTCTGTAATAGCTGAAGTAAGCGACGTAGTGGGTGTGATGTACGCCGGGAAGCTGGTGGAAATCGGCCCTGCAGATGACATATTCAAGCGCCCAAGGCATCCATACACGTACGGGCTGATGAACGCTTACCCAAGCATTCTGGGTGAGAAGCGCGACCTGGCAACGATTCCAGGGGAACCCCCTAACTTGGTATTCCCGCCTGAAGGGTGCCGATTTCATCCGAGGTGTGATTGGGCGACTGACGAATGCGGCACGGTGGAGCCACCGGCGCGGTATGTAGGACCCAATCATTCCGTTGCCTGTTACAATCCGTTTCCAGCTCCATCGTCGGGGGGTGACCGAATTGGCGTTGCTACAGCCTGATAAGGCGTGTGAACCGATTGTGGTAGTCAGGGGATTGACGAAACACTTTTTGGTGGGGCGGGGATTCTTCAGAAAAGAGAGGGCTTGGCTCCATGCAGTCGATGATGTGAGCTTTGAGATCGCCCGAGGAGAGGTGCTTGGCCTGGTGGGCGAATCAGGGTGTGGCAAGACGACTACCGGGAGAATGCTGGTCAAGCTGACCGATCCGACTGCCGGGTGCATACTCATAGACAATGAGGATGTTGCGGCTATTGGCGGCCAAGGAATGCGCGAATTCCGACAGACGGTGCAGATGATATTCCAAGATCCATATGAGTCGCTGGACCCGAGGATGACGGTATTCGACATAATCTCGGAACCGCTCAATGTGAACCACATCGGCACATTGGTGAATAGGGAGGAGCGAGTAGCCTACATGCTGTCCCGCGTTGGCATAACCCCGCCCGATATGTTCTTCTTCAGATTTCCTCACGAGCTTTCGGGCGGCCAGCGGCAGCGGGTGGCTATTGCCCGGGCCCTTGTCGTGAACCCCAAGTTCATAGTTGCTGACGAGCCCACTTCCATGCTGGACGTATCGATTCGGACGGGTGTCATGAAGCTCCTCGCAGAGCTGCAAGAGGATTTCGGAATGAGCTATCTGTACATCACACATGATCTTGCGGTTGCCAGGTACCTGTGCGACAGGATTGCAGTGATGTACTTGGGGAAGATAGTGGAAATGGCTGGAGCTGAGGAGGTCATCAAGAACCCACTCCACCCCTATACGCAGGCTCTAATCTCAGCCGTGCCCCTTCCGGATCCGGCCATACGGCGAGATGTTCCGAATATCCGAGGCGGAGTGAGCAAGCCCATCGATCCTCCGCCAATATGCAGGTTCCATCCGCGTTGTCCTGCAGCGAGGTCAATCTGCAGTGACCGCGACTATCCTGATTTGGCAGAGGTGTCCCCTGGGCACCTCGTCGCCTGCCACATTCTTGTGGCGAGGTGACTGCGGAATGCGATTGCCACAGGGCGCGACATGGCTCCAGGTCATGTTATGGACGATGCTGAGAGTGGCTGTAATTGCTTCGGAACCACCGGTAGGTAGCCAAGGCGCAATTCTCAGTGGGCCTGGTCATTCGTGCACTCTGTGTTGATCATATGGAAGTCAATGATAGAACAATGGCTGTGAAACCAGTCGAAAGCGGAAGACAAAGCAAGCAACAGAGAACATTGATGGGCGATAAAATGCAAATCGAAGAAGGAATTCTTGTAGTTGGTGTCGAATGCAACTTCTGGACATATTCTTAGCTGCTGAAAAGGCTGACGATAGTGCGTTTTTGCAATTGTTGTGATGTGTAGGAGAGGAGGGATTGGCGGCCGATTTGATTCCCTTTACTGTCCCATAGCAGTGTGGTGAGAGTTAAGGACTGATTAGCACGATCAAACATTTTTAGGAGGTACATGCTCAATGCCGAAAAAGGTACGCTTGCCGATTGTATTATTGTTGGCATTCGCGCTTGCCCTTGGTCTTGCCGGCGCGTCCGGTTCTGCCAAGGTGGCCTTCGAGCCGTGGGGCCCCCATGTTGACGAGGTCATTATGCCGATCATCAAGGAGGCCGAGGCACGAAGGATTGCGTTTGAGCGCGGTGAAAGTGTTGTTTGGTCTGGCCTTACGAGGCCCGAGGATATTGACAGGGCAAAGGTTCTTAGCAACACTGAACTCACAATGACACTTGGGTTCCACATGTTCTATCTTTGCTTCAATATGAGGGAAGAGCCGCTGGCGAACCAACCACTTCGTCAGGCCGTTGCACACTGCACCGATCGTGACAACATCATCCGTACGCTCTTCAAGGGATACATGCTCCCCATGACGAGTTTCATTCCTCAGGTGTCGCCTTTCTACAAGGCTGATGTTCCTGTCTATCCGTTCAGCCATGCAAAGGCCGCCGAGGTTCTCGACAAGGCTGGCTACACGCTAGATCCCGTAACCAAGGTGAGGATCGATCCCAAGACAGGCAAGCCTTTGCGCGAGATGAAGATCTTCACACCCACGTACGAAGTTGCTCCGACCTCCGCCGAACTCGGCAAGATGATTGCTGACTCGTGTCAGAAGGTTGGTCTTCCGGTAGTGCCTGAGCCGATGGACTTTCCGGTCATGCTCGACAAACTCGACATTGGTGAGTTCGACATGTACTGCCTGGCTTGGAACCTCAGCAGAAACCCGACGAGCCTGTACAGCTTCTTCCATAGTTCGCAGGACGTCGAGGCTGGCTACAACAGACCTGGAATTCGTAACTCTGAGTTGGATAAGCACCTGGAGGCTCTGAACTGGGCTCCTGACTTTGACGCTGCTCAGAAGGCGTCAGATGCGGCTCAGTTGATCCTCGCCAAAGAGATGCCGTACGTGCCGCTCTATTCAAGGCCTTTCATTGATGCGTTCAGGACTGACCTGGTTACCGGATATGTTCCGATGAAGGGCTACGGCGCGGCTAGCTACAACAACGCGTGGACGGTACTGAACATCCGCCGCGTTGATAGGCGTGGCAATCCCATCGAAGGCGGCACCATCAGGTGGAGCTTGCAGGAGGAGCCGAAGAACCTGAACCCATGCGTTGCGTCAAGCGCGTACGAGTGGGAAGTTCTCTCCAGGCTTTACGACGGCCTGCAGCAGATGCACCCTGATACCCTCGAGGATATGCCTTGGATGGCCTATAAGTGGGATGTTGGCACATGGGAGCCTGAGCCCGGCAAGAAGGCCACTACTGTGACCTGGTATATTAACAAGGGCATAAAGTGGTCCGACGGCATGCCGTTCACAGCCGAGGATATTAAGTTCACCATGGACTACCTCAAGGAGCACCAGGTGCCGAGATACAAGCCCACCACTGACGAGGTGGTGAAGGTTGAGCTGATCGACAGGTACACCGTGAAGCTCTACTACAGGGAGATCAGTTACTGGAATCTGTACCGTGTCGCCAGCTTCCTGCCTAAGCACATCTGGCAGGATGTTACGGACTGGAAGGCGTTCGAGCCTTGGAGGGAAGCTCACCCGAGGATCAAGGGCTTTACCAAGCTCGTTGGCCATGGCCCATACATTCTCAAGGAGTACGTGCCTGGCGAGTACGTAAGGCTCGTCAAGAACCCGAACTACTGGCGTCTTAACCCGTAAGGCGCTGACGTTCTTTAGGATGCCGCCTGGGGCCTTAGCCTTGGGCGGCACTTCCTTTCCTCTGTCTGGCGGGCATCAAGTTCGGACTGAGCTGACAAATGCTAATGCTAGCTGAAGTTTGAAGGACTTTCGCTTTGCGTCTAGAATAGTGGGTAGTTAATACGGAGAACGCAGTTTGCTGCTGGTGACCTCAAGTTTTGGCCGAAGCAGACTCCGAAGGTAGAAGGAATTCCGGTATGCGGTGACGAATCAACCTTCTGGGCATGGTGATGGGCTAAAGAGTTACTGCTGTAAAGTTGTGTTCTCTAAGTTACAGGGATTGTTGGGACGTCGATTCAACTCACATGACTCATATGTCGCAACGTGACGAGAACTGATCACCCATTCAATCAAATCAAAATTCGAGGAGGTACGTACTTAATGCCGAAAAAAGTTCGCTTGCCGATTGCCTTAGTGTTGGCGCTCGTGCTTGCTCTCGGCATCGCCGGCGCACCCAGCGCCGCGAAGATGGCGTTCGAGACAACTGGTCCGCACGTCGACGAGATTATCATGCCGATCATAAAGGACCAGCAAGCCAGAAGAATCGCGTTTGAGCGTGGTGAAAGTGTTGTGTGGTCTGGCCTCACCCAGCCCGATGATATCGATAGGGCTAAGGCCATGCCTAACTCTGACATGACGATGACCCTTGGTTTCCACATGTTCTACCTTTGCTTCAACATGAGGGAAGAGCCGCTGTCGAACCAGCCAATTCGTCAGGCTATTGCACACTGTGTGGACCGTGACAACATCATCCGCACACTCTTCAAGGGCTACATGCTGCCTATGACGAGCTTTGTGCCGCAGGTATCGCCCTTCTATAAGGCCGATGTCCCTGTCTATCCGTTCAACCATGCCAAGGCCGCTGAGGTTCTTGACAAGGCTGGATACAAACTGGATCCTGCGACCAACGTGAGGATTGATCCTAAGACGGGCAAGCCGCTCGCCGAGATGAAGATCTTCACACCCACATACGAAGTTGCTGCGACCTCTGCCGAGCTTGGCAAGATGATTGCTGATTCGTGTCAGAAGGTTGGTCTTCCTGTGGTACCTGAGCCGATGGACTTCCCAGTCATGCTCGACAAGATCGACATTCACGAGTTTGACATGTATGTCCTGGCCTGGGGTCTGAGCAGGAATCCGGACTTCCTGTATTCCTTCTTCCATTCGTCACAGGATGTTGAAGCAGGCTACAATAACCCAGGCATGCGGAATCCTGAGTACGACAAGCAGTCTGAGCGGCTGAACTACGCTGCAGACCTGAAGGAAGCCAAGGCGGCTTCAGACGCCTGCCAGCTTATCCTTGCCAGGGAGATGCCGTATGTGCCGCTTTACTCGAGGCCATACATTGACGCGTTCCGCAAGGACCTTGTCACCGGATACGTTCCGATGATGGGCTTCGGTGCAGCCAGTTACAACAACCAGTGGACCACGCTGAACATGCGCCGTGTTGACCGCCGAGGCAATGCCATTGAGGGCGGCACCATTAGGTGGACGCTCCAGGAGGAGCCGAAGAACCTCAACCCATGTGTCGCATCAAGCGCTTACGAGCAGGAAGTGATCTCCAGGTTGTACGACGGCCTCATGGCAATGCATCCTGAGACGCTCGACGATATGCCATGGATGGCTCGCAAGTGGGATGTCGGCGTATGGGAGCCTGAGCCCGGCGTGAAGGGCACCACTGTGACCTGGTATCTCGAGAAGGGCATCAAGTGGTCTGATGGCATGCCGTTCACCGCTGAGGATGTGGAGTTCACCATTAACTACCTCAAGGAGAACAAGGTGCCGAGGTATCTCCCTGCTACGCAGGACATTGTCAAAGCTGAGCTGATCGATAGGTACACTGTCAAGGTCTACTTTGCTAACGTCAGCTACTGGCACATCTACAATGCAGGCCTAGCCTTCCTGCCCAAGCATATCTGGAAGGATGTTAAGGACTGGAAGGGCTTCGAGCCTTGGAAGGAAGCCCACCCGAAGATTAAGGGTTACTCCAAGCTCGTTGGAACTGGCCCCTTCATTCTGAAGGATTACGTGCCTGGCGAGTATGTAAGGCTCGTTAAGAACCCGAACTACTGGCGTTTGAACAAGTAGTGCCAAAGTGAGCTGGTTACCCGCCGCCCCGGGCCACGGGGGCCGGGGCGGCGGGTCCAGTGATGAGGCAGAATGAGGTGAGACGGATTTGGGTTTTCGTTCGTATGTTATCAGGCGACTCGTATATGCCGTGATAGTCCTCTACGTCATACTCACCCTCAATTTCATCCTATTCCGTGTGATGCCGGGAGATCCGACGAAGATGATTATAGATCCCAATTTCACGCCGGAAGCGAAGGCTGAGTTAAAGAGGCAGTTCGGCCTGGATCAACCCCCATGGAAACAGTATCTCACTTATATGAAGAACTTGCTCAAGTTTGATTTAGGCTATTCTTTTTCGACAAGACGGCATGTCTGGTCTGAACTTAAGGAAAGGCTTCCAAATACGATCAAGCTTTTCCTTACCACGTTTGTACTGACATCAACTGTGGGAATGACTCTGGGAGTCAAAGCCGCGGCGACGCCAGGCTCTTTTAGAGACAGGGTAGTCATTCCTGCGGGCCTCTTTTCCCATGCGGTGCCCGGGTTCTACATCCAGCTGCTCATGCTTCTCCTGTTTGGCTACTACTGGCCAATACTGCCTATACATGGCACAATGAGCGCACCCCCGCCGATTGGAGCGTGGCCTCAGTTCGTGGACAAACTATGGCATCTTGTGCTTCCCGTTACCAGCAACATGATCGTTGGCTTTGGTTCGTGGGCATTGTATGCTAGAAACACGATGATAGAGGCCTTGGGGCAGGACTACATTATCACGGCGCGGGCAAAGGGAATGTCAGAGAGAGATGTCCTCTACAAACATGCGTTGCGCAGCGTCCTCCCGCCAATAGTGACCTTGATCTTCATGTCATTGCCAGGGATGGTGTCGGGGGCCGTCATGACTGAAAGTATATTTTCGTGGCACGGGGTTGGAAGGTACCTCCTTGATGCCACACTTCAGATGGACTATCCTGCGGCTCAAGGCGCTTTCTATCTCATAGCTCTGGCCGTTGTAATATGTAACTTACTGGCGGACGTTGCGTATGGTCTTGTTGACCCGAGGATCCGCGTTGGGGCAGGTGGTGCGAAGTGAGTCAGCAGACTAAGCTAAGATCGAAGAGTGAAGAGAGAGCCGCCGTCGTCAAGGCAGCAACCGCAGCTGCTCCAAAGCCGCTTACTTTCTGGGAGCAGTACAGACGGAAGCCCCAGGGCATGGTAGGCCTTGGTATTGTGATCGTCTACGTTCTGGTCGCGCTTCTTGCGCCATTCATCGCGCCTTACGATCCAATGGAGGACCTCTACCTTGCTGACAGGCTCGCTGCGCCGGCTTGGATGGCGAAGACGAGCGCGAAATTCAAGGATGCTCCGCCGACGATGAGGATGAACCTGGGCGTGGACGAATGGGTTCGCGAACAGGTGGATGGCATATCAATCTCGCCGTGCGAGTTCCCATACCATGATGGAGTGGGAATGGAGATAGTCTTGCCGCAGACGCATCCGGTGGGGGAAGAAGAGTCCGTTGAGGAAGACCCGTGGGAAGCAGGGGGCTTCTGGGCCTCAGCCGCTTCTGATTGGGACCCGTTGGGGCT
>JAQVXE010000012.1 GCA_028709305.1 Bacillota bacterium | reverse complement strand
GGCCTGTCAGCCCTCACGCGCTGGGCCTATAACCTTCCTGGGCCGGAGTTTGCGCTTGCAGTGCCTGAAATCCTCTCTCAGAGCTTCACGGCACAGTCAATTCCTGTAGCGCTTCCCTTCTATGGGATGGCAGCTCACATCGTAGTCAGCCTTGCCCATTCAAGGTTTGGCCGGTGGGCCGCTGGAGGTGCAGTCGCCACACTTGTCACCCTCATCTGCTTTTCCGGGGTTTACATGGGCTTTCAGTGGCCATCGGAGGCTGCTGCCGGCACCATTGCGGGAGCGATATGGCTCTCCATATGCATCAAGCTCTTCTCGCTGACAGGTCAGGGGCACAAACTTCACACGGACTCCAGATGACACCCCGCCAGCCCCTGCGCGGGACAGGAAGGCCCGTCGCTCTGCCGGCCTGCCTATAACCGATAGGTGCCCCGAGTCCTCTACTTCCCTACAAGCATCCAGCCCCACTTTGATCGTTTGAGCATGGCGGTCACGGCCCACGATGCGGCAAGGACTGCCGCACCCCCAGCCCACACCGACAGATGAAAAAGGGCGGGATTTCCAGTGGCCGTCAGGCGCCTCCATATGGCAAGTCCCAGGGGGTGGGAAAGATAGATCCCGAATGACGCATGGCTGAGGCTCAAAACCGCGCGCATAGAGAGCCCATCACCCGCCGTCACCCATTGCGACACTGCAAGGAAGAAGAGGCAGCTGGCAATCGCATATATGTTCACAATCAGTTCGCCATAGTTTGAAAGGGCATGGGGCGTCCCAAGGCGAATGGCTACACTGACTGAGCAGTTGAGGGCGGCGCTTACAGCCCATGCTGCCGAGATTGGCCACTTGTTCTTCCTCGTCCAATCTTGAAGAATGTCAAAGTCCAGCCCCGCAAGCATCCCTGCAAACAAGTAGAAACCAAACCTCGCTGCCCAGCTTGCCCTGTTTGGTATGGCGAATACCCGCTGGTCCCACATGCAAAATCCGGCTTGGATCAGTGCCCCTATTCCGAGCCACAGCCAAGGCTGGCGCCTTAAGGATTGCAGAGCCCTCAACATCAGGGGGAAGAGCAAGTAGAATTGGAACATGAGCACGATGAAGTAGAGATGGTCCCAGGCCTTCCCAGTGGCCAGCAGGCGAAGGAAAGTGCAGGCACTTATCTGCCTTCCGCGCCTTATGGCAAGGAGCGTGTAGATGATGGACCAGACCACGTATGGAATCCCAGGGTCCAGAAGCCGCCGGCGCCACATGGCAAGTGCACTTTCGGGCCCCTGCCACCGGTGGGCATAGCTGTGTGCAAGCACCGCACCGCTGAGAAAGAGGAAAGCTTGAATTGCGAACCGGCAGAAAGAATTGACACCGAGATAGAGGCTGTAGAACCTGGAATCTGTGCTCAAGAACCCAACCGGGTATGATGTGACATGCCCCAGAAGCACAGTTATGGTACAGATGGCGCGAAATACGTCTAGTTCATAGATCCTGGATTTCCTCAACACAACACACTCCACATCTCCTGGCTGTACATGACCGCATCAACTGTCCTTATTTCCAGAGAACATCGCATTCCATATTGAGAAACCTGCCCAGATTGTGGGCCTCTTCCTCTGCCATTCTCCGTACATCTGGCAAAAGCGGTTCGAATGGCGCCAATTCCACCTGGATTCGGCCGCCCTTCCGCCTGTACGACCAGGTGCCAACGGCGCGGCCCTCATAGAGAATGACCGGCGCAATCCAACCGGCCCTTCGGTATATCTCCTTGTAGTAAGCCTTACAGACGAGATGGGTCTTGTCTCTGTGAGCCAGCAAGTATGAATCGAAGTTTGGAAGCAGGCGCACAACATTCGATCCAGTCTCTGCTCTCATGAACTCGGCAACGTCCCCAGAAAGCAGCCACAAGCTTCCCCCATCCACGCTTACCGCTACAAGCTCATCCTCGAGCGCCTTCCACGCAATATCAGCCTCCCTGGCGCGCAGTCCGCTCCAAGCGCAATAGTCGCGCCGGTCAGCCGGGCCATACGCCCGCAGGTAGCGGCGGAGAAGCTCTGCGCAAGCTTCATCTTGAGAAGTCTTGTCAGGGTTAGCTCCAGCCGATGCGCATTCCCCCAGCCACCTATCGACTCGAACAAAGGTGGTTTCATTGCCTTTACTGGGCCCAAAGCACACCCGGCCCTCCAAGACAGCACATTTCACCACCCCGCCCCAGCTATGCTCTATCCACTGGGAAGTATCTGAGCCCAGAGTCCTCCCGACGCTTGCCCCAAGCTCCTTGCGGGTTAAGGGCTCCCTGTCGAGGGCCTCAACAATTGCATCGCTCAGCACAGACACGGAGCGAAAATCCAGGCCCCGCCGATTGAGCCAGCGAACTACGCCCTCTTTCAAATAGCGTCCGAGCGCTACGACATAGAGTAGCAAATCTTTGGCAGGCAGCAGGTGCAATGTCCCTCGCATGGCCCAGGTTTTGACGAGTGTCCGCTCCTCCCAGAGCGAACGCCGAACATCGGACATAGTTGCGCCCTCAAGCCTGGCCCCAAGCGACATCTCGGCAGCCGACATCACCTGGGCCTGCGCCCCGCACATGCGCGATGCAACATGTACCAGCTCAGCAAGGCCTGCCCGAACCGACAGGTTATGCCTGCTAAGACTAAAAGCATCAACTTGAGCAGCAGAGGCTGTGATCCTATCTTTCATGCTCATCAATCCCTCCGGACAAGTTCTGCATCATGACCCGGGCTACCTGCCGGCACAGGGGCTGATCTGCGGAAAATCGACGGTCTTCATCCCTCCACGTAGAGATAATGGAAGGATAATGCATCTATTCCGCCGAATATATTTTTATTTAAGGTGTCTGCACGTCGGACAAAACCCTCTTCCTTAAGCAAACATCATAACAATTTTGGAGGCCTTCAGATTGAAGAAACATTCGATTGCTACTATGTTGCTACTTGCGATTGTCTGCGGCTGCATGTCATCGCTTCCAGGATGCAGCTTTATCGGCGGCTTGCGACCAACGCCCAAGCACAACCTTGCCATCTGCCTTGCAGACGCTCCCGTCGATACGTGTGAAGATGTAAACGTTGGAATCAGTCGCGT
The DNA here is from genome assembly GCA_028709305.1 of Bacillota bacterium. Lineage (GTDB taxonomy): Bacteria > Bacillota > DTU025 > DTU025 > DTU025 > UBA10085. Next base: position 34,248 of record JAQVXE010000012.1, on the reverse strand, counting down.
CTTTGTGAAGCCTTTCGATTCCGGGAGCTGGGTCCTGATAGAGGAATATCCTGATCCCGTCAGAGTGAACCTGCTTGACCTTAGGATTAACGAGTTTGTGATGAGCACATCGGTCCCAGTCGGTGTTTACGAAGAAATCCGCTTGTTGCTTGATGCAGAGGGCTATGTTGCGTTTCTAGATGGATCCAGGTTTCCTCTTGTAGTAGGGGAGCTTGAAGACTCCGATGATGGGCCTGATGATGACGACAGCTGGATCGGCGACGACGAACAGGCCATTGAGATCGAATATGCCTTCGAGGTCTACGACAACAGGATAACCGAAATCCTAGTAGATTTCGACCTTGCTAAGGTGTTACAGGCTAACGAATTCGGCGATGGTTACGTGCTCGATCCGGAGGAGATTGAAGCAGTGGACAAGCATGAAGTCGGAGAGATAGAAGGCGAGGTAATTGCCGAAGACGGACAACCGATCATCGACAGACGTGTCACTTGCGAGTTGCTTGACGGGGCTGGCATCATCATTCGCACAACATTGGCCACTTGGGAAGAGATAGACGATGATGATGACGAGCCGGCAGAACCAGGCAAGTTCAAGATCAGAGCCGTCATGCCAGGCGAGTACAGTCTTCGCGTCACAGCAGAGGGCTACATGCCTGCCGAAGTATGCGGCCTCGTTGTGAGTGAAGATGAAGAGCTCGAACTGGAAGAGATATGGAATGAGGACGGAATAACCATAACAGGCGGAAGATTCGATGAGGAAGGGAGAATCGTTCTTCTAACCTCTCCCGAGAACTGATAATTCCTGCGGGCAATGGGATCTGCGATAAGTTGAGGCCGGGGAGCGCCTGAATCAGGCAGCCCCTGGCCCGTTTGATACCTGGCTGCACTTCCACGTGCAAACGGCGGCATACACCGGGCTAGGTTCCTGGATGATATACAAAATCCTGGCCTCAGGAAAGTACGCTCCGATTCGTTCGCGAAAAAAGTTCGTCATCTCTTCCATAGTCTCTATAGGATATACGTACTTCCCATAACCGAACTGTCCGTACTTGAACCTCCGCTCCTTCTCATCCATGGGCAGTGACGTGCCAGGATACACCTCTTCAATCACACCCTTGGCTCTCGATGTGAACCGGTGAGATATTACCTCAAACATCAGCGGCACATCACCATCTTGCAAAGCCTTGCGCAGGCTCCTTAGGAGTGCATCATAGTCGGTTTGCCAGCCTTCATAAACAAAGACCGGGGCTATGAGAAACCCCAGCGGATATCGGGCCGCGGCCACCTTGGCAGCTGCGGTGAGGCGGTGTGAAAGTGAAGGCGTGCCCCGCTCGTATTCTTCGATCACCGGATGGCAGTTGATGCTGAATCTTATCTCCGTCTTCCCTCTGTGATCGAGATCGAGGAATCCATCTACATCCACGTATTTCGTGGCAAACCTGAATCGCGCTCCCTCGAGCTGGGCAAAGCGCCCGATGGCTCTGGCCAACGATCCTGTCCATGCCTCCACCGCAACAGGATCCGACGTAGCTGCCCCTTCGAAGACGGTATTCTGGGGTGTTCGAGCCTGCACATACCCTCTAGCTTGATCCAAGATCTCATCTACATTCACATAGACGCGGACGTATGGAGTCCGGCCCAAGTTGGTATTAAGGTAGCAATACTGGCACATCCCAGGGCATCCAGAGACGAGGGGAAGCTGGTAGTTGGCAGAAGGCTTGCATGTCTGAAACTCGCGCCTCTGCCTGACCGCGATGACAAGCGTTCGCTTGGAACGCAGGTACCGCTCTCGGAAGGACGGGAGCGGCACGGTTGGAATGCGATGTTCATATAAGCTCACCGGTATCGCCCGTTCCCTGAAGGAATCTGCCAGCTTCGCCCCTAGCGAATACCTGAGGGCTTCTCGGGAAATTAGGACCTGATTCGGAAGAAACGATGGCATAAGATCTCCCCGCATAGCCATGCGCCATGCGCCATGCGCCCCTGCAACATACGTAGATTGCGCTTTCTGTCAACGCATCCTCCAGTATGCGCAAACTTGAGTCATCTCATCAGTGGTTGGCCCACCCTTGGGCTAACTCTTTCAGGAGAGCGTCTGCTTGCTCGATGTCGAAACGCTCAGGATCATAGTCCTCTGCCCTCCGACCGAAGTATTCCCTCACCCGATCTTCATCATGATGACATATGGCATCCAGCAAGTCAGTGTAGCCAAAGACTCCTCCTATGTCCTCAGGCGGACTGGCCCGCCGTCCGGCAAGGCATGTCGGGTACCGCTGGCCGGGGACGCGCTTCAATCCCTTTTCAATTGTGATTCTGTGGACCCACATGTCTCCAAAATCATATGTGTAAGTGAACTCCCCGCCACAATCGGCAACTACCGACTCCAGAGAGATCTTGGCCTCGTCACACATGCCACTGAGCCCAACGCCTTCCAGATCCGCCACACGCGAGTACCTGGTTCCCCTGACCTTGAAATCGTGCATGTGAGCATCGTGCCATCCGAAAACCGTCTGTATGACCCAATGCAACTGCCCAAGGGTGAAACTTGCAGGCACAAGCACCCGGCGCCATATGGGTGGCCTGATTCCGGCAAGCTCTATACGCAGCTGGTACAGGTCATCCGCATTTGACGAGGCGCTTTCAGAATGTGTATCCTCATCGTCATGGCGGCATCGCTCCTGAACGGAGCTTCCCTTCTCCACTTCCAGCTGCGCATGGGCAAGGGTAGCCTGCTTGAACGGGTCATATGGGTCGAGTGTTGCAGCTCTCTGAAGAAAAGGCAGGGCCTCATCGGCAGACTTGAGGTCATCCAACAAGAAGAAGCCTATATCAAACAGCGCAGTGGGACTATCTCCCGCCATCCCGGAAGCTGTAGTAATAGCATCCATAGCTTCTTCCCTGCGGCCTATGGAGAGCAAGGCCTTGGCCCTCCTGATCATGGCTGAACAGGCGTACCTCGTGTCCTCCTCGTCTTCTCTGGGTAACGATATCACAAAATCAAAATGCTCTAGAGCCTGCTCCGGGAGATTCTGTTCCAGCTTCACCGTGCCCAGGGAGAGATGTGCCATGGCATGGTCAGGCTCTCTCATGATGCATTCCTCGAAAGCTTTTATGGCCTCATCCCAGTCGGAATCGATGAATGAACTCAGGCCTAAGATGAGCCATGCTTCGGGCCTGTCAGGGTCGGCCCCCAACACACGCTCAGCGATATCGACGCCCCATCTCACATAGCCGATCTTCAACATCAAGCCGGCAATGCGTTCCAGCTCATTCAGGTCGCCACACGCACTGTCAGCCGCTCTGAGCAGGAAGGGAAGCGCATCCTGCTCCAAGCCTATGCTGGCATACAACTCTCCCAACACCTGTATCTCCAGCTCATCATCGGCAAGGGCGGCTAGCGCCTGCCTGACTGCAGATGCGGCTTCGTCCCTGAACCCTAGATTCTGCTGGACAATGGCCCAGCCCAGCCATGCTCCAACGCCAGCATCATCGGAATCGACGAAGTCTGCAAATACGTCTTCTGCTTCAAACCAGCTCTGCCGGGCGATAGCATCAAAGCCCTTCTTCAGGGCACTGCCATCATCATCATTCGAGCGCCTATTCACTGTTGTCTCCTCCTCGGCCGCTGTCCGCTGCTGCCCCCCATTTCCAAGAAGGACAGGCAGCATAATTCGCCTCGGACACCGGGCCTGTTCGTCCCCACAACCGAGCATCGAAATTGGGTCTATCTAGATTTCCCCGCAGAACATGATTCTCCTTCAATTGGCGATTGAGAGGCATTGAATTCCTCCAACGATTTCATCCATGTCTCATTTACGCAGGTAATTGAAGCGTCTTGCTTAATGCGCCCAACCCGTTCTCGTCCAATTCACCACAGTCCGGGAACACTCAGGTACCGCTCGCCGGTGTCGGGGAAGAGAACGACAACGCGGCCAGCCTCGCCCAGCCGGCGCGCTACCTCAAGTGCGGCCACGGCTGCAGCTCCGGAGGATATGCCCACCAGCAGCCCTTCGCAAGCCGCAAGCGCCCGAGTCGCACTGTAGGCATCCTCAGAGCTAACCGAGATTACCTCGTCAAGTATCGACATGTCGAGCACGCTGGGGACAAAACCTGCTCCAATGCCCTGTATCCCATGGAGACCGGGCTCACCGCCTGATATCACCGCCGACTCCTTCGGCTCAACACCAACTACGAGGACCGATGGAATCCGCCGCTTCAGAGTCCTTCCTACTCCTGTAATAGTCCCTCCGGTGCCAATTCCGGCGACGAATGCGTCCAGCCGGCCTCTAGCATCCTCCAGTATCTCGCGGGCCGTAGTCTCCTCATGAGCACGGCAGTTCTCGGGATTCTCAAACTGCAGCGGCATAAACCAGTTGGAGTGTTCGGCCGCCAGTTCGTGCGCCATGGCAACCGCTCCGACCATGCCACGTGAGCCCGGAGTCAGAACTAGCTCCGCCCCGTAGGCAGCAAGGAGCTCCTGCCTTTCAATGCTCATGGAGTCAGGCATGACAAGGATTATCCTGTAACCTCTGGCTGCCGCTATCATGGCAAGCCCCACTCCTGTGTTGCCAGACGTCGGCTCGATTATTGTGCCTCCCGGCACCAGGACGCCTGCGCGCTCCGCAGCATCTATCATATAAAGCGCAGCCCTGTCCTTCACACTGCCTCCGGGATTGACCGATTCCACCTTGGCGAGGATCTCGCCCCGCCCGCCACCGCCGAAGCGATTCAGCCGCACCAAGGGCGTGTGACCGATCAATCCAGTCACATCAGATGCAATACTCAATTGCCTGTCCCTCCTCTTCCGATTCAGGCAGCGACTCGCATGAAGCCCCTCCGTATTCCAAGGCCTGCCCGCAACCGTGGGTTCTGCGCAACGCCTCTACCTCTGCCTCCAACCTCTCCACCCTGAGAGTCATGATGTCGAGTGCCCGGCCAATTGGATCCGGAAGATCGCCGTGATCCAGATCTACCTCGCGGACCCTCACGCCCCTGCGTGCAACCACCCGCCCGGGAACACCCACAACTGTCGAATCCGGGGGAACGTTGTGAATGACGACTGCGCCGGCGCCGATCTTCGAGTCCCGCCCCACAGTTATTGAGCCAAGCACTATGGCTCCTGCGGAAACAATGACCCCTTCTTCCAGAGTAGGATGGCGCTTCCCCGTCTCCTTGCCTGTTCCGCCCAGAGTAACGCCCTGGTAGATCGTAACGTCATCTGCCACCTCAGCAGTCTCTCCGACTACCACTCCCATGCCATGGTCTATGAAAACGCCCCTGCCTATTGTCGCTCCGGGATGGATCTCAATGCCGGTGAAAAGGCGAGCCGTTTGCGAGACTAGCCTGGCTAGCCCAAAGGCTCTGTTTGAATATAGCCAGTGGCTCAACTTGTGCCATATCAAAGCATGAATCCCTGGATAGAGTAGCAGGACTTCAAGCCTGTTCCTAGCTGCCGGATCGCGTGACATCGCAGCATCAATGTATGAACTGATATCGCTCAACATCTTTATACAACTCCTTGGTTAGGCCGTAATGAGCAAAGCAGCAACCTTCATGCAAGGCCGGCCTTGGGAAGATTAGGCCTATTAAACACAAAAGCCGCCTCCTTACAGAGACGGCGCACTTGACCGTGGTTCCACTCTGCTCACAGATGGCCAATGCCCACAGGCACATATTGGGCCAACTGTGGCTCACATTCCCCACCCGGCCAGACATATCCCTGGCCTAAATGAGAAACACGCGCTAACGGGCGCACCCGTGGCAACCTACTCCCACCCGCCGCCGGCAGACGATTTCGGCCCCAGGCTCAAGGGCGCACTTCAGAAGCACTTGCCCAGGAACGCTTGCACCCGGTGGCGTTCCCTCTCTCCGGGCAGTCCGCTTCCTACCTCCCTCTCATAGCCGCTTGCATCTTTGCTGTTTGAAGTAAAGCATATGTCGTCCCGAGTGCCCTGTCAAGACGGCAAAAAGCCTGAACATTCTGTGCCTGCGGGCCCCCCACGCAGCAACCGTGTGAAACACCTGCTCAGGCCGCGAGCCTTGCGCGAGGAAACCCCCACTTCCCAGATGGGAAAGGCCATCCTAGGCTAAGCTACTCGAGCTTCGCTCGATTCACGTATTCGGCAGCCATGGGCCTAAGGTCCAAGGGTACGGCAACCACCTCAGTCAGCTCCCCGTCTACTTTCGACAAGCCAATCGCCGCAAAAGCCCTACGCACAAGCTTTCCCAGCGTTGACCTGGGGGGATTCTCGTTCCACCAACACCCATCCCCTTCCATGGATCCGAATTCTCGGACTACCTCTGACAGCCTGGCCCACCCGCCCATTCCCATCAGAAACCTCAGAAGATCCAGCTCATCCCCACTGAGATGGGCAAACGCTCTGTGTGGTGCGGTCGTGTCAATGAGCAACCGTTCCAGTTCTTCTGCCCGTTCCTTGCGTCTGGAATACTTCCTTGGCCCAATGCCATGGGCAATGCAAGCTCCATTGAGCCATTGGACTGGTATGTTCCTCAGGACCTGCGACAGCTTTGCGTTGACCGACATCATCTTCTTCTCTTGTCTGGCACGCAGCAGCTCGGCATACTCCCTTCCGAGCTCGCCCGGTCGGAATCGATCCAGCTCTATCCTGTGTCTCATTGCGTCGACCGCTCCCTTCAGCGCCGGTCCTTCCTTCGTTGCGTCTATTCGGTCAAGGAAACCCGAAGCCTCGTCCGCCTCCCCTCGCTGCAAGCATGCTTCTGCCAGCTTCAGCAGGATAAGCGGGTGTCCGGGGACTATGGTCTCTAGCATCATCAAGATATCCGTAGCTTCATCCAGATTGCCCTTGCCCATCTGCGCCGTGGCTATCGCAAGATATATCCTGTAGTCCACCTCATCCCCTTCCAAAACAGCAAAGAGCGTAGCGAGTGCCTTGTCATACTCCTTCTCATAGATGAGCTTCGAGGCTCTGAACAGGGCACCTGCTGAGTGGAGTGTAGCCTCCAACGATATCTTATGGGACTCGACGATTATCTGACTCTCAGTTCCATCTTCATCCACAATGTTTATTGGTTCCCCAGGCGAGTAGATGCCGGCTTGCGTCAACACAGCGGCGGCAGCCGCCCTGAGCTCCCTGCCGGCTCCCGGATGGGCAAGAAGACTCTCTGCCAGTTGAATCCCCCATTCCGCATCCCCCTCCATCACGATGTCGAGTTGGCCTAGGGCATCGTCAAAATCCAAGGGTGCGGCGTCCGAATCCAGGAGGCTAGAGAGAAAGATCATTCGCACCGAACCGATGCGCGTCATCTCAGCCACATCTTCCGCGCTCTCAATATTCCCCAGCTGCTCGCGGCTGGGGAAGGAGTACTCAAGCTGAAACTTCGGAAGTACGCCCGCTTCAATATTGCAGGCCACATCTATGTACCTATCTATGACCTCGAACTCAAGCCGGGGAAGTTCCGACCAGAGCGATATCGCCTGATCCATGCAGCCAAGGTTGAAGGCTGCCACTCCCGCAAGGTATCTGTCTCCCACTGTCACGTGATGAGGTTCGTGGCGACGGTACAGGTCGATAACCAGCCGGGCCTTACCTATCTCCCCAGCAGCTTGCTTCAGTATCACAGTGTACTCCCGCCACGTTTTCGTTTCGCCACGGTCTAGGGGACCAAGCCTTTTCAGCCCCTCTTCGAAATCTGCAATTGCCCTATTAAGATGCTTCAGCGCTTCATCATTCCGGCCTAGCACGGCGTATGCCCGGGCAGCAAGAGCCCACGCGAACGGCGCAAGGCCACTGCTTGCCAGGTTGGGCTTGAGAATTTGAAGCGTCCCCTCAGGGTCGCCCTGGTAGAACCTGCAAACCGCCCAGTTGTTGAGGGAAGCGGGCTTGGGGGCAATTCCAAAAGCTCCGCTAAACAGATCCTCAGCCTCCTTGAAATAACCCTCCTCCATCAACCTCCTTGCCTCTTCGCAAATTCTGTCTGCATCTTCTGGGCCCTTCACCCAATTCGCCTCCTATCCTCACCAGAGCAAGCTGGATGTTTAACATTATCCTATGAGTTCTGGCAATCCCCGCCACGTGTCCTCCACGACAATGGGAGGCCTGTGTGACCATTAACATGTCCAAGCCGGCGCGAAACAAAGCGCCGGAGCAAGCTGTTGAATCTCTGCATCGCCCAATTGAGCAAGGGTTCAGCGTCTTCCCTCCGTATGAGCATATGTTGGTGACTTCAGCATCCTGCCAAACCTTCCTGTCGATGTGACCAGCATCACATAGCTTCAAGCAAGCATTTGATAGACTTTCACCAGAAGCAAGTGTAGTTGACGCTCAATGCGCCAAAGTCTCAGGAGGTGTGACATCTTGCATAGGAAATGGATTCACATGCTGGCGTTAGCGCTGGTCATCGCCATCAGCCTATCAGCCGCAGCACCGTGCCTGGCACTGGAAATCACCCAAGAGGACCCTCCGGACGAACCACCAGAAGATCCGCCAGAGGATCCGCCGGCTGATCCACCAGAGGATCCACCAGGGGACCCAGAAGACCCAGAAGACCCAGAAGATCCGGAAGATCCGGAGATTGGGGCGGACAAGACTGAATTCTTCGCGCGTATCGTGGCTGCCTTCCCTGAGCTGGAGATCACAGTTGAGCAACTTCAGGCCCATTTCGATGAGGGCTGGGGCCTTGGAGATTTGGTCATATGCTCAGTAATAGCCGCCGACTCCACCGTTCCTTTCGAAGATGTGCTGGCAATGGCCGCCGGCGGAATGGGTTGGGGAGAGATTGCCAAGTCAGTTGACACGGAAGCAGAAAATCTGGGACAAGCCGTGTCGGCTGTGATGGGCAAGAAAGGCCTGCTATGGAAGGGCAACGGCAAAGAGGTTGAAGAGGCGCTAGAAGGCAAGGGGCCCCGTGGCAATGCTTATGGGCATGACCCTGAGCATACAGGGGGAAAGCCCGACAAAGACTCAGATGCAAAGAAACCGAAGAAAGACAAGCCCGATAATCCCGGAAAGGGAAAGGGGAAGGGCAAAGGGAACAAGTAGTGCCGGACTAAGCTAGATATCTATCTTGGGCAGGAAGAGGAACAACTAATACAGACCTGATTCAACTGCTTACATCGCTGCAAGTGCCAGACCATATGCGCTAAACCGCGTGATGCCTTCAGACCATTGCGCTCATGCAAGTGCAGTTGTGACCCTAATCTCCTGGCACACCCGCTCAAAAAGACACAGTATGAATAGGCTCCTCCTCTACTGCCCTTTTTTTCATCACAAACTGCTCAGCTCCATGAGCCCTTCCATGTCGATAATGGAATAGCCTTCATCATCCACAGCCACCAGTCCGGAATCTACCAAGTCTCCAATGACCCGGCTAACCGTCTCTCTGGAAGTTGAAGCCATAGCAGCAATATCGCGATGCGTAAGACCCATCACACGCCCGCACTGGTCACTGTTTCTTGCCAAAGTTGACGAAACCCGAGCTTTGGCGCTTGCAAATGCTAAAAGATCCAGACTCTCGTCCGTCTCTCGCAACATTCGAGCAAGCTTCTTCATGAACCTTTCCGACAGATCCCAGCTTCCCTGGAGACACGTAATGAACGCATCGCGCTGAATCTCGACAACCGCTGAATCAGTCATGGATTCAGCAACAGCTGACCTAGCCAATCCATCTATGGCCGCCAGATCGCCAAAGACTTCGTAGTCTCCGTGCACGGCAAGGGTTTTTTCCGCCCCGTCCGGAGACATCCGGTAAAGCCTGATTCTTCCTGATACAACAACGTACACCTCATAGCTTTCATCGTCCTGGAGAAAGAGAATGCCGCCCTTTGGTACATCTCTAAGGGAGGCTCCCCGAACAAGCGTATTCATCGCCTCAGGGCCCATACCCTCAAATAGGGCGCAACTTTGCAGTGCCTGAGCTATCTGATCATCGGCTGTCTCAAACCTTTTCTGGTTCTTTCCATCGACTACTGCTGCCACCTCCCCCATCTGGCTCTTTCGGCTTGTTCTCTTCCTTCTTCTTCAGTCCAGGTGGCATCTGGCCCGGTTTCTTGTTGCCCACACCCTTTCCCGGTGGCCAATCGTCATTTGGGTGCGGCCCGTTCGGTCCGCCGGGTTGCCCAGCATGAGGGGGCTTTCCAGGCTGCCCAGCCCATTCCGGCCGTTGGGTCTGCCTTTCCCGGGCAGGTTCAGCCGCCTCAGGAGGCAATCCCTTCTTCGCCTTCCCGGACTTGCCCGGTTCAACCACTAGAGAGCCACCTTCATTCTCCACAACGACCTCGCCGGAATCTACCCAAACATAGGTGGTTCCTTCTTCGTCCACTTCAACGTCGAAAGCAGTTCCCCTCACCGCAACGGTGGACGAAGGCGTCTCCACTTCAAACCCCCAGCCCAATTGAAACCTTTTCGTCACCTCAAGCCATATTCGCCCAATAAGCATCCTTAACTGGGGAACGGCCAAGTCAGCAGAGGTTGACTCTACGCTTTCAAGGCCAGCAGGCCCTATTATCAGATAGGTATCGTGCCCAATCGACACAGTTGTACCATCCACAAGAGTCAGGAGTGCCCGACTGGTTTTCCCCGTCTTGATCCGGCATCCCGGCCGCAGCATCATCCCGGCCTCGAGCCGCCTACATGTGGTGTCGCCGGAAGAACGCGGCTGCCTCCACCATACAACACCTGACACCTTCTCGACCAGGCAAGCATATCCACGTCCACTATCTTCTGACCCTGCACTGCCTCGGCCCATGCCCGTTATGACCGCTAACAAGAAAAACACAAACAATGCCAATGTCCTGCGTGCCAACTTAGGGACAGCTTCTGCTCTGATACTCATTTGGCAATCACCCCCAATGGCCATTTGAGCTCTGGTCGTCTATGAAGAGTAAAATTCCCCTTTTACAGAATATCGTTGTCCATCAGCAAACTCAGTGATCTATCTCACAAAACCTCGAACACTCCGACACTGCCAGACTGAACCTTGGCCACAGTACCCTGCCAAGGCCTGTAACGAGTAGTTTGACCAAGCTCCTCTGATCCCGCCGCGGCCAATATCTCCTCCTCCGCGCAATCGGCTGGAATCCCCACGAGTATCTGCCCTTCAGCTGCCGCGTCCTCAAGAGCTTTCGCAGTGTTCACAGTGGCACCGACGACTGTAAACTCAGCACGCCGACGCCCGCCAAGCTCAGCTCTTGCAACATCCCCATAGGCAATGCCTACACCAATCCCGCGCAGAGAATCTGAGCCCACCTGTCCACCGTTTTTCTCCTGTGCTATTCTCCTGGCAATATCACGGACGCGAGTAGCAGCCAACACTGCACGCGCTATGTCCTCACACCCACGTCCTTCAAAGACGGCAAAGACCGCATCTCCCGGAAAACCCTCGATGGTCCCTCCGCATTCAATCACGGCATCAGCAAACGCCGATAGGTACTCATTTACCATATCCGCAGCACGAACCGGATCTAGGCCGTGAGATGCAGCGCTCCAACCCCTAAGATCCACAAACATCACAGCCATCTTCTGAGTGCCCGCAGCAACCTCCATCTTCGCCTGCTCTGGAGAGTCCATCCCCACATACCGGCTGAGCGCTGCCTTGAACTTCCGGCCGCGGGCACCCGAAGCGTAAAGCTCAGCTCCTAGCAATCCAATAGACAGAAGCACGAATGGACTAGGCCCTATCCAAATGGCATAATCCACGTAAAGGATCACCGAGATCGCTACAGCCGCCCAAGCCGCACAGAAGTGCATAGCGACAAAAGCTACGATATGTGGTTCCCGACGCCTCATTGCCCCATTTGCTACAGAGAGCACTATCCCCGTGAGGGCAATCGCCACAAAAGCGGTGCCCGGCGAGACCGAACGAATCGCAACTCCGGAAAGCATCGCATCGACCGCAGCTGCATGTATCAACAGGCCTGGCATCGCACCAATCCTTGCCGAGACCGGAGTCTGATGCCTGTCGCCAATCCCCTTGGCTGTCACACCGATGAGCACGAATTTCCCGCTCAATTCCTGATCGACGGAGAATCCTTGCCGGTCATCTGCAAGAAGATCAACTGCGGACATGCGCCTCGCCGCGGATGGGAAAGGAAATGCAGGAGCTACGCTCGAAGTCGAGTCCAGGTCACCGCGGAAGACTATTCCCGCCTCCTGATCCGGAATGCCAAGACCTACACGAACTACCTCAGAGGAGAATGCACGAAACAGACCCTGAGGCGTTCCAATAACCATAGGAACCCTGCGGACAACGGCATCCGAGTCGGGAACCACGATGACATGGCCGATTCCTGCAGCCCCGTCCGCAAGAACCGAAACCGGGTAGACTGGAAGGCTTGAAGAGGCATATAGCTGCGCTTCAGGCGGAAGCGAGTATGACTCAACGTGCATCGGAAGAACCACTCGCCCATACTCGCCCATAATTTGCGCAAGAAGAGCATCACCGGCCCCGTTAGGATCCGGTTCAGACAGAATAATGTCCACTCCAATAGCTGCAGGGCCTGCCTCAGCTACTCTCCCCACAAGTTGGGCAAGGAGAGACCTCGGCCACGGCCATCTTCCGAAAGCAGCTAAAGCGCGGTCATCAACCTCCACAGTGACTACGCGCGAGTCGGGTGCCGGCGGAAAAGACGAAGAAAGCCGAGTCCTCACAGCCATGTCAACGGGCAACAGCAACCCTGCAGCCGCAACTGCAATAACGGCGAGGATCGTGAAGGCCTGCAGCGTACGCATCTTCAATCACAACCACGCTCCGAAAGAACTCGTTGCACTACTCTTCAACAGTACTTCGTCCCTTTCCTTCAGAGACCCATACGTGCTGTCCCAATATGCGGTTGGTGGGTTTTGCTTGCACTCCGATGACCCCAGAGAACCAGCGAGGGGCAGCCGGCTACATAACACCATACCCCAGAGCCCCCAGAGCAATCGCCGTTACCCTGTCCGGTCCATCCAGCTATCAGACAGAGTGCGGGCATGGACCTGCCAGGCCCACTTGCCCTCCTGTCTGTTTCGTCCTAATCGCCCAGTTACCCTTTTGCCACTCTTCTCCTAGCCGAACAAGCCACCCGATGTGGTGGCGCTGGTCAGCCTATCCATTACGAACAATGTGATCACGCCTACCACAATCAAGATGAATCCCAACGCGGCGGCGTCTCCGTGAGTTCCTCCTGTATAGAAAGTGAATATGCCCACGGTCATAGTCTCCCAACCAGGTATGGCTAGAAGCAGTGTGGCCGCACTCTCCTGAATTGATGTCATGAAGGAGAAAAGCGCACCTGCCAGCACTCCCTTCCAGATCAGCGGGAAGGTCACATCCTTGAATGTCTTGAGCCCTCCCGCCCCCACAGACTGGGCTGCCTCCTCCATAGAACGGTGCACCACCAGGAGAGAGCCGTATGACGAGCGGACAGTATATGGCAACCTTCTGACAGCCAGTACAATGGGGATTATGATCCAGATATTCGCCAGGGGCGTGCTAAAGAGTATCGGCATGTTGAAGGCCCTAATATAGGCTATGCCCAATGCAGTTCCGGGCAAGGCTAAAACGAGTGTAGTCAGAATGTCCAGCGCTCCGCGGCTGCGCAGATCTGTTCTGGCCATAACCCATGCTACTGGCAGGCCTATCAGTATGCACATGAGAACAGCCAGTATACAGAATTGGAACGTGTTGATGATATACCCGGGCGCATAGAGCAGAATCTTCTCATAGTGCGCCAGCGTCCAAGAGGTAGGAAGCGGTGACATTGACCAACTCCGGGCGAATGACGCAAGCCCAACGCCTAGATACGGAGTATAGCTGATGATCAGCAGCAAGATCAGGAACACATGGGCCCATGCCTGTTTCGCGCCCTTAAGCGGCTTCCTCTCGACTGCTTTGTATGAGAGCGTAGTGTAGTCCTTGAGAGATATGTATCTCTTGGCTATCAACAGCAAACCTACGGAAATCAGGACCATGACAGCGCCCACCGTAATGCCCATCTTGAACAGATGCCTGTCAGTGAACTGCTGGATGTCCATGTAGGCCAGGGGAGCAATGAAGTTAGTCAAGCCTACAACCATGGGGGCTGCGAAATCCGCAAAAGCTCCGATGAATACCAATAGCGCCCCTGTAACAAATCCCGGTATAGTCAGGGGGATGGTAACATCGAACAGACGCTTGAAACCAACTGATCCGACGCTTTCAGCAGCTTCCTCCAAAGATGCATCTATCTTGCTGAGTGAGTCCACAACATTGAGTGTGATAAGCGGGAATAGGTGGCATGTTTCCACCAGCAAAAGCCCGTGCCAGCCGTAGATGAAGTTAAACGGCAGGCGGTCGTAGAGCCAATTCGACACGGCCGGCCAGGATTTCTCCAGGGCATCCGCCAACTGATAGAACAGCTCATTGACTGTGCCGCCCCTGCCCAATATGAAGATGAATCCCAAAACGCCCACTAGAGGAGGCATCACTATGGGAATCGTGGTAAGGAAATTGTAGGCTTTCCTTCCGGGGAAATCATATCTGACAAGCAGATAGGCCACGGCAAATCCGATCACTGACGTTGTGGCGACTGTGGCAAGCCCTAGCAGAAGAGAATTGCCCAGCGCCTTCATGTACAGCCTATCTCTGAATACATCCAGGAAGAAATCTACCGAAAATGCCCGCCGCGGCAGGCGGACTATCTCATGCACCAGCGCCTTTGACTTGCGCGCTTGTGCCAGGGCGGCTACTGGGTCTTCCTGAAGTTCGGCCATAGCGGCCGCTTCCTGAGCCACCTTGTCCTGGGCTTCCTGCCACTCGGCTATGAGCTCGTGTTGAGAGAACGTGGCCCTGCCCAGTGCATCGATCATCTGTCCAACTACGTCTATGGATCTATTCAACTGAAGCGCAATGTCATGGGCGGCTGCTAACGCCTCCCCCATTTCACCTGCATTTACCTTCTCCTCAAGCAGATCAGTGGTGAGCGCTACCTCGTTCAATGCCGAAAGCTGTATGTCTGCAGTTGTGAATGAGTCAATGAAAAGCCTCACCAAGGGGAAGATGACGAATATGATCAAAAAAAGGTAGATGGGCAAGATCCACAGTTTGGAGTCTCTGAGCTTCCTTTTCAGACCCACAACGCTCATTCCTGAAGACACGATTAAATCACCTGCCTGTCCATGGTCGGGGTGAGCATGCTAATCCGCTATGACGAGAGCTGCAGATTTTGGGAAACAGAAGTAAACATCACTACCCCAACCCAATTCCTCATGGTGCAGGGGATTTTTGATGTCGGCCTTGAGCACGAAACCTGCCGGATGATCCATCTCGTAGCGCAGAGTGCTCCCCATGTAGCTGGCGAAGCTGATCTTGCCCTCTATCCAGTTCTCTTCAGCAGAGGGCTGCTCGGTACCAACCTCTACGTTCTCAGGCCTGAAAGCTATGGTGCACTTGTCTCCCGGCCTCATCTCGGAGTGGGTGTACCCTCTGAAGAGCCCAAGCTCTGTTTCGACCAGTATGTCATCGCCTGTAGCCTTGACTTTGCCTGCCACCAAGTTGTTGGAGCCGATGAAGTCAGCCACGAAGCGCGTAGCCGGCCTCTCGTAAAGGTCGTGGGGAGAGCCTATCTGAACCAGCTGACCCTCACGCATTATGCCGATCCTGTCAGAAAGCGTCAGCGCCTCCTCTTGATCATGGGTCACGTAGACCGTAGTGATACCCAATGCCTGTTGGAGTTTTCTAATTTCGGCGCGAACCGATCCCCTAATCTTGGCATCCAAATTAGACAAGGGTTCGTCGAGAAGCAGCACGTCAGGGTTGAGTGCGAGTGCCCTGGCGAGAGCCACTCGTTGCTGTTGGCCTCCTGACAGCTGGCCTGGGTAACGGTCTTCATAGCCCACCAAGCCAACCTTGGCAAGGGCTTCATTTACTATCCTGGGCCACTCAGCCTTGGGTTCCTTCTTGAATTGAAGCCCGTAAGCTACATTCCTGTGGACTGTCATGTGAGGCCAAAGGGCATAGTTCTGAAAGACCATCCCGATGTTTCGCTTGAATGTGGGGATGTGTTGCACCTCACGCTCACCGAACATGATCTTGCCCTCATCCGGGACGTAAAACCCAGCAATGAGGCGCAAAGTAGTAGTTTTGCCGCAACCCGAAGGCCCCAGCAACGTGAAGAGCTCTCCGTCGCGTACATGCAGATCCACATTGCTCAAGACCTCAACCGTCTTGAATCTCTTTGTGACTCCGATGAGCTTAATATTCATTCACTTCACCTCAAGGCAATACCTAACTGGGCCTACGGGCGAGGCAACCTCGCCCGTAGGCCTGGGAGTCATTCTCTTTGGACCTACTAATACTTTGTCTTCAACTGGTCAAGTTTCGAGAAGATGTTCTCTCTGAAGTACCTGTTGACTTCACTTTCCCTGCTGGCCGAGAGTGCATTGTCATAGGTGTTCTCTACGACGCCATCGAAGTAGCTTCTCCTGCCGCCGTAGAATGTGACTGCCTTCTCAGCGGTTGAGCCAGCCGGCCCAGCCACTTTCAGATCAGGCACTATCGGGAATAGGCCACGGTCGATAAAGAGCCTCTGACCTTCATCTGTAAGCAGGAACTCAATGAAAGCCTTTGCGGTATTGGGATTCTTGCAGTTCTTGATGACGCCAATCGGCTCGGGCGTAACATACGCCCCTGGTGGAGCTATGAACCTAATGTCGGCTCCGTGGAGGTAGTTCTCAAACGCCATGTAGCTTGGAACTGCAAAACCCAGGGCGTATTCGCCCTTGGCTACAACGCCCGGAACGTCGCCTGACTTGGCAACGAATTGTCCGGTATAGGCAGCTAGCTTGGAAAGCCAATCCCAGCCCCTCTCCCAGCCATACTTCTGAAGAATAACCTCATAGCTGGCATGGTTGGAGCTGGAGTTGTCAGGAGTGCATTGGGCTATCTGCCCCTTGAATTTCGGATTGCTCAAGAGGTCTTCCCACGTTGTAGGCGGAGTCGTACGCAATCTCTTTGTTACCAGACCCTCATTGTACACAATGCCGTACGGCTCCAAGGCAGTACCGGTCCAGTAACCCTTGGGATCTTTAAGTGGCATTGGCCTGGGCGTACCCATCGTAGCAGGTATCCGGTCAAGCAGCTCCTGTGAAGCCTCGTGCTTGATCAGGAAGCCGTCAGCAGCAAGCAAGTCGTAGAGCACAGTCTCCCCACCCCAAACCACGTCTGCTTGGGGGTTAGAGCCCCACTCTCGAATCATGCCTACCGCAAGTTGAGTGCCTTTACTGGTGTAGTTGGTTTTCACATCGACACCATACTTCGCCTTGGCCCAAGGCTTGAAAGCATCGAGCGCGGCTACACTCACGAAACTGGCAACTGGGGTAATCAGGTTCAGCTCAGCCTCAATCCTTGGCGGGGCGGCCGTAAGTGTCGCTGATGCCAGCATGACTACGGCCAGGACTAGCACTAGAAGCCTTTTCATCAGATTGCCTCCTTACATTATTGGTCTACCCAGCGAATAGATACCGGTGTTTGCCAAAGCTCTACAAGTGCAGTGTCGCAATAGAAGCAAGTGCTTAATCGATTGGCAATCGGCATCTAGCCGACGGTGCATCGCCTCCGTTGAAAGAGGACGTGAAAGTAAATGAGGGCACGCGCATGAAGCAAAGACGCTTCTCGAGTGGCCCTCTCCATATCTCCATGCCACACTGGCTTGACATCTCGAATGAGATATTCTATCTCTATTGCCATTCTCCTTCTACTCTTTTCACTTGTTACATATATGCATCCTGCATCTTCCGACCTCAATCCAAGTAAAGGCTGGTCACAAAGAAGCCCCTTCGGCTTATGGGTCAGACAGACGACAACGCGGAAGCGCGTGACTATGTCTCTGCCAATTGCTCTGACGGCGAAAAACATTCCCTATGCCTGGACCGCCTAGACACAACATAATTCTGACACGGATGGTGATATAATATGGCAAAAAGACTGTGGGGCGATGGACATGGATCAGGTTAGGTTTCAGGCATTTGCAGTCTGTCGCGAAATCAATCTTTCGGGCATAGCTGCCTACTTTGGCATAAAGCGCAAGCTCTCATGGGAGGACACATTGGCACTAACCGAGCATCACCTGGATGGACTTCTGTCTAACCCCACCGATAGAGCCGTGTTCATCTTCTCCTTTGGGGCCCTTGTGTTCGTCAACTTCGCCAGCAACGAAATCACGGACACACTCTCTTATCTGGCGACGCTTGATCCGAACATGCCAGGCTTCGGGGCCACGAAGTATGCCGATGACTATCAGCTGACCATCGGCGGCAATGAGGTGTCGGTGACCTACGACGAATTGATGGCCCCAACCCTCCAACCCTACTACCTGGAGCTCATAGCCGTCATACTGGCCAAATCAGTTGCTCTGGAACGGATCGAAGACGAGATGGGCAAGCTCTTTGATGACGTGGAAGTAATTATCAATCAGCTCAAGAAGGGCAAAATGGCCCTGAGCGATGAACAACTCGCCAGAATTTCAGGGCGAATCCTCAGCTATCGCTACAGCTCCATATCGTACATCATGATTCTCGACCGACCGGATGTCGTTTGGAGGATCCAGGAAGCGCAGGAACTCTATCTTGAACTGGAGCATCTGTTTGAACTTCCGGACAGGTATGAGAAGGTAACGCACAAAACCGAGACCCTTCTTGACATCACTAGAGTCTTTGCCGACCTGTACCACGCCAAGCGCGGCACCCGGCTCGAGTGGCTTGTGATTATTCTGATCGCTTTTGAGATCGTGATTAGCCTTGTCGACAAATTCTGGCCATTCTAGACGTCTGCACGCAGATTATCGGGGACCGCGCCTCAGCCGTTAACAGGCGCAAATGCCTCCTGACCCCTCAAACAGGGAGCGAGAGTCGCGGATATGGACTAATTGGATTGACCAAAAGGCTCATGGAAGCATTGCGCTATTTCTACAAAGGGGGTGCCAACATTCGGATAGAGATCACAGAGAGCTCTGACAGGGGATTCTGTACCTGCAGATTGTGGAGAGCTACCGGGAGGCGGGACGGCCTAGGCACCGGACCTTATGTCCTTTGGGGAGCAGAGACGGGGAGATGATCTCGATGGGGCGAAACAAGACCTATCGACAACGCCTACGCTACCAGGTATCTTCGGTTCGGCGCAAGACGCTCATGAATCAGCTTGCGGTCCTGTCTCAAGCGGATACTCTAGCAAAATTCATGGACCTTTCGGAATAGATGTGCGCCATTATGCGATCCTCAATCTTTACCAGGCGGTCAAGGTCGCGGTACACGTCAAAATCAATCTCAGCGGATCGGGGTGACCCACTGGTGGGTCGCTTTCGAGGGCAGGTCCCCATCGGTTTACGTCCGCTCTTCAAGCGAAAACTACGATCCGTAAATCCGAAACCTTGAATGTTCAAGGGTGCCGAAGATCGGGTGTAACTTTGGAGTAGGACGGGGCCGCTTGCATACTCCCGGCAGTGCGTGGGATGCGCTGCCCATACGCGCTGTCCCACCATATGGTTGGCGCCACGAGCGTGTCCCCTTCTCCCGACCTATCCCAATTGGACAAGGTCGCTTCAAATAAGGCATTATGAACCTGCTCGGCCCCAATGTCCATAATCAGGCATGCCAGGAATCATGCCAAAACCGATCGACCTATCGACAGAGGTGAAGTAGGATGGTTGAGAACATGAGTGAGAAGGCAGCGAAGATGCTTGTTGATGTATACGCCCTGTTTCTGGGGCTGGGGGACAAGCGAGTCCCCTGGTACGCCAAGACATTGGCCGCAATAACCGTAGGCTACGCCCTCTCCCCCATAGACTTGATCCCCGATTTCATCCCCGTCCTCGGGCAACTGGACGATCTCCTTCTCATTCCAGTCGGAATCTACGTGACAATGAAGCTCATCCCTGAAGACACCATTAATGATCTGCGCGCAAAGGCCCAATCCATGATGGACGGAGACAAGCCAACCAGTTGGATTGCCGGGGGAATTGTGGTCACCATATGGATACTGGTATTGGCCGCCATCATCCTCAATATCGTTCAAAGGCGAAGCCGATAAGGCAACTTGCCCCACCAACCACAAACTTGGACAGCACGTATGGGTGGCGCCATAGCAATGTAATGCGCCGGCAGGGAAGCTAGTCCCCACCGGCGTCACGATGCCGATTAGCGCATACTCACCAATCTATGGCTATTACGCGCCCCTGCTACCATTTCTCCATGTGTATTCTGGATTTGTCGTACCTATCAGACGCCTCCCTCTCCTCTCCGGGGCGTCCCAACGACACGATCGAGAGTGGGACCACGTGCCCGGGAATGTCAAGCATCTTCCTGAGGTCCTCCACCCTCTCCACAACTGGATAAACTCCGAGCCAGACTGCACCCAATCCCATTGCTGTGGCTGACAGCAATATGTTCTGCGTGGCCGCTGAGCAGTCCTGGATCCAAAACCCATCATATTTCTGCTTAGTCATGTCGCCGCACACGACTATGGCTGCCTGCGCTTGTTTGAGCATCTGCGCATACATATGTATCCCTGGAATCCTGTTCAATGTCTCTCTGTCCCTAATCACTATGAACTCCCACGGTCTCTGGTTGCCAGCTGACGGGGCATTCATGGCTGCCGTAAGCAATTGTTTCAACTCATCATCTGTAACAGGCTCGGAAGTGTACTTACGAATGCTGCGTCGGGTCAATATGGCTTCCATGGCATCCACTTGCCGACTCCTCCCAAATATAAGATGACACTTAGGTATTGGCCAACGCTCTACAGCATCAGCTGTTCGGGTCGGCCGCATCTCACCGAATCCACCCCAGTCATGTAATAGGCGTCTGCATCTTCCTCCCTTCATATTCATTCGCATCTCACGCAGCATGAGTTCTCCCAACCAGTGCCACGTGTTGCCCATGCGACAGTCCGCATGGCTACCGCAATCGCCTTCCTAAGTTCAGTGTTCATGCAGGATATCGCAGCCCGCAAAGAGAAGAACAGGCGCTTAGAACTGATTGATACCTCCGAAACAACGGGAGGCGCAGCTGATGTTCGGATATACCAAACCCCACAGCCGGCGAAACCCAGCCGGTGGGGAGATCACATCTCAACAGAGCAATAGAGCATTCTCAAGCCTGACGATCAGGGGAAGCTGCTGTTACAAAGCGCATTACTGCGGGCTTTGCTTCGCTCTCTCACGCCAGTATGGGCTGATCTGGCGGGCCCTGGCCAATTTCGACTCAACGCTCTTGGTTCTCCTGATGTCTGCGCAATGGCCACATGTTCCCGCTTTTGCAAAGGTCCTCTGCCCTTTGGGTTCCTACAGGAAATACTACGTTATAGATGACGATCAGCTCTTTATGAAAATAGGTTCTGCTTTCACAGTTGCCATGGTAGACTTAAAAAGTCAGGATGCGCTCACAGACGGTGCCCGTTGGGCAAAGCCCGCCCAGTTTTTGGGCAGACGCACTTTCGCCGTCGCCGGGAAGATCCTTGCCGATAACTCGTTCGACATGTCTTCGCTGAGCTGTATTCAAGAACGCCAAGAAGAACTGGAATCCATGGCCACCGAGGATCCTCCAAGCATCTCCTTTGACGAGCTCGCAGCGCCAACCGGCCTTGGGCTTGGCAGAGTCCTTGAATATACGGCTGAGCTCTCGGGACTTAGCCACAATGCTGAGCCGCTTCGCAGGATCGGCAATGCTGCAGGAAAGATAATCTACGCCGCAGACTGCCTTGAGGACCTGGAAAGCGACCTTTCCAAGGGACGCTTCAACGCCTTGACAACGTGCTCCATGGTTGCCCGGGGCACTCTGTCCCTCACAAGCAGAGCCTCGGAGGGACTGCAATACCTGATAGACAGATGCCAGGCGGAGATGGCCTATGCTTTGGAAGACCTGGAGCTCGTCCGCTATCGTCCCATTATCGAAAGCATTCTTCTGACATCGCTCCCGCTCCGCGCATCTGGGTTCCTAGAATCACGGACGGCGCCCATATCAAACCATAGTAAGGTGGCTGATATCGGATGAAAATCGAATCCCTAAGGTTAACCTTTGAAAGCGACGAGCTTGAGGCCGCCCTCAAATGCATTAAGATGCCCCAGAATGTCAGGCTGCGAGGCGCTCGCTTCGAACCTGACGAACTCGTCATCGACTTGTCCCTGCTTATGCCATTCCCCCTGTACCCCTCGCTCCACGTTTCCGTGGTTCAAGCAGCTGGCCCAACTGTATGCCTGCAAATCTCTACCCCGCTCATGACAGGCCTGGTCGACCTCTTCATGTCGAACGTGACGTCGAGTCTCCCCGATGGCCTATCCTACTTGGGCAGAGGAATCGTAAGCCTCGACATTCCTGCACTGGCCAAAGGCGCCATCACTTCAATCAACATAGGCGGCGTCCAGTTTTTCGAGGGGCATGCCACTGTAGCCGTGGATGAAATCGACCTCGACATCTTGTCCTTCCCTCAACTGAGCGCAGTCAACCGAGACGGGTCCGTTTGAGAATCATCAAACCGCCGCGATAGGCAGGGCGGTTCACCAAATACAGCATAGTGCCATAGCCCACGCCAGCAAGGGGAAGAATGATCCACATCCACTTTACAGCCCCTGCGACAGCAACATCGGCCGGTATGTGCGCAAAGGTCCAAAATTTCTCAAACACATGGTAGCTAGCTGATGCCATAGAGCTTATGACGTCCGATATCTCTACGCCCATCAGCATCCCCATTACCCACAGGCGCGCCGGATAGACTACTGCATAGGTCAGAAGAAGCATCGTCCACCACTTAGCGCCACTGGCTCCATGCGTCCTGCTGGTGGTGTTAGCCTCGCCTTCCTTGGCCTGGATATCCCGGTCTGACCGCTGGCGCGCCGGCAACATCAAAGCGATGGGCGTCACCAAGAACAAACAGTTCACCAGCTCACCCAGACCAAATGTCAGACCCACCAACGCATTGAGAGCACCAGCGGTCACCCATGACCAGCGAGTCCCGTGCCTGGTACCAATTACGGCGATCAGGCTTGCGCTCATGTACTTGAAATACGGCCCAATACCTGGCATGGGCGAGAAAAGCCACCACGCTATACCGCCCAGGGCCAGCGCTACAGCTGCTTCCGTCAGCGGCCTCGCGCTATACTTCTTCGTCACGTTTATCCGGCTCCCAAAACCACGATTCAAACATCTCTCTCCCAACAGACTCAAGAGCATGCTTTTCGAAGCTTGATGGAAAAACCGACAGGGCTCGCAGAGCCCGGTCGCCCAGATCTTCCAAGATACCATCGAGCCAGTCCCGCACAGGCCCTTCCTTCATAAGCTTCTCCAGCTCGACCTGGGCCTTTGCTGCCCCATCTCTGCCCGAGCGCGCCTGATCAGCAAGTGCAGCCAGGCGTTCCTCGCCGAGATACATCGCCAAACCAACCATGGGAAACCCGACTCTCCGCCGAGCAAGATCGCCTAGTGAGGAGCCCTTCACGGTTGAATCAAACCCCGTGAGATTGTTCATGTCGTTTACGGTCTGGAAGATGAACCCGAGGCACCTTCCATACTCGCCAAGCGCCTCAACCTGGAGTGCGCTGCCTCCTCCAAGCACCGCGCCTATCGCCAACGACTGTTCCATGAGGGCTGCAGTCTTGCCCTGCAATACTCGCACTGCATGATCAATAGTCAGAGCCCCAGCGACTGGCATCAGTTCAAGCAGCTCTCCGCGGCACATGTCGCGATGTGCAGCAACAAACCGCTTCCTCGCCTCCTTAGCAGTCTCGCCCGGAACAAGCCCTTCCAGGCCGCCCATGGCCAGGTAAGCCCTGGCTACAAGGAGATCGCCCATGATAACGGCTTTCTCGGATCCATGAATATGGCAAAACGACGGCGTCCCGCGCCTGAGAGCATCACCGTCGACAAGGTCGTCATGGAGCAAAGAAGCCTTGTGAAGCAGCTCCACGGCTACAGCTGACGGAATCATGACCTCTTCAGCCTCTCCACCGCACATCGCAAACGCAATGTACATCAAGCACGGGCGAAACCTCATTCCGCCGCCTACTGCAGATCGATACATCTCTTGGAATTCCGGATCTATATCAACACTTTCTAGCAAAACTGTCCCAATCTTGTGCGCAACGGGAAAGAGCTGCTCCTCATAGAGTACGCGGGTATCCATCAGCTTACCTCTGCATCCTTCATGGCTTCACGTTCCTCTTCAACTTCCGCATTGGACAGCCTTCCCTGCTCAGTTACTTGCAGCGATTTCGAAGCTCCTGTCTCGGGATCTGAAATGACAGCATCCATTCTCATATTCCGGTCGTACTTGTACACGACTTCTATCGGGTAATTGCGCGGCTTAGGGCCGTCAAGTTCAAGTACTGCTTTGCCTATCTCGGTGCAGTTGGCAGGGTCTCTGTCCTCACCCTGGAGCACCACCATCTCCACAATGCGCTGCCCGTCCTCGTGTACATAATAGGTCTCTTTCCGTTCAGCCGGCACAGGAGAGTTCTTGGGGATCATTATCTCGTTGATATCCTCACCGGTAGTGGAATCGACGAGCAGAATGCCATAGCTGTGGCTGGTCACATCCTCTATTTTTGTGTGGCGAAGCTTGCGTCCGGCATCGGTCAGGATGATATCCGGGTCGCCCTGTTCAGCCAGTATTATCCCAGCATAGATCGCAGCCCCATGTGCAATCGCCTCATCAGGATTGATGTTGACCGCAGGCTCCTTCCCTGAAGCCTTGCTAATAAGTTTTTGCACTGCAGGCATCCTGGTCATCCCGCCAACCAAGAGCACCTGGTCAATGTCGTTCCATGTCAACTCCGCCGACTGCAGGACTGCATCAAGCAGAAGCTCAGATCTCCCCAGAAGATCCGCGGTCATCTCCTCAAACTCATCCCTGGAAAGCTCCACCGTGTGCCGTTCTCCCTGGGCACTAACTGCTATCTTCGCGGATTCGCGAATAGACAATGCCTTCTTTGCCTCTTCAGCTCTTTGGCGCAGATCCTGCAGAGCCTCCGGGTCGTCGAGGAGGTCTATTCCGTGCTCCTTCCTGAACTCTTCAGCACAATGCATGATAATTCGGTCGTCGAAATCCTTGCCGCCCAGCATGTGGTCGCCATCGGTCGCCACAACCCGAATTTTCCCCTCTTCGATCTCCAGGACTGTAACGTCAAAAGTCCCTCCTCCGAGGTCGTAGACTATGATGCGCCTGTTGAGATCAGGGTTGCTCATCCCATAGGCGAGCGCGGCCGCAGTCGGCTCATTCACAATAGCGAGAACGTTGAGCCCTGCGATTTTGCCCGCGTCCATCGTTGCCTGCCTCCTGGCATCGTCGAAGTAGGCAGGGACTGTTATGACCGCCGCGGGAAGCTCCGTCCCCAGGAGAGTCTGCGCATCTGTCACAAGCTTCTTGATAATCAGTGCCGAAAGGGCCTCGGGGCGAAATTCCTTGTCTCCATGAATGAATACGTAGTCGGCGCTCCCCATCTGCCTTTTCACAAACTCTACTACATTGTCAGGATCGGCCACAGCGCTGTTCTTTGCGATTGTGCCAACTGTAAACTGGTTTTCGGAATCGAACATAATTACTGAAGGGGTAATGCGCTCTCCTTCGCTGTTGGGGACTAGCTCGGGTTTGCCATAATCGTTGAGCATAGCAAGACACGAGAAAGTGGTCCCAAGATCTATGCCTACGGCTTTCACTTACTGTCACACCTCCACACCGACAGCCTACTGCAGCTCCTGTCTGGCCCTGGCTATCAGTGCTAACATGCGTTCGGCTTCCTGCCTTCTCTCGAGATCAGGATGGTTAATTCTGGCCCGATATGTGTTGAACTGTTCAAGCAGCATGCGCTCCTTATGCTTCTTGCCGGCGGACGCGGGGATGCCCAGTTGGCTCCATACATCTTCATGCCTTTCGCGCTCCTTCGGCGGAGGAGGAAGTGCGTTGGGCTTCTCCCGCGGCCGCTCCTCAAACTGGCTCGGGCCGCCTGTGCTAGCCAATGAAAACACCAGCACCCTTTTCTTCCTGGCTACAAGCTTGCGCCCATGGTAGATTCCCAGGGTACAGTAGGCCTCGAAATATCCAACGCCCTCGAGCCCAAATGCATCATATGGCACAAAGATTATGAAATCATCGTAAGTGCTGTCCCTGTACGGAGGAGTAAAATCCTCCGCGGCACACGCATTGCCTGCCGCATCAGTGTAATCAGGCATTACGCCGCATATAGGAGAATTGTCGGTATAGTAGAACCAATAGATAATGGTCATCTCAGAGCCGGAGCCGGGAGAGTATCCCCTCACGGTCATTGAAGAATGAATAACAAGTCCCTTTCTGCCTTCGACTGATACGTCGAAATCGCTCCAAACCTTATGTATCTCTGCAGTTGCCATCTTGCGCTCTCCTACTTGCGGCTAGTCCACTCTCATCCTGTCCATAAGCCGCTTCTTTTCTGCCACCTCAGAATCGGTGAGCCTACCCCTCTGCGATATGTGCAGTTCGGCGCTTCTTCCAGTCTTCGTGTCCTCCATATACGCATGTATCATCATGTTGGCATCATACTCATAGGTCACTTCCACAGGGTAGCCTTTCCGCACGGGCCTCTCAAAAACGAGTCTCGTCTCGCCAATAGCCACGCAATTTTCAGGATCCCTGTCCTCACCCTGAAGGACTACAAAATCCACAGCTTCCTGCATATTAGAGACGGTATAGAACCGGTCCACAACCCTGGCCGGGATTGGAGTGTTCTTCGCTATCATTATCTGGTTATACAACTCATGCGTCATCACGTCTGCCAGGATGATGCCGAAGGAGTGGGAAGTCACATCTGTCACGTTGGTCTTTGCAAGCCTTCGCCCCTCAGCCGTCTGGAGGATCCGCTTATCGCCGCGTTGCGCCATGATGATTCCCGCCTGCATCGCAGCACCAATCGCAATGGCCTCGTCAGGATTAATGGCCTGCTCAGGCTCCTTGCCCGACATCGACTCCAGCATCGCTCGAACCATGGGCATTCTTGTGGATCCCCCCACAAGAAGTATGGTATCTATGTCTTTCCATGAGGTTTCAGCACTTGCCAGAACAGATTCCACCAAAAGCCGGGTTCGTTGTAGAAGGTGCCCGGTAACTTTCTCAAATTTGTCGCGGGTTATCTCGTATGCCAGACGCTTGCCTGCGGCGCTCACGGTGATCTTGGCAGATCCAACAGTAGACAGAGTCCTCTTGGCAGTCTCCGCCTTTTGCCTCAAATCCATCTGGGTCTCCAAGTTGTCCAGCAGGTCAACCCCATGCTCTTCCTTAAAAGCCTCGTTCACAAGGATCATTATCTGGTCATCGAAGTCGTTCCCGCCCAGCATGTGATCGCCATCGGTGGCAATGACTCTTATCTCGCCGCCTGATATGTCCATGATCGTGACGTCGAAGGTTCCCCCGCCGAGGTCATACACGATTATCCTCTGGTTTGAAACGTCGTTGCCCAGCCCATAGGCTAGAGCTGCGGCAGTAGGCTCATTTATTATCCTCAGCACATCAATGCCTGCGATTTTCGCGGCATTGAGCGTTGCCTGCCTGCGAACATCATCGAAGTAGGCTGGAACTGTGATTACTGCGTCAGTGACGGACTCTCCAAGGATGGTTTCCGCGTCCTGCACTAGTTTCTTGATGACCAGAGAGGAAATATCTTCGGGCCCGTATTCCCGCTCGCCGTGGAGGAAAACATAGTCTGCATTCCCCATCTGGCGTTTGATGAATTCCACAACATTGTATGGATCGGTGACGGCAGCATTCCTCGCCACCCGTCCGACGACAACAGAACTGTCGTCGCAAAAATGCACAACAGAAGGCGTTGTCCTTTCGCCTTCTGCATTGGGCACAATCTCCGCTTTTCCATACTCGTTCAGAACCGCCAGAGTCGAGAAAGTAGTTCCCAGGTCAATTCCTACCGCTCGGCCCATCTAGTCATCCACCCCTTCTTCGCCAGTCCCGCTTGAGCGGGCAACTACGACCATCTGATGGCGAAGAACCTTGTCGTCCTTGATAAAGCCGTCCTTCACCACTCTAACGACTTTGCCGTCCTCTTCGGAACTGCTCGCACCCTCAACGTAGAGCGCACGCTGGCACCTGGGGTCAAAAGTGTCGGATTCGAGTGAAACAAGTTCTATTCCGCGCCTGTAGAGGACTTCAAGCACCTCTTCCAGGGCATATTCCAAACATCTGCGGGCAACTTCATTTCCAGGCGCTTGAACGTCATCCCGCATGATGTAGCTCTTCACGTTGTCGTAGAGCAAAAGCAGGTCGGTATAGACCTCCTTCATTCGCCTTTCTACGAAATCGTTCTTGAACATCTCAAGCTCCCCATAGAGCTTGTTGAAGGCTCTATCTTTACCTTCATCAAACTGGATCTTCTCTTCAAACATGGAGATGAGAGCATCCAGTTTCTCATGGATGCTCGGAGTTTGGGATGCGGCAGAGCCAACCTCATCTTCGCCTACGAGTTCCTCAGAAACGTCCAATTCGATTCCCCTTTCCCAAATGGCCTGAATTCACCTGTTGGCCGCTATCACGAGCAGGATTGGCAAATCGCGTACATGCAC
Source organism: Bacillota bacterium (assembly GCA_028709305.1). Lineage (GTDB taxonomy): Bacteria > Bacillota > DTU025 > DTU025 > DTU025 > UBA10085. The sequence goes on along the minus strand of JAQVXE010000012.1, from coordinate 5,725 downwards.
AGGCCGGTGGCGCATTGCTCACAGAACTCATCATCATCGCATGGCCCGCCCCCGTAGCTCTGAGGTGTCGGCCTTGGCCCCGGAGTGGGAAGCGGCGCGTCATCTCCCGGATCAGCCGGTCGCGCCTTGCCCGCCATAGCGTGCATAAAGGATTCAAGCTCCCCGGCCTCGCAAAGCAGTTCCTCTGCAGCGCCAAGAATAGCATGGCTCCGCAAGTACATGTCGGCCTGGTCGGCCTGGAACGCCTCTCGAAGCAGGCTGTAGATCCGCTGTCCTAGGCTGCGGTCAGGAAGGTCAGACGCAAAACGCCTTGCCTTTTCATGCCACAAGGCAGACTCCCCGTTGAAATTGTCCCACAGCATAGGGCCGATCGTTACGGATGTACTGGTGGCCATGATTCCGTCCTCCGTCCTTCTCCAGAATACTTCATGAAGTGTGCAACTAGTTTATGGTTTCTACAACTAAGTATGGAATCCTTCACTATTCGCACCCATAAACAATGAAGGAGGCGACTCGGCACGTTCAGGCACCAGAAATATCAAAGATTGGGCGCAGCTTGAATTATCCCTCGCCGGAAGTGTACACTTAGATCTAGGATCCAAGAATTTTCCGGGCAACTATCTGCCCGCCAATAACTGCATGAGGAGGCATAACCATGTTCACCGATAACATGCTTGCAGAGCTTAACAAACAGCACAACTACGAACTGTACTCAGCCTATCTCTACATGGCCATGGAGGCCTACTTCCATGAAAAAGGACTTTCTGGTTTCGCCAACTTCTTCAAGGTACAGACTGAAGAAGAACGGGCACATGCACGGATCTTCTACGAATTCATCATTCGCAAGGGTGGAAGCATAACCCTTGACCTCATCGAGAAACCTGAGGCGGATTTCAAAAGCCCGCTCGATCTATTCAAGAAAGCCCTGGCGCATGAGGAGTTTGTTACTTCGAGAATTAACACGCTTGTCGACATCGCCATAGGCGACAGAGACCATGCAACAAACAGCTTCCTGCAGTGGTTTGTGAACGAGCAGGTGGAAGAAGAAGAGAGCTTTCAGGGCATAGTTCAGAAGCTGGAGCTGATAGACGGCGATGTGCACGCCCTGCTGATGCTCGATGCGGAGCTTGCCCAGAGGGTCTTCGTCGTTCCCGGACCCCTGGCACAAACCGAGTAAGGATTCAAGCATACACAAGGCACAGCCTAACCACGGAACGCGGCCGGCGTCCGCTTTAGGCTGTGCCTTTCTGCTCACTGAATCTATTGAAGAGACCAGTTATCAGTATTGGACCCAGCAACACATGGTGCGAAGCTCGTTGCGTCGATCCTACTCTGGCGACTTGAAAGACGTGAGGCTGTAACTGAACTCAACCTCGGGCATTATGGTAGAGACGAACGACACTACGCCGATGCCCTTCTTGAAAATCCTGCTTTCGCGATATAGCCCGTCAGGCATGTCAGGATCGGGAGTAGTATACGCCACCTCGCAGTAGGCCAAATTGTCCTCGTCGTCGACACCGGTCTCAGTTATCACAGCATCGACCTGACTTCCGTCCTCTGCTGTGAAGGACCACTCCTGGCCTTTCTTGATGGGCGCCTCAAGCATCACAAGGCCGTCGATCCTATGGGGAAAGACGATGCCTTTGTGGAGTATTCGCTCTACGACCTGAGTATCACCGAAGATGTACTGGATCTGAAAACTGAAATCCTCTTCCGACTCGCCACCCGACATGTCTTCCACCATGCCCGATATCTGGTACACCACATCTCCCTTGGAACGCACTTCGGTGATGCTGTCCAGAATCATCCTATGTCCATACTCTGCGAACCCAGAGTACGCCCACGTAAACCCCGTTTCTCCTGGGAAATAACTCATTAGTTCCTCATGCGCGGACTTCCGCTCAATACACCCCGCAACACTCAGAATTAGTACAGAGGCTGCGATGATGAAGAGGAAAGCTTTGCTTCGCCGTGCACAACCCATAGCCCAACCTACCTTTCATCCTATGAGGAGTTGCCAATTCATGAGTATACTCCCGCGCGCCTTGTCCGTTATGCATTGACATGCGCAAAGCCGATCAGAATGGAGCCACTTCTTGCCCCGACCCCTACCCCGTCGCCACTGCCGCCTAAACAGGCGTCCACCTGCCACTTGCTCGTTCCACCTGGCCTACCGGAAGAGGGATTTGACAACGTTTCTACGTGCGAGTAGACTGACTGCGTAGCCAGAAGAACGCAGGGTAAGCACGGGGTGATATTCATAGAAGCCTACTATTCTATTGGGGAAATCTCCAGGCTTTTCGGCATGTCGATACAAACCCTCAGATACTACGACAGGCTAGGCCTCCTTCGCCCTGCCCACATCAATAAGGAAAGCAACTACAGATACTACTCTCACGGGCAGTTCCTTCAGATCAAGCTTATCAAATACCTGAAAACCCTTGGTTTCTCCCTCGCCGAAATCCAAAGCATCGTCAACCAGGACCTGTCACCTCGGGCCATAATCCAACTCCTCCGAGAGCAAGAGGAGGCGATTGATGGCAAGATTAGCGAACTCGTCTCCCTGCGCCATGATGTAGGCGCCTTCCAAGAAAGGCTGAGCAACCTGGTGAAACATGCCCCGGAAGAAGCGTTCCTCGAAACCAAGCCGGAGCGGAAAGTCATAGCATATGATTACATCAAAAGGCCCGACGCAAACCTGGCCGTCGGCATAAGGAAGATTCTCGTAGATATTGAGCGAGACCGCAGCGTCCTCAGGTATGAGCCTGGAGTGCTCGTGTCATACAGTCAATTCGCGTCCTCAGGCAGAGTCGAATTCGAAAAGGTCATAGTCGAACTGGACGACGAATCCGGGTATGCCCGCAACAGCATTTTGCGATTTCCTGCCGGATCCTACGCCACCCTTGTGTACGAGGGCACAATAGAGGAAGGCGCGAATCATTACGGAAAAATAGTGGAGTTCATGTCTGAGCGCAAGCTGCAGCCAAGAAGCGAAGTGATCCATGCAGTAGCTGCATCATATGTGAGCGGAGATGGCACCGGGATTGCTCTCAATGAGGTATCAGTTCGGGCTAGTAGCCCAAACCAGCAGAAGCCCGCCACGCTCCCCTGATCTTCCCAACTCCACTTGACTCTATACCTACTATATACTGTAAGCTTCCTTATTGGGAGGCTTTTTTCAGTCGTGAGCAAATTCTTGCGCTATACTGTCCCATCTGTGATGGGATGTTTGGTTACTTCACTATATCTAGTTGTAGACGGAGTCTTCATCGCCAGAGGAGTCGGAGAAGCGGCTGTAGCCGCCGTTACATTGGTCTTGCCGCTCACAATGGCCTTCGTGGCATTGAGCATGATCTTCTCAATCGGCGGGGGAAACCTCGTATCGATCTCGAGAGGCGCAGGCGACGAGCATCGTGCAGTCAATGTCTTCCGTGAGTCAGTATGCATGCTCCTTCTCATGGGAGTTCTATTCAGTGTTCTCGGCACCCTGTTCGCAGATGAAATAGCCATTTCACTTGGGGCAACAGGGGAACTCATTCCATTTGCGGCAGAATACACGAGATACTACATGCTCTTCACCGTGCCTGTTCTGTTGGCAATCGCATTGAGCACGTTCATCCGCCACGATGGATCCCCGAAGCTTTCGATGCGTTCAATGCTGTATGGAGCGATCACCAATATCGTGCTGGACTACGTTTTCGTGTTCCCTCTTCAGATGGGGTTGAGGGGCGCAGCAATAGCTTCAGGGTTGGGCCAGATTGTCACTGTAGTCACGTGCATGAAGCACTTTGCCCAGCGCCGTGGAATCCTCAGAATAGGCAAGGCCTCATTCAAGCGGGAAGACATCACAGAGATATTCGCCTTAGGATTCCCTTCTTTCCTTACTGAGGTATCGTACTCAGTAATGATGTACCTGCACAATCTGGTTGTGATAAGGCAGGTCGGCGAGATTGGCGTCACCGCCTACGGAATAGTGAACTACATTAACAACCTCTCCTATATGGCCCTTTTCGGCATCGGGCAGGGGATTCAGCCGATGGTCAGCTACTACTACGGCCGCGGGAAGTTCAGCAAGGCACGAGAACAGTATCGCTATGGAATCAAGGCTTCGCTTGTGATGTCAGCATTGTTCTTCGTCATCTGCCTGTTTGCGGGAAGACCGCTCATAATGATATTCGCCTCATCCGAAGATGTCATCGATCTGAGTTATACAATACTGACCTACCTGAATCTGGCCTATATCCTGCTGGGCGTCAATCTGACTACCCAGATGTACATGCAATCCATGCATATGCCCAGATATGCCAATATCATCTGCTTCCTCAGGGGGTTCGTATTCGTGAAGATCGGCCTCGCCCTGCTCCCGCACGCATTTGGCGACGCAGGCATCTGGGCAACATTGATGTTCACAGAAGGAATGTCCCTTCTCGTGGCGCTGGTCTTAGCCCGCCCTCGCACGAAACCGGAGCGCTATCCATCGCCGATCCGGGAAAACCATGCAGATCAGATCAGCCGATCCTAGTCCTGTGCCTGTTCCCACAGAACTCCCGAGGCAGCCGACGTTCTGCACGAGGCATGGACGCAATCAGCGGAAGCATCCCTTTATTGCCTGAGCCATTCTGTCCATGTCCTCCTCCGAGTATCTCTGGTCGCACGGAAGCGTCAGGATACGCCGTGCGAGCCACGCGCTCTCCGAATATTCCTCCTCACAAATCTCAGGCGGCAACGTCCAGTGGATATCGGCATGTATTCCACAGCACTTGAGGCACTTCCATAACGAATCCCGACCTTCCACAATCACAGGAAGCCCAAGGGGGACAGCGTTTTCAGGGAGCCCCGGGAAGACGGAGCGCACTTCTGCACATGTCTCCAGCTCGCTGACGAGCCTGGAGTAGTTCCTCCTTCGGACCCGCCTGATCTCCTCAATCTCCACCCTCTTCAATATGGACCTTGAAACAGGGGACATCGCGCAGTTCGGGCTGAAACTGTTGTCGAGAGCCGCCTCAGCCTGGTCAAACAAGAGCGAGTAGTCCTCCCTGATCCCAAAACCGTCCGCTACATGCGCACTCTTGAGCATCATCGCCAGCGCCCTTGCTGAACAGAACCCGTCCAATTGTGGCCTCCCGCCACCAAACACAGGTTCAGTCCCGTCCAGCCAAACGAGCACCGCCCCATCCACCACAGGAAGGGTCTTTCTAAGGCTCATCATGCAGATATCTGGCCCAGGGGTCATGCTTGGCCACGGCCGCACGCAAAGTGCGCTGTGTGTGGCGTCATAAAGCACCAACCCGCCGCCTCGCCTGATCTCGGCAAGAGCATAGAGCAGATCCTCCGACTCAGGAAATCCGAAGTAGTTCAGGGCAACCACAAGTGTGCCTTCGTTATCGGCGCAAGCCTTCTGCATCAGATCGTCTATGTCGACGGACAGATCTGACAGCACCCGGTAATGCTCTGTCCTCACTCCCAATCGCTGAAAAGGGCTTAGCATGGAATAGCAAAGATAAGATGGAAGCAGCACCTTGCGCACCAAACGACCGCCTCTTTTCAAGTTAAGCCAAGCATTGAGGTAGGCGGTTCGTCCCGAAGCAAGCATGCTCACAGGGTGCTCCTGGCCAAGTTTGTCTAGTGCGCTCTGAAATGACGTTTCGCTCTCGGCCAACCTAATGTCTGCAAATGAGAAGTCTCCACCGATCTCCACGCCAACGCTTCCTTTCATCACAATCAA
>JAQVXE010000073.1:1827-9555 GCA_028709305.1 Bacillota bacterium | reverse complement strand
CGACATTTTGGGCTGGTTGCCTTCATTTTTCTTGCTGCCAAACGAGCTTTTCCCACGGGAGAAACGAATTCCTAGCCGCCTTTCAACCCCATGTTATCGTGGGCTTCTGTTACATCGAAAATGGCTCTGTGGGTCGCAGTTTGCAGCTTTGTGGCTCTCCCTTTCCCACCCTCGTCGATAAAGCGTGTAGCTGGTATTTATTCACCCTCACTCGCTCGTTCCGGCTCCGAAAACGCCCATAGGGGTCTTTGGCATGCTAGAACGCAGCTTCCCCCTGGTCTGAACCCCGCCCACGCCGGGCCGCTTCGTTATCGTGTTCTCTATGGCATCTTCGATCCTCACAATCTCGTCGACAGGCGTGTTGACCACTCTCTCCGCCAAGAGAACCGGATCGAGACAATGGATCAAGACTCGCCCGGGCGAACTTGCGAAATTGGCCCCTGCTTCCATCAGGGCTTCGTAGTATGACTGGCATGCGCCTGCGACGATCACAAGTCCATCTTTGTCCATCTCGTGGTTCCTGGCCCGGCGAACCGAATCTATATAGTATCCTGAATTCCAGTAGCTGCTCACTGACGCACGGTCAGAGTTTTTCTTCTTAAGGGCATCGTGCCCTGTAAGAACAAGCACATCGGGCGAGTGTTCCCGGAGTAACGTCTCTACAGCTGCAGCTTGTTCTTCAGGGGGGATGTGTTTGCCGACCGCAGGAACGCCAAGCTCCTTATAGTATTTCATGCAATCCCTAAGGTAGTCAGAATCCCCATCCATGTGAAGCACGCGGCCGGGCAGGCTAAAAATGTCCTCCGCCGGACTTGCTCCCCCCCTCGACCGCCTACGTTCCTTTCGGTGCCTCGCCTGTTCCTCCGTTATCCTTCGAATCCGCACAGTCCTGAGATGCTCGGCTGATTCACGGACTGTTTGCCGCCTGAACTCCAACAGTTCACGTTCGTCCGCTACAGCCAAGTCTGACACCGGGGCATCTGCAAGGAGGCGCATGTTCAGCCCCTTCAGGGTTGCAATTGCATCGCCCACAGTGTACGACTCGACAGAGATCACCTGAAAGAAGATGTCTCCTCCATATGACTTCCTGGTGACCACGTCGCCTTCGCGAATCCTGTTCTTCGCAGCCAAGAGCCCTTCCCTCCTTTCGTGGGAACAGCTGCATCCTCGCATCCCTTAGAAGGTGCTTAGCCTCCATTCGGCAGGCAGGCCATAGTCATGCTTCCTTTCTGCAGCCATCTTCAGTTCCCGTTCAAGATATGTGGAAAAGGACTCGGGAGAAACGTTCCGCAACGCACAGAGTGCTGGTGGATTAGACAAGTGAAACCTCCGCGGAGAGTAGAATGCGGAGGGGATCTGCCGTACGCAGAAATCGCCGCGCAGGAGCAAAAAGCCTTCTACCTTGTGTGCTTGTCAGCCACCTTCGAGGCGCCGTAGGAGTCAGGTTTTATTCGGGCCGCAAATCCAGTACCCGTAATCATGCCAACTATGTCCCTGATCAGCTCTTTAGTTTTGCCATTCACGCCTACATCCAGGTGTATCTCTATGTTGACATCAGCGTGTCCGTTTTCGGCCAGCTTATGTGCTATTTGGCTCGCAAGGTCAAGGCTTTTCGACGCCTCGTAGAAGATTCGCTGCCTAAGGCCTGTGCCGATAGTCTCATGCTCGCGACTGTAGTAGTATCGGGCGCCACGCCCAACGCGGTGGATCACTATCGCGCTGACAAAGCAGGTGTCTTCGCTAACCTGCGAATCCGTCCCTATGATCAGCCTGTATTCCTCATCAGGCATGTCATGGACAAATGCCATTAAGTCTTCGAATGTTTCATCAAATGTGAGACGCCCTTTGGTGGGGCTGATGAAATATCTCAATCATCTTCACCTGCCTTGTGTTTGACATACGCGCGCGCAATCGCCGCGAACTCCTCCAGTGAAAGAGTCTCTGCCCTTCTTCGTCCATCGATTGAAGCGCATGAAAGGACTTCTGCTACAGCATCCTTCTTCCCCGCAAACAAATGTGATGCCAGCAGTGAATTCCTGAGTGTCTTACGGCGCTGACCATACCCCGCTCCTACGATGGAAAACATGACGTCCGGGTCTGCGTCAACTGGAGACTCCGGCCGCACTCGCATCCTAACCACAGCGGAGCGGACTGACGGCGGCGGATCAAATGCCGACGGGGGCACCTCAAAGAGCAAAGCGGGTTCAGTGAAGTACTGAGCTCTCACGGAAAGCTCGCCATAGCCCTTGGAGCCAGGGCCCGCCGTAAGCTTCTGGGCCACTTCCAGCTGAACCATGAGGGTGAATGCTGAGAAGAGCCCCGGATTTGACAGAAGCTTGTTCAGGATTGGAGTCGTGATGTAGTATGGCAGGTTGGCGACTACCAGAGCCCTGTAGGCTTTTGGCAATTCTGCAGAATGCTCGTGGACAAGCTCTCTTAGGTCACACGACAGAATATCATCCTGATATATGTGGACATTCTCCTCGCCACGGAACATTCGCCTGAGATCGTGCGCGAGCACGGGATCGACCTCTATCGCTGCCAATACGCCCGCCCTCTGGGCAAGAGGCCGCGTAAGCGCGCCTTTGCCAGGTCCAATCTCGACTACTAGATCACTGAAACGAACCCCTGCACAATTTACAATCGAATCTCTGATGCGCGTATCGACGAGAAAGTTTTGGCCTAAAGTTCTCATGCTTTCATTCTACCACAGTTAAGTCTGGAAGAATATATGGAAAACCGGCCCATGAGGGCCGGCAGCCAGATACCTTCTCGTGTTTACCTATCCTCCAGGATGTACACATTCACCCGTCTCCGCCCATATCTTAGGGCTTCGTCTACTGTCTCGAAGAAGAGGTCAATCCTGTTTCCCTTGATGGCAGACCCTACATCGGCCGCCAGAGCGGGCCCGTATCCCTCAACATACAGTCTCGTTCTGAGGGGTATCACCTTGGGGTCGACGGCAACCACGCCCGGCACTGCCTTGATACCTATGGCTGTGTATCCGTCAGCGTACTTCCCACAAGATCTAGGCGACGGCTCGTATGCCGTGGCGGTCATGGTCATGACCTTTCTGTAGGTATAGTTGCCACGGGAAGTCAACAACACTCTCAGCGGTTCACGAGAACCGGTCGCGACAACCTTGGGCTCTGGCCTGATCCAAACCCGCTCACTCAAGACGGTCTCGCTCACTACCCCGTTGTCGCCCCGTTTGACCAATACAGTCTGAATCATCTCGCCGTCGGAACCTTCATTAATAACTCTGCTGGTTCCACGGTCCATCTTTGGATCGATGATGCGCTCTATCGGCCTCTCTATAGGCAACTTCCTGGTAACAATATGCCTAGTCACCCAACCAGCCGCAACATATGCGGCTGCTGACGCTCCCGCTGGTTTTAGAATCCCAACCTCTCCAAAGACATTATCTGTGTAGCCCGTTCGGGGGTGAAATGTGACAACCCGACTCGGTCCACCTGCAGCATCCAATCCCCTCACGGCCGAAAGCCCTGGAACCGTCAGAACAAGAGCTACGGTTACGAGAGTCATACTCCGCTGCATGCTTGAAAGCCTCGTCGGCAGCACGTCAGATCCTCCTATCCCAGTATATGTAACGCCCGTCAGACAGCTCATTCGAGGCTTGACGGGTCGGAGAATTCGATTTGAAGTTTTGTTATTTCACATACTACACACTCGGAAGCGAAATGTCAAACTGAACCTCTGTATCCAGCGCTCTACCCTAAGTTATCGCACGTTAAGGAAGTATTTATTCATCCATCGGCGTTTTCATTTTTCATTGCCTAAAGCAGACTATTCAAGAAGCCTTCTCATGGCGCCTGGAGGCGGCGCGACCAACGCAAATTGGGGCGGCATAATGCCGCCCCGCCTCGTTCGTCCACAGTCCACCGATTGCCGCCTATGCCTGCAGCCCGGCTATCGCCGCGGCTTAGGAAAGTCCTTCCACACAATAACTCGGTCTACCTGCGGAGTCTCCGCTTGCGTCACCTTTTTCTTTTCAGTAGATTTCGGCCTGGCAATCTGTATTTCCTCTGTTCCAATCGGAGCGGAATCCTGGGGCCTAAGTCCTGCAATTGGTTCTCTCTTCCAAGCAGCTTCTGACTCCGGTTCGAATTCATCACCTGCAGCGGGCTTGGGCTCCAGTGCAGGCATAGGCTGGATTTCTACCTCGGGCGCTATCTCCAGCTCATGCCATGCTTCCACATGCAGCTCTTCCTCTGGCGTCGGCGCGGGCGCAAAGTGCAGTTCCCCTTCGAGCGCATGTTCCATCGCCAGCCGCGCATGCCCGTGGGCTTCAACCATCCCGACGTAATCCGCTCTCGCCACGGGCTCCATTCCATCCGCAATCACCATCGGTTCTCCGCATTCGCTCCATCCTGAAGTCCCTAAGTGCTCCACATGCCACGGAAGGCCACCTTGGTCCATACCTAAGGGCGCACCAGGTTTGCAACCTCCTGCGTACACCCTGCCAATCCCGGGTTCAAAGAGTTCCGCAGATTCTGCAGATTCCAAGCCCTCCGCCGAATCGATCGTCCCCTGGAGCCCGCCGGGCTCAGGACCGAATGGGCTGTAACCTTGCACACTGGCGCCAGGCCCAAAGCCAAGGCGCTCTTCTAGAGGATAGCCCTTCTCTCGGATCAGATGGGCTGCGGCATCCATCTCCTGCGGCCTTCTGGGAGCATCATTACGACCCGAGTCGCCAGAGAACTCCACTTGCCGCATCACCTCCCGGCGTCAGTAAATCCCCATGGGGTGGACCCATAGATACTATATTCACGCCGGGGTTGTCTGTTTACTGATTTTCCGACTTAGTTTGCCACGCATGGAGCGCCAGGGCAACAGCAATGACGCCATACGCAAGAAAACTCCTGAAGTACTCCCCTACCTGGGGAATGCCCATCAGGCGCTGGCCCGCCAAAGGAGAAACGACGAACAGTGTATGGAAAAGCAGCACACCAACAACTGCATTCCAGATGGTCGCGCGCCTGGTAGAGGCGCCTCCAACCAAGAGGGCGGCAATTGAGAACATGCCAACCTGCTCATGGCTATTGTAAGTGTTCAAGGTACCGATGTTCTGCAAGAATATCAGTTGGCCCCAGGCCGCCAGAACAGTGGACATGATTATGGCTATCATGCGCGTGCGATCCACATTGATCCCGGCTACCTGCGCAATGTTCATGTCTTGACCGACCGCCCGCATTTCTTGCCCAAGTTTGGTGCGGGTGATGAAGGACAGCAACAAGCAGAACCCCACAATCACCACTAACGTGAAGAGAGGTATCCTCCATGGCCCGATCGGGATGTTTCCGAGCTCCCCCATGACGAATCCATTCCATAGTCGATCCAGAGCCCGGTCAAGCGAGCCGGCCAACCCAATAAGGTCAACAGTGTTCCTCAGACCTACTCCGGACGAAAGCATGAGAACAGTATTCTTCATCGGTATTACCGTTCCAACCAGAACTAGAAACACAAGCTGATACAGGCCGTTTGCGAAGAAGCCCATGATCATGCTGGTAACCATCTCCCGCCCCTTGGCTTGATTGAGGATGCGTCCGCTGAGATACCCGAACAGCATCGCAAAGGGGACTGAGATGATGGCGGCAAGCAGGAAACCCGCAAGCCCTTCCATACCATAGTGGGTAACGATAATTAGCGCTGCTTGTCCTGCCATGGCGCCGATTACTATTCCGAAATTCAGGCCCAATCCTGCCATGACCGGAATCAGGAGCGACAACACAAGAAGCATGTTCCGGCCGAACCTGGCAGTGATCTCGTGTATAAGGAAGTTTATGTCGAGCCCGGCAGCGATAATCCCAGCTATGGAGAGCACCAGGAAGAAGATAGGCACTGACCATTGCTTCAAAGGATTCACTCCGCCCTTCCCTCCGGCCTTGGCCGGCCTTGCAGCAGTTGATACAGTCTTTTCAGGCATGCCGGCTACCTCCTTTCAGCCCGGGTAAGGGCATACAAGATCATGCCATTGCTTACGATCATACGGGCAACTTCGCTTATGTCAGCCCCGCGTAAAGCTGTCTGCGTAACAGGAAGAGCTATTGTGAGCAACGTGTGAAAGAGTACGACCCCTATGATGGCGTTCCCCACCGTAGCGCGCTTGAGCGTAGCTCCGCCTATGAGGACAGACGCAACAGCCGGAAACGCTGCATACAGGGGCGCTGTATAGAGCTGCACAAATCCGTAACTTTGGGAAAAGACGATGATGCCCACCGCAGCCAGCACCGTTGAGAGGATGACCCCCCACATCTTCATGTATCGCACGTTCATCCCCGATGACTTGGCAAACATGGGGTTCGACCCTACTGTTCGCATGGCAAGACCTGCTCGAGACCGGAAAAACAGGCTCATCAGCACACACAGGAGTGCGAAGAAAAGCAGCAACCCTGTGGGAATTGTCACCCCCAAAACGTCGAAGGCCAAGAAGTTGTTGAGCACTTTGGCGAAGGTCTTGTCGAGGGTGATAGTATACCGGAGCCCCTGTCCTCCAATGGCGAATATCATAGCCGGATTCTTTATGGGTGCCAATAGCCAGAACATGCACATTGCCGAAACAATTGAAAATCCCACATAGGTCCCGACCATCATTTCCTGTCCCTGAACTCTCTCGAGAATCAGGGCGTAGATGTAGCCGGCAACCATGGCAACGGGTAGAGCTATTCCGATCGCCACGAAGAATCCTGCAAACCCCTGAAGGTTCCAGTTCATGCTCATTACCGCGCCTACTAGTCCAGCTATGACTCCTACAGGCAACCCGAAGTTGAGCCCAACACCACATGCAATCGTGGGCAACATCGAGAGGGCAAGCACACCGTTCATTCCTATGCGCACAAGAGAATCGCCGATAAGGATGGTCAGGTCCATCTTCATAATAAATGCCAAGACGAACAAGAGCAGCACGAATAACGTGATTATCAGACGAGGAAGCCCCAGCTGCTCATAGGCAGCAACGAAGAATCCCACCACGCGCTGCTCAGGCTTCTCTTTAGTAGCGGCCATATCAACCAGCCTCCTTTCGCGCAACACCCTTGCCGGCCATTATGAGGCCAAACTCCACATCTGATGCATCCGGCGGAAGCACGCCTGCAATCTGCCCGCGATAGACTATCACGATCCGATCACATATCTTTCTTAGCTCTGCCAGTTCAGACGATGTCATGATAATCGTCATCCCATGTTTGCGGTTGAAGTCGACCAGAAGATCCAAGACAAGCTGCTTCGCGCCGACATCGATCCCCCTGGTGGGCTCTGAAACCCACAGAACCTGAGGATGCATGGTGAACGCTCGCGCGAGGCAGACCTTTTGCTGATTCCCTCCGGATAACCTTCTCACAAGCTGTTCCGGACCGGTACACCTGATATCAAGGTCCTTTATGACTTGTAGCGCATGTTCGCGTATTTGCCCTTCATCTGCCAGCCTCAGAGCGGAAATGCCGCCTGGACGCAAGAACTTGCCCTGCACCTGCATGGCGGTGAGAGCAATATTCATCTCAATAGACTCGTCGAGGAGCAATCCGACCCCGCGCCTATCCTCTGAAACGAATGCCATGCCTGCCTCAAGCGCGCTTTTGGGATCGTTCAGCTTCAGTTCGCCTCCATTGGCGAACACACGACCTGTTGACTGGTAGAGTCCTATCACTCCATTGGCGATCCCCACTTTGCCATGGCCGGCCAACCCGCCAATGCCAAGTATCTCGCCAC
>JAQVXE010000073.1:0-1727 GCA_028709305.1 Bacillota bacterium | reverse complement strand
GATATGACCTGCATGCCAAAGAGGATGTTCATCAGGGTCGTTTTGCCTGCCCCATTCTCGCCGACGAGCGCATGTATCTCCCCCGGCCTGACAGACAAGTTGACATCTTTGAGCACCTGTGTTCCGAAGAAGCTTTTGCTTATGCCCTTCAGCTCAAGGACATTTCCTCCTGTTGTTTCCATGGCCAAGCCCCTCTCGTTAACGTGGAAGGAGATTACGGGCAGGCGCCGGGCGATTCGTGGCCCGGCGCCTACTCGGATTCTGAATTGCGGCGCCTCAACTACTTGACCGAAACGCCGAAGATGATCGAGTCGACTAGATAGCGGTAGAACTGCCCGCCCGCACTCAGCCGTTCAAACTGCATTGGAGTGCCGGCAATCGCCTGGACTACCTTTCTCACAGCCTCCATGTCCTTGTGGTTGAGCTTCTTCTCCACGGCCAGCTTGGCCACTTCCACCCCAGCAATGGTGTTCAGGTATCCTGTGGCAACCGGCCATGTGGCCATGCGGCCCGCCTGGCCTCGCTTTACGACCTCATTGTTGATCGCCCTGATGATGGCGGGGAAGTTTCCCTTCATGTCATCGGTGATCTCCAGAGCGAGCGCACCGGGATAACCATGGGTCGGGCTAGGACAGCACTGCTCAGGGAATATGCCGCCGGCCTTCATGACCGCGGTTATGAGGGGCTCCTGCATTCCGCAGTTGGTTGAGAAGAACGCCGTGTCCTTCCCATACTGCCCGATCTTCCGGGGCACATCCTCAAGGATGAACTGCTGCGCTGCAGGGAGTCCGCCTTCGCCCATCGGGTCGGGCGCGGCGCCGTATACGAACCTAATCCCCAGCTTGTTGCACTCTGCCTCCATAATATCCCGACGCTTGGCCAAGTCGGCATAAGACATGTGCCTCGGGAAGGAGTAGTGCACGAATGTCTTTGCGCCCATCTTGTGTGCCAGCTGGATTATGGTAGTGCCACGAGCTATGTTATTTGGAATCAGTGAAAGATCTGCATACTTCTCGACTACCTCAGGATCCTCATGTGGCTCGCCTAGGACGAAGATGATATCCGGCCTAATCTCGCGAACCTTGCGAATGGCAGCAACAGTGCCCGGGACAGCCTGGTTGATGACTATCGCCTTGACCTGCCTGTCAGAGGCCAGCCCGGTAATCTGGGCTATAGTCGTCTCCTGCTCCTGCATGAAGTTGTCAGGATAGGACCGGTGCAGTATGAGCCCAGGATACTTCTGTATAACGGCCTCAGCGCCACGGTATTCATCTTCACCCTGCGAGACAGTTCCTGTGACTACGCCGATCTTGAAATCAGCAGCTCCGATAGAGACACTAGCAAGTCCCAAAATCAGAGCGAGCGCTACGACCGCGAGGACACTTCTCTTGACCATTACGCTACTCTCCTCCTGTTTAGTAGTTTTTAGGGGGCGCAACATGCGCCCTCCAGGCAAGGTATTGTCGTGCGAACTGTATTCTATTACCTTACTGCTCTTTCCTGCTTCTACATAAAATCGCATATAATGTAGCAAAATCTACTATTATCTCTGAAATCTTATTAATTTCTCTCTTGTTAGCTCCGTTCCGCCTCTCAATGCAACACCTCCATTCCGTGTTATAATTTTGTTACGATACATCTTCAGCTCCAGCACTCGAGCCAGCCATACATACTACTAGTCCAATGGAATAGGTTGAATAGTGAGTAAACAATTGAGAGGGGATTGA
>JAQVXE010000072.1 GCA_028709305.1 Bacillota bacterium | reverse complement strand
GACAAATTGAGGAAGACCTGTTCAAGCTGGTGCGCATCGCCAATCACCAGAGGGAAATTGTCATCGACGTCAAGAACCAATTCCACATTAGATGCAGCAGCCCGGCCGCCGATGAACTCAAGGGTCTGATTGAGAAGACCTCTGATATCCACCTCATCGGGATTCATCTCGCTCTGCCTGGCAAAACCGAGAAGATTCTTGACTATTGACGAGCATCTTATGGCTTCATCCTGTATTATCTGGGCAGTCTTCACACAGTCTGCAAGCTCAGGCCCACCACGTGAAAGCTTCTTTGCCATCACCTCGGCACACGCTGAGATGATGCCCATGGGGTTGTTTATCTCGTGAGCCATACCCGCAGCAAACTCGCCCAAAATTTTCAGCCTCTCCGCCTGCTTCATTTGCTCCCCAAGTCGCGCCTTGTCAGTTACGTCCTCAGTCATGATGATATAACCCTGGTTCTCTCCGAATAGGCGTTCCACCGGCGAGACAATCAACCGGAAAACATAATCGTCTCCATCCTCAACATGCAAAGTCAGTGTCTCTATTACTGTGGAATCTGCCTTACTCGCCGTCTCCTCAATCATGTCCAAGAACCTCTTCACATCTGCACCCGTCATGATCTCGCATAGGCTCATGCCCTCTGCAACATGTGAGGGGATCCCAACGCTCTCGGCCAACGCCCGATTCCAGGTGATCACACGGAATTCATCGTCTATCACAACCATGCCTACAGGCACCTCTTCAACTAGCCTTTCGGCATATCTGCGCGACACTTGAAGCCTCTCATTGACATAGGTCAGGTTGCGGTAGAGCACCGCATTTTCAATGGCAGCGCTTGCAAAAGCAGATATGATGGCCAGGAGATTGCCTACATCCCTGTTGCCGGAGTCGATATTAGCAAACTCGACTGAAAGCTCTCCTACTCCAGCGCCGCGAGCAATGAGCTCCGAGGAGAACCGGAAGAGAAGCTCATCCTCACAATCGGTACCATTCGACATGACAGTTAGGCTTTCGTCTCCAATATTCGCACTGATCATGGCCTTGTCGGCACCCATCACCGTGCGTGTCATATCAGCCACGCGCTGGAGAGCATCTTCCAGATCCCTGGCTCCAACAAGCTCCCTGCTTGCATCCAGGAGGCCCGACAGCCTAACGATCCTCTCGTTCAGCTCATGATGGCCACGGACGAGTTCTTCCCTCATTACAACTTCGTGGTCTACAAGTTCCCTGGTGAGCAGTTCGAGGTGGCCCGCACGTTCTGCAGTAGTCTCAGCAGCCGCAGTGCGGGATTTGACTATTCTCACATAGTAAGAGACCACTAGCAACAGGCAAGCGACGAGGCCGGCATCGATGGCCGCTGTCCACCAGACACCGGCAACAGGAGCAAACCAGCCGTAGACGAACCTGGCCGATATGAGAGTGGCCAACATGGCTCCGGGCACCCACAACCTTGTGCGCGCACTTCCCACTGGCGATCACATCCTCTGTAGGGAGATTCTGTGCTTGAGAAAGGCGTAGCACACAGCCGCTACAGCCCTTGTACAGGTTCAAGAGGCTACAATTCGTACTTGTTGATCTTGTTTATCAGAGTGCGCCTGGCAATGTTGAGAACCTTGGCTGCCTGAGTCCTGTTCCAATCGCATTGCTCCAGAACCGCCTTTATGTGGCGCCTCTCTATCTCCTCCAGCGACAACGGACTTCCGTCCGGGCCTACAGTCTCGATGTAACCATTGGCCTCTGCAGCGACGGACTCCTCCGCATCGCCGTCCCCGCCATCCCAAGACAGACTCGAATCTTCGCCCAAACCAGACCTTCCAAGGGATATCACCTTGGCCGGGTCTATCCCAAGATGGAAGTCGCTAGCCGACAGCACATCCTCTCTGGCAAGAAGCACAGCCCGTTCAATCGCATTCTCCAGTTCCCGAATGTTGCCAGGCCAATCGTGTTCGGCAAGCATCTCAAGTGCCTCAGGCGAAACACCCGAGACTCTCCTGCCAAACTCTTCGTTGTACTTGTCGACGAACCTTGCGCACAGAAGGGGAATATCTCGCTTGCGCTCGCGCAGTGGGGGAAGGAAGAGTGGAACAACTGACAGTCTGTAATACAAGTCTTCTCTGAAGCTTCCGTTGAGTACAGCCTGTCTCAGGTTCTGGTTGGTGGCTGCGATCACCCTTACATCCACTTTTATAGTCTCAGTGCCCCCGACACGCTCGAATTCCTTCTCCTGAAGAACCCTGAGCAGCTTAGCCTGCATTGCAGGGGACATCTCGCCCACTTCGTCCAGGAATATGGAGCCCTTATCGGCAAGCTCAAACCTTCCAAGCCGCCTTGTGACAGCATGGGTGAAAGCGCCCTTTTCGTGCCCGAAGAGCTCGGACTCTAGAAGGGGCTCAGGAATTGCGGCGCAGTTGACCTTGACGCAAGGTCCTCCGACCCTGAGACTCTTCTTATGTATGTAATCTGCAACCAGCTCTTTCCCGGTTCCGCTCTCGCCGTAGATGAGAACGGTGGCATTAGTGGGAGCAATATCCCGCGACATCTCCATCAGTCGCCTCATCCGAGCCGTAACCCCGACAATCCCGTCAAAATCCTCGTCCTCAGCCCCAAGGTCGATGCCTGAAAGGGTCCAGGCAGCATCCAGCGAAGCCCGTGCAGACTTGCCCCCGTCGCAAGCGCCTTCATCGCACGCCCCATCAGCATCTCCACCCGCCGCTTCATGGCGTGCGGCCGCAGCACCTGAAGCTCTCTGGGAGCGCCGCCTGGCCTCGATGGCATTCCCTGCCACCATAAGGAGTTTCTCCACGTTGAATGGTTTGGTGATGTAATCATAAGCGCCCATCTTCATGGCCTGTATGGCAGTTTCCACTGAAGAATAGGCGGTTATCATTATGACTATAATTCCAGGCCTTACTTCCCGCGCACGCCTGAACACATCGATTCCTGTCATGTCTGGCAGCTTGAGATCGAGCAGCAGAAGATCAAAGTCTGCTTCAGTAAAAGCCTGAATAGCCTCTGTCCCTGTAGATGCAGTGCCAGTTGCGAAACCCGCATCTTCGAAAGCAGCAGATAGCACAACCTGCATATTGATTTCATCATCAACGATGAGCACGCGCCCTGCAGGCGCTGTGGCCCCGTTTGTGACACCCGTTTCCACAATAGTGACCCCCATCTGAAGAAGCCAGCAAACGCCACTCAAGATAATGGCATTCACACATGCAACAGTGTTTGAATTCTTCAGATAGTTCCAGATATCCTTCTTGTTTGACTGAAAACTGTATAAGGAGAACTATGTGGCACAGGGTCTCTACGGTATTCGTCGAGGCATTCAGAAGGTTTCGTCTAGGTTCCCGGCGGGTGCGCCTTGAGAACGGCCCTGGTAGGCTTTGACTGCCTTGCCGCCCGCATCGAGCTGCTTTACCTCGTTGCCCATCACGCTTATGGCATCCTCCAGCAAGGCTTGGTTCTCGCCCTCAGCCTCGAGAATCTCCTTCATTGTGTGAGCTATCCTAGCATTGATTGGGCAACCCAAACCTGAGCCGAGCTCGGGATATCGGCATCGATGAATCTGGCTGCCATCCCCGACAAGCATCGAGATGTCATCGATAAGGCCTGCGATTCTCAGGTCCAGGGTTTCAATCATCTGGATCAATCTGCCCTTCTCCTCAGTCGCCCAGACGAGAGAATCAGTGTCGCTCTGGATTATGGCTGTGCGCTGCGCATGCGACAGCTCGAGCAGCTGCTCGTACCGTGTCAGTTCCTCCACGCGGCATGTGTGTATCCGTTCCACCAAAGAAGCAACATCAGGAAGCGAACCAGAACCCGTCAATCTAGCGGCCCCCATTCACATTCCCACCTGGACGTACACTCCCAGCGGACTGTCCTCGATATTCCCGAACCGCCTCGGCCCATGTCTGACGAAGCTCGCCAAGCATCTGAAGGACCTCGTCGATGTGCCCTGCAGACTGCTTTATGTTCGCCTCAACCAGCCGGTACTGCATGTACTCATAAAGACTGAAGAGGTTTTCGGCTATCTCCCCGATCTCCATGTTGAGCGAACCCATCAGTTGGCCCATAATGTCTTGGGCTCGGGTAAGGTTGTTGTGCGCAGCCTCCCGGTTCCCCGCCGCAAGATCGGCCTTCGCCTGAGTTGCAAACCTCATGGCGCCATCGTACAGCATGAGAACGAGGTTCTCGGGAGGTGCTGTCTGAACCTGCACTTCCATGTATCTGTTGTGAGCAGTCGCGATCATCCTGACTTCACCCTTCCCTCGCCTATTACAGGCTTTTACCATGTTCCCATCGAATTAAGCTGCGCATCCATCCACATCTGTTGCTGATACATCGCAGCCAGAGCTTTTTCCATCTGAGTGTACTGCCTCACCAGCGATTCTTTTCGCTTTTCGAGGCGGGCCTCCATCTCTTCCATCCGACGGCTTATCTGCCTCGTCTGTTCCTTCAAGATGTCTTGGGTCTTGGATATCAGGCCCGATGTGCCCTTCACAAGCTCGTCAATGTACTTTTCATACTGCACCGAGATACCCTGCTCTGCCTCGCCAAAGAGCCTCAGGACAGATTGGGGGTCGGTATTCAACGCTTCCTTCAGTTTGGCTTCATCGATGGTGAGCGCGCCCGTCCTGGAGCTGGCCTTGCCCGGCGCTCCTGTGGAGATGCCTATCGCAAGCAGCGAGTCGAAGCCTTGGGGTTGTCCTTCCACAGAGGCCATTGCAAGCCGGCGCAACGAGGTCTGAATGCCACGGACAGCCGAGTTGCCCTGAAGAGCCCCGGCCGTATCCGTTTCCTTGTCATACGCCGTCAGGCTTGACAGGAGGTCCATCGTGGAGTTGTACTGGTCGACAAACCCCCGGATAGCGTTGCAGGCAGAATCCACGTTCTGCGAGACTGTCAAAGTAACCGCGTCCATGCCCACGTCCTTTAGGTTGAACGTGACATTCGTCAGAACTCCGGAGACTGTGTTCGACGCAGACGACAGCTGGGCCCCACCCTGCACCCCGTCGATCCTGAAGAGAGCGCTCTTCCCATATTCCTGCTCCGCGCCAGCAAGGCCCGTGGCAGCAAGAAAGTTGCCCCCCACATCATCCATGGCAATTGTCAGGCCGCCCGTCTCCTTTGAGGTCAGCACAAGCCTGTCCGACAAACCGTCGTAGGCGACCGTCACGTTGGCAGTCGATGCATTGATACGGTTAATGATGTCATTTATGGCATCACGGCTGGCGTCATACTGAATCGCCACACCGTTTATCTTGAACATTCCCTTGGTTGTAGCTCCGTCAGCTATCCTAAGCTTGAGATCAGAGGAAGCCTCATTCACAATTACCGAATTGTCAGATTCGCCTTCGGGCGCGGCGGTATCTGTGATCACGAACCTGTCGTTCGCCTTTCCCTCAAGCCCAGACACGCGGACTCTTATGACTCCCAGATCCAGCCCTGCGGCTTCGTTCATCTTCGCTTGAAGCTCCGCCGCGATGAGTTCCATGTCATCGCCGCCAGAGAGTGCGCCAGTTGTGTACTCCTGGCCTCGATAGGTGAACGTGACAGTTGTCCCCTCTTCCAGCGCCGTCGCCAGCTTGCCCTCGACCTCGCCCTCAACGACCCCGCCTGTTACGGAGTGAGATATCCCCGTGGCTAGCCTGGCCTTGTTCAGCCCCGTCGTAGTTTTGGCCACGCCGAGCGCCCCGTAGCTGGCAATGGTGTCGCTGGCGGGAACGCCGAGGACTTTGGCTGCCGTAAGAAAGTTGCTTGTGTCGCCTCCGCTTCCCAGACGAATAGGCCCAGCATCGGGCTGAGCCCGAAGGACTAGCCTGTTCCCCTCAACCGAGGCCGTAACGCCTGTGCCTGAGGAGTTAATCTTGCCAAGAATCGAATTGGAGTCGGAACCATCGACGCCATCGCTCATAACCGTGTCAGCGTCGATGCGAATTGCCACACCATTGATGGTGAACGTTCCAAGGGTGGGCGTGATCGCAAAGCCCGCGTCTGACAGCTTGACATCCAGATCAAGCTCTCTGCCGACCTGGCCGCCAGAAATCACCTTGGTGGACGTTGCTAGTTGATCCACCCATATCCTGTACACAGCATTGGCCGCGCCCGGTTCTGCCGTCGCCGTAAGCAGCTTGTCATCAGAAGAAGAAGCCGATTTGGCGTTCATGGTGCCAGCAAGCTTCAGCGAAGAAATCCTGGACTTAAGGTTCGAAAGACGCGTAGTTATGTCGCGCCACGCATCAGATCTGGCCTTTATCCTATCCTGCCTCTTCTGCATCTGAAGCACGGGCCTGCGCTCGATCGCTATGAGCTGTTCAACAAGTTGCGCCGTATCATAGCCCGACGCCAGCCCGGAAATGCGGAAATCCCCTGCCACTGCCACTCACCCCTCGCTCAAGCTTCTTCGCTGATTATCCCGCGGGCCATTTCAGTCATCTTGGCAACCAGATCGAGCATCTTTTCGGGTGGGATCTCTTTCAGGATCTCCCCGGTTTCCATGTCTTCAAGCTTTACCATGATCTGCCCAGTGCCCTCATGAACCGAAAACTTTGCCTGAACATCAAGAGCTTCCAAGGCCCTGTTGGCTCGTCGCACCTGCGTTCTTACATCCCCCTGTTGTTTCCTGGGGGTCTGCCAGTTCCAGGACGTCCTTGAAACCTGCATGTCTATGGAAGATACACCTGATATCCTTTCTGAGCGCATAGACGACACCTCCATGCTGGGTTTATATACAGGGCGCGGCCTCCGTGCCCAGCCCTTTGAAAATGCGAACGCCGCAGACCACGCAATAACACAAAGCTAAGACAAGTAGCTCTGTTAATGTTATCGGCATCTGCGGTAAGGAATTTATACCTCAAGCAGACTATTTGGGCTAGAGCAAGAGAATCGAAGCTTACTCGTTTCCTCCCAGGAGCTCTTCGATGGTGGTCACATCTTCTACCGACGCAAGAGAAGCCTCTCTGTTCTCGCGCTGGATCTCCTCGTACACCTCGCGGCGGTGAACAGGAACGTGGCGTGGGGCGTCGATGGCCACCTTGACGGAGTCGCCCTTGATCTCAACGATAGTGATCTCAATGCCGTCACCTATCATGATGCTCTGCTTGGCCTTCCGTGTAAGAACGAGCATGTTGTCTACCCCTCCGTGGATCTGGCTTGCCGGTAACATTCTCCATCGGGGCCGGGTATACCTTCAGGTTGCCGACCCATACGCGCTGTCCCAACTTACGGTTGGTGGCCCCAGCACGGCTTTTGACAATCACGCCTCCCAAGTCCTACCGCTAGATCGCGGAAAACACGTAAGGGCTGATTCGGTGCAGGCGCCACGAGGATGGTGAGGATGGTACGGTCTGGAGCCGCAAGTGGGTAATCGCTTCAGCTAATAGCCGATTAGATGGCAGGCATACTTCGGCAGGACCTCCCGGGCCATACGACCAACCACATAGTGGGACAGCACGTATGGCCCGCTACACCAACCCTGCTCCGTTGGATCCTGCTGGTATAATAGGTAGTAGAAGCCTTTCGTGAGAATCAAACGAGCCTGCAGGTCGCTTCGGCTGCACGCACGCACGAGAGGACGATCTGAGGCTTGACAGAGTATCCAAATGAACAGGAAGGGAAGAGTGTTCGGCTTATGAAGAAGCTTGTAGTCCTGACCGGCGCCGGGATCAGTGCTGAAAGCGGAATAAGAACTTTTCGCGACTCAGATGGACTCTGGCACGACTACGACATAATGGAAGTAGCGAGCCCGGAAGGATGGCGGCGGGATCCTAAACTGGTCCTCGATTTCTACAACGAGCGAAGAAAAGGCCTTTACGAGGCCAAGCCCAACGCTGCCCATCTGGCGCTCGCAGAAGCGGATGAGGGATTCGATGTGCACATCATTACGCAGAACATCGACGACCTCCATGAGCGTGCAGGCAGCACTAAGGTGTTGCATCTTCACGGCGAGCTGAAGAAAGCGCGTTCCACAGCTGACCCATCCTTAATCTATGACATAGAAGGTACCGAGCTCAACTGGGGAGACAAATGCGAATTGGGATCACAGCTAAGGCCCCACATAGTCTGGTTCGGTGAAGCTGTGCCAGCAATGTCTGAAGCGGCGGAAATCGCCCACAGTGCCGACGTTTTCGCAGTAGTGGGCAGTTCCCTGATGGTCTATCCTGCGGCGGCACTGGCCCAGTTCGTTCCCTCTAGCACACCTATTTTTGTGGTTGACCCTAAGGAAGTTGCCGTTCCCTCATGGCGGGAGATCACCTTCATCCGCGACAAGGCAACTACTGGAGTGCCAAAGATGCTGGAGGCCATTGGGAAATTGAGCTAGGAGTGGGCGTGCAGGGATTACGTCATATGACGTAATCCACTGCAACACGCTCCAACCTTACTTGCTTTATGAAGTTAGCTACTTTCACGTGCTCAGGATGGGTCTGGTAGCGCTCTAGTGCAGCTTCATCCTGGAAATCGGCTATGAGTATTATGTCGTAGTTGCCGGGCAATTCGATGGCGTTTATGCCTACCTTCAGGTCTGCTAGGCCCTCAATCTGCCCGACAAGGGCCTCGAGCCCCTCTTTGATTCGGCCGGCATTGTGCTCCTTTGCAGCGCCGGCAGCCTCGTCTGCCAGTCGCCACATGACTACATGTCTTACCACTTTCCTACTCCTCCTTTGATCATTTGCTGGTGGCAGTGTTGTAAATCTGCGTCTAGTCTATACCTTCTCTCCATTCTTGGGGATAATGATTATCTTAAACCGGTGCGTGCCAGGGTCGAATCTGCATGCCTCTACTACTCCGTCGACAGGGCACGTGACGCGTCCACTGAAGTCGGGGGATATGCCCAGGTCCTGGCCGCGGCGCACCTTATCGCCTGGGGCAACAGAGGTTCCGCCAGTCGCCTCGACTTCGATCTTTATTGGGGCCTCTGATTCAATGCCGTTCACAGGTGGACCCCCTCTGTCCCGCTAGTGTTGGGAAGCCTGCGAATCTTCCCGGCAATCCAACGATACGATGTCTTTCAAAGCTGATTTCTCCCCTCGGCCTTGAAGGCCTTCACCTGACGCCTCGTTCAGGCCATCCTACCGCCGACAAGCCGTCCTCTTCGGGCTAACCGGTCTGAACGCGGGAGATCGTGTTGCCGCCGTAACCCATTTCTGGTAGACTATGGGTGCAATGTTCGGGTTCCCAACCTGTTCTTCCGAGGTGAATCGCAGATGTCCTTTCGCCAGCACATCGAACATGTAGTTCCAAAGGCTCTTTTTGAAGACACAAGGAGCTGTCCCCGCGGGATCGGCGCTTATCTGTTCCTCGTAACCAGTGGAACCCAATCCATAGGCGGCATTGCCAGAGGCATTGACGCTCATCGTCATTCTGTAAGCCCTCTGCTAGCGCATCTCGAATCTACAGGATGGGTTTCTGATATCAGCACACCGCGCTCCAGGATGAGAAAGTTCGTGGCCACATGGCCCATCCGTGTAGAATCAGAAATCGCAAACCTGATCGAGCGCGATAGATGGAACGTGTCGCGCGCAGGCGAATGGCTCATGACCTGCTGGCTTGATTACCTGGTCGCATCATCGAACTACCTGGACCATTCTCGACCTTCGTGGTTGCTGAACTGGCCAACGGGAAGTCGGATGGAATTCGATCGAGAATACGGAGAGTTGGGTGTGGCCTTCGAATTTCAGGGTGAACAGCACTTCGAGGCTACCGATATGTTCCCCAATGAAGAAGACCTGACGCAGCAGAAAACTCGAGACTACATGAAAGCGGGAATAAGCTTCTACAACGACATGCAGCTGGTTCCAGTCACAGCACATGATCTCACACTCCGAGGCATGGTAGGAAAGGTTT
>JAQVXE010000011.1 GCA_028709305.1 Bacillota bacterium | reverse complement strand
ATCTTGCCCGATATCTTCCCGGCCTTCACAAGCTCTATAAGCTCTGCCATGAGCTCAGGAGTCAGCTTCGACTCCGAAAGCTCAATGCCTGTCGCGTTAAGAGAGGCCAGCACTTCTCCGAGAATCCACTTGGCAACCTCTCTTCCATCTCCCACAATCGCACAGGTCTTCTCGAAAAACTCCGATAGGTCTTGGGAGTCTGCTATCTGGGACGCATCATACTTCGGCAGATCCCACTCGCGCATATACCTTTCGCCTTTGGCATCAGGCAGTTCCGGCATCTCATCCCTGATTCTATCCACCCAAGGCCTTTCGATCACAATCGGGCCAAGATCCGGGTCAGGGAAGTAGCGGTAATCGTGCGCCTCTTCCTTTCCCCTCATGAATGCAGTCTCACCCTTAGCATCATCCCAATGCCTCGTTTCCCTCGCCACTTCTCCTCCGGAGCTGACAATCTCTATCTGCCTTGCGGCCTCATACTGTATGGCCCTGTGCACAGCCCTGAACGAGGCAATATTCTTCAACTCCACCAATGTTCCGAACCTCTTGGACCCACGGGGCATCACTGAGATATTAGCTTCACATCTCATAGAGCCCTCCTCCATCTTACAGTCGGACACACCTATTGCAAGGAGAATGGAACGCAGCTTGTTAAGATAAGCCCTTGCCTCATCGGGCGACCTCATGTCGGCCTCTGAGACGATCTCAACAAGGGGAATCCCTGACCTGTTGAAGTCGAGCAGCGAGTGGCTGGCGGAGATGATGTCATCTCCTGCATGCATCAGCTTGGCCGTCTCCTCCTCAAGGTGGACTCTCTTTATCCTGATCCGCTTAGGCTCTCCGTCAACGTCTACATCAATGTACCCGTCGCTCCCGATTGGAAAGTCATACTGAGATATCTGATAGCCCTTGGGCAGATCAGGGTAGAAGTAGTTCTTGCGATCGAACTTGGTGCGATCTACTATCGAGCAATTGAGGGCAAGGGCAGTGCGAATCGCGTACTCCAAAGCCCTTCTGTTGAGCACAGGCAACGCGCCCGGCATACCAAGGCATACAGGGCATGTCTGCGTATTTGGTTCAGCCCCAAAAGCCGTCCTGCACCCGCAGAATACCTTGGACTCACTGGCGAGCTCAACGTGGACTTCTATTCCAACGACCACTTCATAGTCTTGCATCACTTGCCTCGCCTCCCATCCATGGCTGCAATCGGTGCCCGCCTGTCTGATATCGCGCAAGCCTTTTCCAGGCTATGTGCGATTTTGAGCAGTGTGCCCTCGTCAAAAGCTCTTCCTATTAGCTGGGCCCCAACGGGCATCCCGTCAAGGGCTCCGCATGGTACAGATACCGCAGGCACTCCTGTGAGATTGACTATGGTGGTGTAGATGTCCATCAGGTAGACAGCCACTGGGTCATTGGGCTTCTCGCCTACCTTGAACGCCACCGTTGGAGATGTGGGGCAAATCATGCAGTCACATTTCTTGAAAGCTTCATTCATGTCTCCAATGATCAGAGTTCGCACCTTCTGAGCCTTGAGGTAGTATTCCTCGTAATGTTTCGAGCTTAGAGCGTGAGTGCCCAGCATTATGCGGCGCTTCACCTCAGGCCCGAACGCCTCGCTCCTGCTCCTTCGTATCAGTTCCTGAACGTCAGAGGCGTCCACAGCTCTGTACCCATACCTTATCCCATCGATGCGTGCCAAGTTCGAGCTGGCCTCTGCACTGGAAACGAGGTAGTAGGCTGCTATCGCGTGCTCAGAATGGGGCAATGACACCTCAACCACTCTCGCACCTGCCTCTTCCAGCATTCTAGCGGCGCCATCCACAAGCTCTTTTATGCCGCTATCGAGCCCTGAATGACGAAACTCGGCAGGAACTCCGACTGTGAGGCCTTCAATATTAGCCTTCAGAGAACTGGAGTAATCCGGAACCGGTTCCGGTGAACATGAGGCATCCCGCGTGTCACGGCCTGATATGGCAGCCAACATGATCGCGCAATCCCGAACATCCTTCGCTATGGGTCCAACCTGATCTAGAGAGGATGAAAACGCCACTACTCCGTACCTGCTCACCCTTCCATGCGTGGGTTTCATACCCACCAAACCGCAAAATGAAGCAGGTTGACGCACCGAACCCCCTGTATCAGTTCCCAGCGCACCTATTGCCTCGCCGGCTGCAACAGCCGCCGCAGATCCGCCGCTTGACCCGCCCGGCACTCTCTGGAGATCCCAGGGATTCCGAGTAATGTGGAATGCTGAATTCTCAGTGGATGAGCCCATGGCAAACTCGTCCATGTTGGTCTTTCCAACGATTACTGCGCCCAAACCCTGCAAGCGCTCTACCACGGTGGCATCATATGGCGGCACAAAGTCCTCAAGCATTCTTGACGAGCATGTCGTTCTGATACCCTTGGTGCAGATGTTATCCTTCAGGGCCAAGGGAATCCCTGTGAGGGGGCTAATGCCGGAGAAGTCTCCGCATTTCCGGGCATGGGCTATTCGCTCGTCCGCCGCATCTGCCTGCTCCAGCGCCTCATCGCTCAAGACTGTCACATATGCGCCGACTGATTCCTCTACCCCGTCAATCCGTTCGAAGACAGACTCCGTTATTTCTTTGGATGATACTTCACCCGCCTCCAAAAGCTCGGCAAGCTCATGAATTGTCATGTCACATAGCTTCATTCGTCTACCCCCTTCCCCTCCATGATGCTGGGAACCCGGAGAAACTCGCCTTGCCTGTCAGGGGCATTGGCAAGTGCCTCCTCACGGCTGAGTGAAGGGAGGACCACATCTTCACGACACACATTTGGAACCGCGCAAGGCTGAACGGTCGGGGCTACCCCGTCCGTGTTCAAGCTGGCAATCTTGTTCACATAGTTGACTATCTCGGAAAGGTCATACTGAGCCTGGGCAAGTTCTGCTTCATCCAAGCTCAATCTGGCCAACTCAGCAATATGGGCTGTCTCCTCCTTTGAAACACCCAACTCACTCACCACCATCGTTACGAAGTTCGTATCCTGCCTGTTTCAGCATCTCAGCGAATTCCTGCTCGGTCAGGACAGTGACGCCGAGTTCGCGGGCCCTGGCAAACTTGGATCCTGCACTCTCCCCTGCCACGACGTAATCCGTCTTCCGGCTCACACTGGAACCTGAGCGTCCACCAAGGCTCTCCACTGCCTTCTCCGCTTTCTGCCTAGTCAGGCTCGTAAGCGTCCCTGTAAAAACGAACGCCTTTCCATCAAATTCTGCAGCAGCCGGCCTTTCCTCTTCAAGCTCAGCCGACATTCTTACTCCGGCTGCAGCCAACCTTCCAACAGTCTCAACATTCATCTCGGAAGAGAAGAAAGAGACCACACTATCGGCAATCGCAGGCCCGACCTCTGGAATCTGCAGCAGATCATCGTAGCTCGCCCTCATGATCGCATCCATAGACCCGCATGACACAGCGAGCAATTTCGAGACTGTTACTCCCACCAGACGAATGCCAAGGGCGAAGATGACTTGATGGAGCCCGTTAGACTTGCTCTGTTCAATGGCCGCAAGAAGCTTGGCCGCCGACTTCTCGCCCATGCCATCAAGTCCAATGAGGTCATCTTCGGTAAGGGCATATATGTCCGCCACGTCCCTGATCAAACCTGCATCCAACAGCTTATCAATCGTGGAGGGCCCCAACCCCTCGATGTCCATGGCACCCTTTGAGGCGAAATGGATCAACCCTTCGCGAAGCCTTGCGGGGCATGACAGGCTGATACAGCGCGTCGCTGCCTCTCCCGCTTCGCGTAGCACTTCAGAACCACACGCCGGACAGGTTCGGGGCATCTGAAACTCTATTTCTTCCCCGGTCCGTTCTTCCGTGACTACCCGGACCACCTCAGGGATAACATCCCCGGCCCGTTGGATTATGACTGCATCGCCCACCCGCACATCCTTGGCCCGCACATAATCCTCATTATGAAGCGAGGCACGGCTCACCGTGACACCGCCAACATCAACCGGCTCGAAAACGGCCGTCGGAGTAAGAACCCCGGTCCGCCCTACCTGCACCACTATGTCGAGAACCCTAGTTCTCACCTGCTGTGCTGGGTATTTGAATGCCGAAGCCCATCGGGGCGAATGCGAAGTAAGCCCAAGATCACGCTGAAGATCCAGCCTATTGACTTTGACGACTACACCGTCTATCTCATAAGGAAGCGTTGGCCGCAGCTCTGCCACTTCATGGATGAAGTCGAGCACCTCCTCGAGGCCATCGCAAAGGGTGATCTCGCGATTTACTCGAAACCCTAATGAACGTATGAATTCAAGTGCATCCCAATGAGTCTTGATGCCGTGCGTTTCTGCTTCTGGAAGATAGTAAAAGAATACATCAAGGTTCCTTGAGGCAGTTACTCTGGGATCGAGCTGTCGCAGTGATCCCGCTGCAGCATTCCTCGGATTTGCGAAGAGGGGCTCACCCCGGCCAGCCCGTTCGCGATTCAGCCGCTCAAACTCAGGCTTGCGCATGTAAACCTCGCCACGCACCGTGATTACGTCCGGGGCGCCTTCGGGCAATACCAGCGGTATCGCACGTATGGTCCTCAAGTTGTGAGTTACATCCTCGCCTCGTTCTCCATCTCCCCGTGTTGCCCCAACCGCAAGCCTTCCGCCCTCGTATGTAAGGCTGATGGCCAGGCCGTCAATCTTCGGTTCAGCCACATATTGGATCTTGTCCAACCTGGTCGCTCTCTTGACTCGCACGTCGAAGGCCCTCAGTGAACCCTCATCGAACATGTTAGCCAGCGACAACATTGGGATCGCGTGAAATACGGGCTCAAATCCGGCTGACACAGCGCCCCCGACCCTCTTCGACGGGGAATGAGGATCATAGAGCTCCGGATGGGCATCTTCCAGAGCAACAAGCTCCTGCATGAGTGCGTCATACTCCGCATCAGTGATCTCCGGGTCGTCGAGAACGTAGTATCTCCAGTTGTGATGGCGCAACAGCTCCCTAAGCTCGACAACTCTGCCGACCGCATCCGTCAACTCAGCCACCCCCCGGCCTCTAGATTTTCTCCATAGGCGCGAAACCCTGCGCGAAGTGCTTTATTCCCCCTTCCGGGAATGCGATCGTTATGATCCAATCGTCTCCACCCCTTGTGACCGCCACTACTGTTCCTTCGCCGAACTTGGCATGCCTGATGTGATCGCCTGCCGAGTATCCTGCGCTGGCGTGCCCAGCACGGCTTTGAATCCTCTGGGCCTTGCCCTTACTCTGCTTCAACACTGCCTGTGGACGCATTCCAAGGGTTCGAGCAGGAGTTCCAATCCCTGGGGCCACTGTAGGAGTGCGCAAGCCCGATCTGCCCCAAGCAGTCCGTCTTTCGTACATAGCATCAACGAGCAGATCCTCCGGAACCTCTCCCAGGAATCGCGACGGCGAATTCACCATAGTTGAGCCATAGATCATTCTCGTCACTGCGTGCACAAGGTAGAGCCTGTCCTTTGCCCGGGTTATTCCGACGTAGCAGAGGCGCCGCTCCTCCTCCAAGGATCGGTCATCATGAGCAGATCGCGCAAGGGGGAAAACGTTTTCCTCCATGCCGGCCATGAATACTACCGGGAACTCAAGGCCCTTTGCTGCATGCATTGTCATCAGTGTAATGGAATCATCTGAAAGATCAGCTCTGTCCAAGTCCGTAAGGAGCGATACCTCTTCCAAAAAAGCTCCTATGTTCATCGAGCCGTCGCTCTCTTCCTCGTTCTCTGCCACGTTTTGGCTTTGCCTTGCTTCGAACTCCTGAGTCACGGTGAGAAGCTCTCTGAGGTTCTCGATCCTGCCCTCCGCTTCCAAGGTCTGCTCTCGCTCCAGCTCACGAATGTATCCTGTATTCTCCAGCACCATCTCAACCAGTTGGGAGACCGTGGCCTTCCCCTTCTTTGAAACAAGACCCTGTATCAGCTCAAGAAACTGCACTAGTCCATTCTTGGCCCGGTTCGGAGTATCCGGGGACTTAGCGGCCAGCTCCACTCCTTGGTATAGAGACGCGCCCGCCTCTGCTGCGAATTTCTGGGCTATGCCGAGCGTGGCATCACCGATCCCTCTGCGCGGAACATTGATTATCCGTTCAAGGGCCAGAGAATCCTCTGGGTTCTCAATAACCCTCAAGTAGGCCAACACGTCCTTTATCTCGCGCCGCTCGTAGAACTTGAGTCCTCCCACAATCTTGTAGGGCATGCCCCTGTTCAAGAAGACTTCCTCGATCGCCCTCGACTGCGCATTCACCCTGTAAAGGACGGCAAAATCCCGATATTTTCTTCCTTCAGCCGACGCAAGCCGCTGAATCTCATCTGCAATGAACCTGCCCTCATCCCGTTCGTTCTCGGCACTGTACACGGCAATCATGGAACCGGGACCGCGTGAAGTCCAAAGGCTCTTCTCCTTCCGCCCCTTGTTGCGGGCTATGACGCGGTTTGCAGCATCTAGGATGTTCTGAGTTGACCTGTAGTTCTGCTCCAGCTTCACAACACGAGCATCAGGATAGTCGCGCTCGAAATCTAGAATATTGCGGATGTCGGCGCCACGCCATTCATAGATAGACTGATCATCATCGCCTACCACACAGAGATTCCTGCTCTTTGAGGCAAGAAGTTTCACGAGGATGTATTGGGCGTGGTTGGTGTCCTGGTATTCGTCTACCATTAGGTATCTAAACCTGTCTTGCCACTTCCCGAGAATCTCGGGATGCTCTCGCAAGAGCCTTACAGCAAGCATTATCAAATCATCAAAGTCCAGAGCATTGTCGCGCTCAAGGATGCCTTGATAAGCCTCGTATATCTGGGCTATGGTGCGAGTTCTGGGGTCACGCGCGCCAGCCATGTATTCCTCCTGCCCTGTCAGCTCATTCTTGGCTGAGCTTATTTCCGAAAGAACCGACTTGGGCTTGAACATGTCGCCTGAGATATTGAGATCATCCAGGCACTTCTTGATCGCCGCCACCTGATCAGATTCGTCCAGTATCGTAAAGCTCCGCTTGTACCCAAGGGCAGCTATATCCTCCCTCAACATTCTTGCACACAGCGAATGGAATGTGGATATCCACACAAGATCCGCGCGCGGTCCAATCAGCTCTCCGACTCTATTCTTCATCTCTTTGGCAGCCTTGTTGGTAAAGGTTACGGCGAGTATGTTGTAGGGCGGCACACGTTTTTCTGAAATCAGATAAGCCGCTCTGTGAGTGAGAACCCGGGTTTTTCCGCTCCCTGCGCCGGCAAGAATTAGGAGGGGGCCGTCGACATGAACGACGGCCTCTCGCTGCGGTTCATTCAATTCGCTTAGAAGATCTGCGCCCATGCGCCTATTCCTCCAAGAGGGCTATTGCTTTTCTGATTCGAGCCAAGGATCGGTCGCGCCCGAGCACCACAAGGCTCTCGAAGAGAGGCGGAGTGACTCGGGAACCAGTGACGGCAATCCTTACAGGCATCAACAGCTCGCCCGCCTTCCAACCAAGCTCAGCTGCTGTAGATCTCAGCGCCTTTTCTATCGGTTCATGCTCCCATGCAGACACCTTCTCCAGCGCGTCAGCTGACGCCTTCAGGCCGCGCGCTATGTCGGCGTAAGAGAACTTGGCCTTCGTCTTGAGTGCAGCTGGGTCAAGCTCTACATCGTCCACGAAGAGGAATCCGAGCAAGTCCGGCGCCTCAGTAAGCTTCCCTATCCTGTCTGTGATGAGGGCAACTGCCCGCTCCAAATAGCTGGCATCGTCCGCTGAGTATCCGGCAGCCTCCATGAACGGACGAACCCTGGATGCCAGGTCAGGCACTGTAAGGCTTCTGATGTAGACGCCGTTGAACCAATCCAGCTTCTTTATGTCGAATACCGCATCTGATTTCGACAAGGTATCGACAGAGAACGCCTCCACGAGCTCATCCATGCTGAATATCTCCTGCTCTGTGCCGGGGTTCCAGCCGAGAAGCGCAAGGAAGTTGTTCACGGCCTCAGGCAGGTAGCCCATTTCCCTGAACTCGCCAATGTAGATCGCCCCTGCCCTCTTCGATATCTTGGTGCGATCCGGGTTGAGCATGAGGGTTAGGTGACCGAATCTTGGAGGCTCCCATCCCATCGATTCATAGACACATACCTGGTCAAAGGTATTGGTCAGGTGCTCCACTGCTCTGAATACGTGGGTCATCTCCATGTAGTGCTCATCTACAACAGTGGCGAAGTTGTATACAGGAGTCCCATCAGACTTGAATATGATGAAATCTCCCCGCTCTGCCATGTCCTTCTGCTGATGCCCACGGATCAAGTCGACGAAAGACATAGTAGTATCAGGGACCCGAAGCCTAACCACAGGCTTTCTTCCTTCCGCCTCCAGCCTTGCGCGGTCTGCAGGACTAAGTTCCCTGCACTTACCGGAATATCGAGGAGGCTTTCCGGCGGCCAACGCCGCTTTACGCTCCTCCTCAAGCTCGGAAGGGCTGCAATAGCAGTAATAAGCCTTTCCCTCTGAGAGCAGCTTCTCCACAGTCTCTTTGTAGGTGTCCATCCGCTCCAGCTGGCGATATGGACCGTAAGGCCCTCCTATGTCGGGCCCTTCATCCCATTGGAGGCCCAACCATCTGAGCCCTTCAAGGACGCCCTCCTCTGACTCCTTGGTGCTTCGTTCAAGGTCGGTGTTGTCGATTCTGAGCACGAATGTGCCGCCGTATTTCCGCGCAAAAAGCATGTTGTACAGGGCGGTGCGAGCCGTTCCCACGTGGCAATTGCCTGTGGGCGACGGCGCAATCCTAACCCTTACTTTCCTGTCTTTCGTCGATGTTGAATCCGCATTCATGGGTCCAAAGTCAGCTCCTCTTCACTACGCAGTCGTGCCTATGAAATTAAGCTTAGCCGTCTTAATAGCAGGCGCCCGGTATATCCCGCGGCCGCCGGCAACCGGCAACAGCTCCGTATCGCGCGACATGGCGACTATGTTTGCAAAAATCCCATCAAGTATTGAATCAGTAAACCTCAAGTTCCGCAGCGGCCGAACTATGCGACCATCTTCAATAAGGTAGGTCCCATCCCGTGTCATCCCGGTAAGAATAGTCTTTATCGGATGCACAACGTTTGTGTAGTTAAACCGAGTCACGTAAATGCCTCGCTTGGTGCCTGCCACCATCTCCTCAAGGGATGATTCACCGGGGCTCATCACGAGGTGCAACGGATAGCCACCACGGAGACCGCCGCCAACAAGAGCATGCCCTGTCGACTCTGTTTCCGCTTTCTTTGCAGAGAATCTGTCGAAGATCATGCCTGAGGCCACGCCACGCTCGATTAGCATTACTGGACGCCGCGGAACCCCCTCGAGATCGAAGGGGAGTGGCAGCAGTCCTGGGTCATGCCAGTTATCTTCGATAGTCACCATATCTGAAGTTACTTTGGAACCGATTCGCCCACTGGCATAACTCCTTCCCTCTATGAATGATATCCCATTGATGCCCATGTACGCCAGGGTGTTCATGCAGTCGACAACTGCGGCAGGCTCAAGTACGGCTTCGTATTCGCCCGGCTCTAGGCTCCCGGGATTTACTGATGAGAGACACTTTTCCACAGCCCTCTCCCCAATGCTGCGCACATCCAGATCGCTAACGGACCGTGATGCCGCTTCCGCATAGCCTGACCCGGCATCAGCATCGTACCCGGTCATTATGACTGTGCTAATTGCAGAATCTGACCCTTGCATCCATGCACGAACGCCCTCGGAATTTGCAATTGCCGTACCGGTAACTCGGGTGCGAAGCGCGCCGGATGCGATAAGTTGGTGCGTGTCGGCCGAAGCTACGATCTCCTGCACAAGCGCTGCTCTCTCCCTGGATGACAGCGACGCCGTATCCTCATCGTAACCGTCAGCTTCCTCGTATGTCGCCGGCCCTGCCAGACCCGGAAAATCGGGATTCTCAGGCTGAACCATGGCGATCTCCACCGCCCGCGCCGCGGTCTCCTGGGCCGCCTCCGCAGTCAACTGATTAGTCGTTGCCCACCCCTCGCGCGTGCCGCACACGGCGCGCACGTATAACGTGGCAGCTACAACCGAAGTGTTTTGGTGAATCTCGGAGTTCGCAAACCTGGTCAGGTTATCAACCTCACACCTGAGCACCGCTTCGGCAGCATCGGATCTGCAGGCTGTGATAGCTGCCTCAACTACTTCGCGTGCGCGCTCCTCGCCTACCATCTTCCGACACCTACCTTTATATTCCTGAACCTTGCAGGCGCAGTGCCATGCCCGACCAGCATGATCTGGCTAGGTTCGCCCTTCCCGCAGTTGGGCACTCCCCAAAGCACCCATTCATCGGGCCCGGCGATGCCATCGCAGGAATTCCAAAACTGGGGCGTTATCCCTGTGTAGGTCGGGTTCTTCACCATCTCAGCAAGCTGACCATTGCGTATTCGCCAGCCGATTTCGGTCCCAAATTGGAAGTTCAAACGCCTATCATCGATACTCCAGCTCTTTATCCCGTCCATGAATATGCCGTCATCGGTGCCGCGAATGAGGGATTCAAGAGTTTCATCTCCCGGTTCAAGGCATATGTTGGTCATCCGTATGATGGGCATCCTGTCCCATCCGCTCGCTCTCATGCAGCCATTACTGACCTTGCCAAGCCGTGCAGCTGTCTCCCTTGACATCAGATATGCCTCAAAGGTGCCTTTCCTAACCAAGTCGGTTCTGCCAGAGGCGACCCCTTCATCATCATACGCGAAGGTACCAAGCCCTCCCGGAATCGTAGAATCAGCATATATGTTGACCAAGTCAGATCCGTATTTGAAATTCCCCAGTTTATCAGGGCCAAGGAAGCTTGTTCCCGCATATGACGCTTCACTGCCGTAGACTCGATCCAATTCAGTAGGATGCCCGCACGATTCATGTATCTGAAGCGCAAGCTGATTGGTTCCCAGTATCAGAGTGGTCTCCATCTCAGGGCACTGCTCCGCCGAAAGAAGAGCCTGAGCCTGCTTTCCAGTCTCCGCGGCAGCTCCTGCAATGTCGATCTCTTCTATCCATTCGTATCCGGCCTGCCTCACATTGCCCTCAAAGGTTCCAGGATACGATCTGACCTGCATCTCGCCATTGCCCAGTGCTATCGCCCTGACTCCCGCCGACGTCACAGTAGTCCTTTGCCGTATGCGTGCCCCTTCAGTACTGGCATAAGCCTTGTCGTCCCTTATTGCTCTCATGTATGCTGCCGCATACCGAACATCACTTCCACCCAACCTTGCGCGACTGCAAGCTTCCCTGAGAAGATCTATCTTTCGAGCCCTCGGCACTGACCAGGGATCTATGGCGCATGGAGACTCCCATTCAGCCACTACCGGATCGAGTGGTGCAAGATTAACGTCACGCTTTCTCACCGTCGCGCTTGCCCTTGCAATCGCCACAGCTTCTTCAGCAACTCTGGCAGCTTCGCCTTCGCTCACAGTACAGCTTGCGGCAAACCCCCATGCCCCATCTACGAGAGCCCTAACGCCTATGCCATGCGACAGGCTGCTTGCAGCCTGTTCCACAAGGCCATTGCGGACCGAAAGCCCCTCTTCCTCCTGAAGCAGAATCCGGACGTCTGCAAACCCTGCTCCAGCGCGACGGGCACTGTCGAGTGCAATCTCCAGTATCCTCAAATCATCACACCTCCCTGGATCGTCTGATATCGCCTGCCTGGCACAGAAGAATGCCGGCCAGTATGAGAATGGCCCCAATCGCCTGCTGCATGCTGAAACGCTCTCCCAACCATAGCCGTGCAAAGATAGATGCAAACACCGGTTCGGTCTGGAGTATCAGGGCTGCCCGTGTAGGCGGCGTATATTTTTGAGCCGTGGTCTGGACGAGGTACGCAAGGGCTGTTCCTGTCGCACCAAGGTAGGCTACGGAGAGAACCAGATCCTTATCGAATTGGAGTATCTGAACTACATCGGATCCTGCAGCCAACACCGAAAAGACCGCAGCCCATGCCATCTGCGTGAATGACAGGAGCAAGCCGTCCATGGTCGGCGAATACCTGGCGAGGAGGATTATGTGGACAGCAAAGCAAAATGCACATGCAAGAACAAGGAGATCGCCGTATGTTGGAGGCGATAACCTGTCCAGCATGAGCAATCCAAGCCCTGCAACTGCAACGCCAACGCCTGTCGTCTGGTATGGCATAATGCGATTCTTGAGAACTTTTCGCTCGAGGAAGGGCGTAAACACCACGTGCATTCCCGTTATGAACCCGGCCTTTGACGCAGTTGTTCCCTGCAGTCCGTAGGTTTGGGTCAA
Source organism: Bacillota bacterium (assembly GCA_028709305.1). Lineage (GTDB taxonomy): Bacteria > Bacillota > DTU025 > DTU025 > DTU025 > UBA10085. The sequence goes on along the minus strand of JAQVXE010000011.1, from coordinate 27,299 downwards.
AAACCCCAGCATAAGGGGGACTGCAAGCACGAATCCTGCCTTCCATAACTGCCGATCCAGCTTGCGCAGGCGCCGACCAGCAATGAGCCCGAGAAGCGCCGCAGCGAGCGCAAACCTTGCAGCAATGAAAGTGGCCGGGTTCGTGTCGCCGACCACGCTCTTAACTATAGCGAAACTCGTTCCCCATATGACGCATATCCCCACCAGGCTTAGGTCGGCCAAGACTGACCTGGACGGCCGCAACCGCCACGATTTCAATTCCTATCCCTACTCCCACTCAATAGTGGCCGGCGGTTTCGGAGTGATGTCGTAGACGACCCGGTTGACCCCGGGCACTTCATCAACAATGCGCCGGCTAATCTCCTCCAGGGCGGCATACGGAAGCCTTGCCCAATCCGCGCTCATTCCGTCTGGGCTCTTCACCGCCCTGATGGCTATGGGGTAGGAATAGGTGCGGTCGCTATCGCTCACTCCGGTGCTGCGGATCGCAGGAAGAACCGCAAAATACTGCCACAGTTCATCTGCCTCAGGAAGCTTACCGATTTCCTCACGCACTATGGCATCGGCCTCTCTGAGAACCTCCAGCCGTTCTTGGGTCACCTCTCCAATGATCCGTACAGCCAGCCCTGGTCCTGGAAACGGCTGCCTCTTGACTATGGTGTCAGGAAGCCCCAACTCCGTCCCGATAAGGCGGACATCATCCTTGTAAAGCGTCCTCAGCGGCTCCACAAGCTCAAATCTGAGGTCTTCGGGAAGCCCACCCACATTGTGATGGGACTTCACCTTCACTCCAGGTTTCTTGCTTGAAACGCTCTCGATCACGTCGGGCAAGAGAGTCCCCTGCACCAGATAGGGCACATGCCCCAGCTTCTCAGATTCTTCTTCGAAGACCCGTATGAACTCTGTACCAATGATCTTCCTTTTCTTTTCGGGATCTATAACGCCTTGGAGTTTCCCCAAGAACCGCTCCCGAGCATCCACAACCACAAGGTTCATATGGTAGTGGTCACGGAAAACCTTCTCCACATCTTCGGCTTCGCCCTTCCTTAGAAGACCGTTGTCAACAAAGATGCATGTGAGATTGGCGCCTATGGCGCGGTGGACAAGCACCGCAGCGACGGATGAGTCGACTCCGCCTGATAGTCCGCAGACGGCTCGATCCGAACCCACTTGCTGTGATATTGAACATACCGCCTGCTCTATGAATGACCGCGGATCACCGCCCCCATGCAGGCTGCAAGGATTCTTGGGATGTCGTTCTTTCATTGGATGTCAATGCTCCTCATTCCACACGTAATCTTTGGGCACGCCCACGAAAGGCAGGTTTCTGTATGTCTCCCTGTAATCAAGGCCATAACCAACGACAAACTTGTCGGGTATGACAAACCCATTGTAGTCCGGAGTGATAGGCGCCTTCCTCCTGTCAGGTTTGTCAAGAAGCGTGCAGATCTTGACGGAAGCCGGCTTCCGGTTCTTCAAGGCTGAAATCAAGTAACTGAGGGTCAGCCCTGTGTCGATAATGTCTTCCACAATGAGGACATGCCGGCCTTCAATGGGAACATCAAGATCCTTGACTATCTTCACAACTCCCGAGGATACTGTTGACGCGCCATAGCTGGTCACGGCCATAGTATCGATGCTGAGCGGAATGGATATGCACCTCATCAGATCCGACATGAATACAAGGGCCCCTTTGAGAATGCACACCATCAGTAGGTCTTTTCCCTCGTACTCCTTGGATATTACCTCGCCCATCTCTGCAACTTTAGCTTGTATCTGCTCCTTTGAGACTAGAACTTCCTGAATATCTTCGATGATATGCGTTGAGGGCTGCACAGACACTGGCCGATTCCTCCTATCAAGTTTGCAGGCCGGCCCAAAGGCCTAATGCGGACCGGCCTAGCACTGAACATATAAAGATGACTAGATCACAGTGGTTACCGGAGGGACGCTATCCCTCTGGCTTCGTGCACGTACTCCTTTGGCACAGAGATCGTGATGACTGCAGTCTTGTTGAAGGCCCTAGGTTTCTTGACGTCTACGACTGTAGCGTCACATATCTCCTGTCCAGCCCTGTTAGTCGCCCGCACGGCGGCTCCACGCTCCGGAAGGGGCAGATACTCGTATGCGAACGTCACCTTGGCCTCGTTGCCGGGCCCCGACAGGTCCTCAATGAAGATAGCAAGTCCAGGACAGACTGCGACGCATCTTCCACATCCCTTGCACTTCTCCTCGTCCAGAACGGGAAGGTTTGTTATTGGATCTCCAACAGAAATCGCGCCGAACGAGCAACCCGTTTCACAAGGATTGCAGGGGATCTCCTGAAGGCATTCGATGACCGCCACCGGGCCTTTCTCAGCCCTCAATCTGCTCGGGCATCCTTTAGACGCCGCGACGTCTTCCCACCTAACAATCCCGTCCCTCTCGACGTCCTTCAGCAAACCTCTCACTCCTCTGGCCCACCACGAGCCTTTCTTATGACCCTTCTGTCATAGACCTTTGGCACAACGCTCAAAACGGATTGGCGTGAACAATACCTCACATCCTGCTCGTAACCGATTCCGACCAAATAGGCACCATGGTCGCAGCGAAGCAGCTCATCTTCGATCGACTCTTTCTGGTGCTGGTATAGAAGTGACGCCGCCCTGGCCGCATCTGACATCTCCGCGCCCGTCTCCTGTGCGAGCCTTGTGGCCAAGAGCCCTGCACAAAGCGTGTCTTCCATGCAGAACCTTCCATCCTGTCCAGAGCAGACCAGCACAAAATCACAGTCCTCATAAGCTCTACATGCTTCGATAACAGCGTCAGCATTGAGGAAACATGCCGCAAAAATCTCCCGTGCAATACCATACTCCGTAATGGTGTTAGTGCCGTTGGTAGTTGCCATGATAACTTTCTTCCCAGCTACCCTAGGGCCATCATACTCCTGCGGAGAATTGCCAAGATCAAACCCTTCAACAGGCACCCCCCGACGCTCTCCCCCAAGCACATAGTCGGATCTCTTGTATCCATTGGCCAGGACTATGGCCTCCTCTATGCTTTCTGCAGGAATAACCTCCTCGCAGCCGGAAGCTAATGCCGTTACAATTGTGCTCGTAGCTCTCAGGACATCAATTACCACGACTACTGATCGTGATGCGTCCTTGGCCAGGATCTCTCCTGGGACCAGTGAAACATCTATTCGCATTGCGGTTCTCCTTTCATCTCTGTGCAGAATCTTGAAGTGATCGAATGAGCGCCTCAATGCCTTCAGTGTCCGGATCCCAGTAAGCGCCCTTGAAATGGCCTGGCAGCGTTGCAGAGTTTATCATGTCAGACTCGAGCTTTCTCAGACGCCAACCCACGGCAACCATTTCCCTGATCGTAAGGTCGGTATCACTATGCTCGTCGACTATGCGCAGAATCTTTGGGTAGGAGAAGATGGCCCGGAAGGTCGCAGCTTCCCTGATGAGCGCTTTTACGAACTCCTGCTGACGCATAGTTCGAGATATGTCGCCCAAAGCGTCCTGTCGGTACCTGACGAAATTGAGAGCCATCTCCCCATCCATATGATGGACCCCGGGTGCCAAGTCGATAGAGTATTCCCCCGCCTTGTCCACATGTTTCATCTGCCTATCGACTGTTATCTCCACGCCTCCCAGCACATCTACTAAGTCGACAAACCCTCCAAAGTCCACAGTGACATGTCTGTGAACAGGCAAACCCACAAGGTCTGAAACAAGCTGGCGAGCCAGGTCCACCCCTCCTTCTGCAAAAGAGGAGTTTATCCGCCGCCTGCTCCCGCTGGGAAATCTCACAAGCGTGTCCCGGGGAATAGAAATCAATGACACTTGACGTGAATTTTTGGCTACTGACAACAACAGGATAGTATCCATCCTGCCCGGCGCCGAAACGACATCCCCCTCACGGGTGTAACTTAGGTCCTCGCCCAAAATGAGCACATTGAAGAGCCCATCTTCCGCAGGCAGAGATGCATACCAAGAGAAGAGCACACAGCATGCAGCTGCGGCCACAATAATTACTATTGCCCAGATCCGGCCCGTATTGGAATGCCCGGTATTAGCATTTTTCCTCACCATTCGCTCTCCAACCTCAGACATTATACCTACTCCTTAAATAACGAGAAATCCTGCTAATCTATTTCTACAGGCGCCCGGTGTATCCTCCTGCTGCAACCTGGCCACTACAGTGCTGAAGACTGGTCAATGCGGCACCCGGCTCCGCGTTGGCTGACAAGGGGGACACCTCCCCGGCTGCGTATCTGAAGTATCCTGCCGAGGCTATCATTGCTGCATTGTCAGTGCACAGACTGAGCGGAGGATAGTGCACTTTGAAGCCATCTTCCAGGGCCAGAGCCGTCAGGGCCTTTCTCAAGGCCTGGTTCGCCGCAACGCCACCGGAAACAGCAATGGTTTTCATCCCTGTAGAAGCAGCGGCGCGGTGAACTCTGGTAACAAGCTCATCTATGGCCGCCTTCTGGAACCCTGCAGCTACATCAGGGTAGCTTATCTTCTCGCCCCTCTGCTCAGCACTGTGAATGTAGTTGATGACCGCAGTCTTCAGTCCGCTAAAGCTAAAGTCCAGGGGGCTATCTTCCACCTCCGCACGGGGAAACGATATCAGATCAGCATCTCCTGACTTCGCAAGCTGCTCAAGGGCGGGACCTCCTGGATACGGAAGGCCCATGACCCTTGCAACTTTGTCGAAGGCCTCGCCGGCAGCATCATCCCTTGTACGTCCGAGCGCTTCATAGCACCCATGATCGCGCATGGCGATGAGCTCTGTGTGCCCACCTGACACTGTAAGGCATAACATAGGTGGATCCAGATCAGGATGGGCAAGGAAATTGGCACATATGTGACCTTCTATGTGATTCACACAGACTAGCGGCTTCCCCAGGGCATATGATATTCCCTTTGCCGCCGAAAGGCCAACCAGCAAGGCGCCGACCAAACCGGGACCGTAAGTCACTGCAACGGCGTCAATATCATCAAGGGCGAGCCCTGCCTGCAGCAGAGCCGCATCGATTACCGGAAGGATCGCTTCCACGTGTCGGCGGGAAGCGATCTCAGGGACAACACCGCCGTACTTGCGGTGCACCTCTATCTGGGATGCAACCACCGAAGAGAGAATCTCGCGGCCCTGGCGCACGACTGCAGCTGCAGTCTCGTCACAACTAGTCTCGATGCCAAGAGTAATGACACCTTCATGCATCCTTCATTGCATTCCCTTCATCCTCAATCATCGCCAGGCGCCCAGGCATATCTTCAAGCCACATAACCAGTGCATCCTCGTGATCATCGATGTAATACCGAGGTCTGACCCCAGATGCCACGAAACCCAAGCTCCGGTAGAGCTCTTGGGCAGGAAGGTTTGACAACCTCGTCTCCAAAGTCATCCTCTTAGCTCCCAGGCAAACCGCTGTTTTAATCAACGCCTTCATTATCGCACGCGCAATTCCTCGCCGTCTGTATTCAGGATGGACTGCAACGTTTGTGACATGAGCTTCGTCAAGAACGAGCCACATCCCGCCATATCCCAACACAACGCCGCTCGAATCTCTGACGACAACATACCTAGCCTGGTCATTCCTCAACAGCTCGTCCACGAATGCATGCCTGCTCCACGGAATTGAGAATGACAGATGCTCGATTTTCAACACTTGGTCTATGTCATTCAGACTCATGGGCGACGGAGCCAGTTCCATCCTACCGAGTCTCCTTCCTGGAGAACTTGACCTCAGCCTCTGTGGGGCGAAGATACATGGGCATTACACGGGCAGGATCGCCACCTTCTCCGCGCTCCAGCATCTCCATGCCCAGCATTCCTACCTGCGCCGGCCGAAGAATCCCCAAGGCCGCAGGGGGCACTACTCCGCGGTCAGGAAGGGCCGAAAGCAGGTCGCCAGAGTATGCAAGGGCACCGTCTCCAGTAAAAAGGACACGACCCCCATCTGCGCCTGCTACTTTCAGGATCTCAGATAGAGGACGCACAGAATACTCCGATATCCGCGTTGCCGCCCTCAACCTAGAGGAAGGCTTGTAACACGCTGAGTAGCAACGCTCATGGCGTGCATCGATCATAGACCACACCTCTGAGAATCCCGGGCTGTGTCCATAGGCCAAAGCATCCAGCGCCGAGACGCCCACCAAGGGAACCTCGAGAGCGTACGACATACCCTTTGCCGCCGCCACACCTATGCGGACTCCTGTGAATGAACCAGGCCCGATTCCGCATGCTATGGCATCAAGGTCGCCTGGAACGACATCAGCCCCTGAAAGCGTAGCATTGACTGCCGACATAAGCCTCTCAGAGTGTGTCGCTCTGACGTTCAGGATATGCTCACCCACAAGCACTCCTCGGTCAATCAGGGCCACACCTCCGACCATGGTAGATGTATCTACAGCGAGGATCAGCACGTCCTCATCTCCTCCAACAGCTGCCGGTATCTTTCCCCGTAGGGAACAAAAACAAGCTTTCGGCCGATTTCCGCTGGCTCATACATGATGTTAACAACCAGCCTGTCATGTTCCTGCAAGGGAGTGTACACCCCCGGCCATTCTATGATGGCAACACCGTCACCCCAGATGTACTCATCAAGGCCTGCCTCTTCTACTTCATCACTGGAGGTGAGCCGATACAGGTCAAGATGGTACACCTTGAGGTGCCCATGGTATTCTTGTGCAAGCACAAAAGTAGGGCTGGATACAACTGCTTCATCTACGCCTAGGCCGCGAGCAATCCCCCGTGCAAGACAAGTCTTGCCTGCGCCCAAATCGCCTTCAAGGCAGATGATGTCTCCCGGTTTCAGCACTCTGCCCAAACTGTATCCTAGCGCAGCCGTCTGATTCGGGGAACGCGATATGAGCCGCAAGTCTTCATTCATGTCCATGTTCAACCTGAATTCCCTCGCAGTGCGTTTGCGTATTGTTCGAATGTGCACAATTAGATTACCAGGGATGATTGACCTTCCGTCAGCTCAAAACACGGAGTGATTTCGCCGACAACCTCTTTTCGGCAGTTGCGGATTGGAACCGCAATCGAGGTTTGCTCGTCATTGAGCATCTCGGGGCTAGCAACATCCAACAATCGCAGAATCTCCATGACCGAAGACTGCAGCCCCCTGGACCCTCCGTCCTCGATCTTGACTGTTATTCCCACACCAAGCCTTGGAATGCCTACACAGAAAAGTCCCTCGGCACCGCCCTTGGCGAAAACCTCGCCCTTGCCATTTTGCATAAGGTTGGATCCGAAGTCAAATGTGCCCCCGATCATCTTTGGATACTCAATCATCGCAGAAGTCATGCGCCGCGCCGGATCCCTGAAGCATTCAGGCAACGTGTCGGGATCAGCCAGTCGCGCATATGCGTAGGCCATGTTTGCAATGGGCATTCCAAACACGACGACTCCGCACCCGTCCACCCCCCGCACAACTTCTTCAGGCGGAAGCCCCGAAATCTCTGCAACCGCCTTCCACATGTCTACCTGGACCGGGCTTTCCCTATCCACGTAGTCATCTATGGGATATCCGTTGTGCATCGCATAGGCAAGCATTCCTGCGTGCTTGCCCGAGCAGTTGTTGTATACCGGCGTAACAGGAATGCCCTCTTTCACTAGGCGAGCAGCCTGCGTCTGGTTTGTAGGCCTGTGCACTCCGCACTTCAGGCAAGATTCTTCCAGGCCTATCTTGCCCAAAATGCTCATTACAGCCTCTACATGGCAGTCCTCCCCATGGTGCGATGCGGCCATCACCGCAAGCTCCCTGTCATTAATGGCATAGCGGTCTACAGCACCTGATTCAATGATAGGCAGCACCTGGAGAGGCTTCGCGGAAGACCGGAAATAAGTCACGTACATAGGGTTACCTGCCTGCCACAGCACTTTGCCTCTGGAGTCGACCACTGCTATGTGGCCCCTGTGGAGGCTCTCAACCAGTTCTCCTCTGGAAACTGACACTAGCGGCGTAGACATTGTCGGCAATTCACTACACTCCCCGTACGGCATTGACAAATTCGTTGAACAAAGATAACGACTGCGGATCGCGCTCCGCAAGCCCTTCTGGATGCCATTGGACTCCAACGACAAACCGGGAATCCAGCCTTTCTATTGCCTCCACCACTCCATCGTCAGCTACGGCAGTCACTGCAAATCCTGGAGCTACAGGGCCAACGGCTTGATGATGAAAGCTATTCACCCAAATTACCTCTTTGCTGAATATTCGAAACAGCGTTGAATCGTGTGCAAGTCTGACTCGATGAGTAGGATGCCACCTGGGCGCAGAGATCCGATGTGCGTGGGCACCGTCTACGCAGCCAGGAATATCTTGGATCAGTCCTCCCCCGGCTGCTACGTTGAGTACCTGAGCTCCCCTGCATATCCCCAAAATTGGAATATCAAGCTCCAGCGCAGCCACGGCGAGAGCCATCTCAAACTCATCCCGCACTGGGTTGATAGCGGCTATCTTGGGATGAGGATGGGTTTCCCCATACAGCCTGGGATCAATATCATCTCCGCCTGTAAGCAGCAACCCGCGGGCATAGGATAGCATCTCACGGGCAACTCTGGCCGGATCCGCGCATCCAAAGGCTGGCGCAGCCACCAGCGGAGTTCCGCCAGATCTGTATATCGCCTTCACGTAATCAACCGCAACAGCAACTTTGCCGCTCGCGCCAGACTCGCAGTCGCTTGAGACCAAGCATACAGGCGTCACAGGATCACCTCGACGGTACATAGTAATCCCGGCCTTACAGCATGGCCGGGTGAGATCAGATTCAGATTTCGAGAAGGCCCAGGCTGATCTCAGCCGCTCTGTTCACCCTCTTCATGACTTCCTCGTCGAGAGTGCAAATGCGGTTCCGCAGGCGCACCTTGTCGATAGTGCGCAGCTGTTCCAAGAGAACAACAGAATCCATGGCAAGATACCCTTGCCCAGCGGGAAGTTCTACATGAGTAGGAAGCTTCGCCCGCTTGATCCTGGAAGTCAACGCAGCGACTATTGTTGTTGGACTATAGTAGTTGCCAACATCATTTTGGACCACCAAGACAGGGCGCAGCCCTCCTTGCTCAGACCCGATTACTGGATTCAGATCGGCGTAAAACACATCGCCCCGTCTTATCTCCAAGCTAGTCACCGCCTGCAAGGAAGCTCTCATAGACAGTGAGGGCCTCGTCGTCGGCAGCAGCGCACTCACGTGCCATCTCCAAGTTGATCGAGGCCATCTCAATATATCCATATGTCAGCCTCTGGCGCAGGTCGGAACGAGCCTGTTGAGACAAGTACGACTTCATTGCATCACGCACAACTTCGCTGCGATTGCGACCCGACTGCTTCGCGCACACGTCCAGTTCTTCCAGGAGCCGAACTGGCATGCTGACCACAATCTTTCTAAGAAGCGTCATGGTGAACACCCCCACCAAAGTTGTGCCTGCTGATATATGTTCACATACAAGCCAATTATATATTCGTGAACATTTGACTGTCAACCTGAGGAGCAGATGGAAAAGAGCCTTCAATTACCCTTCTTAGCTGGGCAGTATTCCGGCTCACCTCAAGCTCGCCCCGCCTCGAAAGGAATGGCACCTCAAGTGCCGGAACCCGGCCTTGAAGATCAACAGTCATCTGCCACATAAACCCGGGGCACACGCTTGCTTATAGCGCAGACTATCTCGTATCCTATTGTTCCCGCAGCCTTGGCGATTTCCTCAGCAAATATCCGCTCCTCTCCCTGCGCGCCAATGAGCACGACTTCATCTCCGACCCTCACGTCTGCGTCAGGCGGCAGCGAAACCATAACCTGATCCATGCAGACTCTGCCTGCTATAGGACGGCGTTTTCCCGCTATCAGAACCTCTCCCACATTGGAAAGTGCACGCGGATAACCATCGGCATAGCCCACCGGCAAGGTAGCAATGAGTTCAGGGCCTGACGTAACATACGACGCCCCATAGCTTATCGGAGTCTGAGGCCCAACCAGCTTGATATAGGACACCCTGGTATGAAAGGATAAAGCGGGCATCCAAGGTTCCGGGGGCGCAATTGTTCCCAGAGGTGAAAGGCCGTACATTATTCCCCCAACTCGCACCATGTCGTAGAAGGTTTCCGGCAAAGAGAGCGCAGCAGCGCTATTTGCCACGTGTCGAATGGGAATTTCATATCCCTCTGCGCTCAACGTGCTTCCTATGTCGTCAAATTGCTCGAGTTGCCGGTGTGTCATGTCCAAGTCACTCTCTGCGCAGGCCAGATGCGTAAAGATCCCCTCTATCTCTATCCCAGGCAGCTTCGCCACATGCCTGACAAGGTCTACTGTTGCAACTGGCGGAAGCCCAAGCCTGCCCATGCCTGTGTCAACCTTTATGTGCACCTTGGCTCTCTTGCCAAGCACTACCGCAGCATCAGAAAGCATATCAGCTGACTCATGGGATGCAACTGTAGCAGTCAGCCCATACTTGACCAAATCAAGCGCCTGCCAGGGAAATGGGCTCTCCATGAAAAGTATAGGAGCAGCTATCCCCGCCCTTCGAAGAGCAACGCCCTCTTCCACAAGGGCCACTCCGAGAAAGGATACCCCCTCCTCAAGGGCACGGATCGCGATTGGCGCAGCTCCATGTCCGTATCCATCAGCTTTTACTACTGCGAGAATCTGTGTATCAGGAGGCAATGCCGTTTTGATGTGTCTTAGATTCTTGGCAATGCTCCTCGTATTAACCTCTACCCACGTTGGCCTCATTCCGGGCTGATACATAGCTTGCAGCAAGACTCACCACCTTTAGTTTTATCGAGCTCTCCTTACTGGCATCATTTCCCACAGCCCGGCAGATTCCTCAACGGTATCATGATATGCCTTGGGGATACGAAGCAATATGTCACCCGCCACCATTCCATGAACACCAACTTCAAGCGCAGCAATATCGCCGGCCAGACCATGCAAGAACACAGCTGAAATTGCCGCTCGCACCGAGGGAACCCCCTGCGCCATCAAGGAGCCGACAACCCCTGACAGCACATCTCCTGAGCCGGCCGTAGCCATGCCCGGATTGCCTGTGGGGTTCAAGTAGGCAAACCCATCAGGAGTCGCCGTCACTGTCCGTGCGCCCTTGAGCACAACAACAGCTCCTAACAGAGACGCTGCGCGTCTGGCCCAGCCCAGCCTGTCAGCTTCTATGTCTTCGATCTTCGCTCCTGTGAGCCGACTCATTTCGCCGGGATGCGGCGTCAGGATTACAGGAGCTGCCGATTGCCTGCGAATCTCTGGCCTGCCTGCGAGCACATTCAGCGCGTCTGCGTCAAGCACCATGGGCACCCGACACTTCGAAGAAAGGGCTTCCACAATGATGCTGGAGTCCTGTGAGGCGGTGAGGCCCGGGCCGACAACCAGCGCATCGCACCTAGCTGCCTTGTCCAGAATTCGATCTACGGCACTTCTGTGAATCGCTCCCTGACTTGTCTCGGGCAACGGTATCACTATGACCTCAGTGTTACCGGCAGAAACCTGGCTCGCCACGCTCTCCGGTGTGGCAAGAAACACCAGGCCAGCTCCAGTTCTAAGCGCTGCCCGGGAGGCAAGCGCGGCAGCGCCCGCCATTCCCCTGGAACCGGCCACCACCAAAACTCGCCCACAGTCGCCTTTGTGCGCCTCCGGCCTTCGCCTCGGCAAAGATGAGCTCACATCGTCAGGCCCAACAAGGCTCGTCTTTATCTCGCGGGAATCGATCAACGCAGCCGGCAGCCCGATGTGGTCGACCATCAGACGCCCAACATGTTCTGCGCCCGGATACGTCAATAGCCCTGTTTTAGGCAGAGCAAACGTGACTGTTGTATGGGCAGTAACGCATGTCCCCTTAATGCTGCCATTGTAGGCATCGACGCCACTGGGCAGATCTACAGCAATGATTGGCGCATGCGACCCGTTCATCATGGATATGGCCCTTGCCGCCTCCCCAGAAGGCGCTCCCTTTGCGCCCGTTCCCAGTATGGCATCGACTGCAACATCAGCCCATGCCAGGTCATGGGCTGCAGACGACCAAGCCTCCTCAGAAGCCAACGGAACAACGTCCACTCCCATATTCCTAAGTATCTCCAGGTTTGCCCGGGCAGCACCTGATATGCCATCCAGGGACCCAGTTACGTAGACCGAGACATTGATGCCGTAGCCGACAAGATGCCTTGCCGCAACAAAACCGTCACCACCATTATTGCCCTTGCCAGCGAATATGCATGTTGAAAGCCGTCCGGCGCTCCAACCGCACCAAGGGGCCAGACAACCGCGACGTTCAGCTCCTACTTCTGCTGCAGCTCTTGCCACAGCAGCTCCGGCATTCTCCATTAAGACTATTCCGTCCATTCCATATAAGTCAACAGCTATCTTGTCCATCTTCCTTGCTTCATCCGGAGTTGCTAGCTTCGTCGCAAACACCTCCAATAGAGACCGCAAAAGCACACACCATCTCATCTGAGTGGGAGAGCGACAACATGACCGTGCGCACGCCAATGGAGTCGGCACGGGCACGGGCACTCCCTATCAGCCTCGCTTGGGGCTGTCCGTATTCATCCTGGAATATTTCTATGTCCGTGAATGCTATAGACCCCATTCCACGCCCCAGGGCCTTCATAACAGCCTCCTTGGCAGCAAACCTGGAAGCAAGGTATTCGGGCCGGTCGATGCGCTCATCCAGCAGCTCTTCGTCGGTATACAGCCTTCTGGCAACCCCTGAGGGCGCCATCGCAGCAATACGGCGAAACCTGCGGATCTCAATTATGTCTACTCCCACACCAAGCACATGTTCACAAGCCATCTCTGAGACCCCTCAGCGAGCCACAGCTCTGCCTAGCAAAGCTCCGACTCGATAATCTCGGCGAGGGACTCAACTACACGACGGACTTCGCCCTCATCCTTCCCTTCGCCCATCACGCGCACCACGGGTTCAGTGCCTGAAGGCCTTACCAATAGGCGCCCGTCAGACCCCAATTCGGCTTCAGCGGCCTCAATTGCTGATGCGATTCGCTTTGAGCGATGATAGTCTTCTTTCCGGGCTACGCCCACGTTCACCATGACCTGGGGATACTTCTTCATTACGCCTGCAAGCTCGGCAAGGGGCTTGCCCGTTGACGCAACTACTGTAGCAACTTCGATGGCGGTAATCAGCCCATCTCCAGTAGTAGTTGTTTCCAAGAATATCACATGGCCCGACTGTTCTCCACCGATTACGAGGTTCTTCTCCAGCATCATCTGCAACACGTATCTATCGCCTGCATCGGCTCTTAGAACAGAGCAACCAATGGACTCCATGGCATGGGCCAACCCAAGGTTGCTGTAGTTCGTAGCAACTATGGCCCGACCGGGAAGGCCGCCTTGGAAATGCCTGTGCACAGCGCATATGGCCATGATCTGGTCGCCGTCGACAACGTTTCCATCGGCATCAACGGCTATGACACGGTCAGCATCACCATCGTGCGCAAACCCCATGTCTGCACTGTGCTCCACTACCGCTGCAGCCAACGCCTGCGGGTGCGTAGATCCGCATGCACTGTTGATATTGTCGCCGTCGGGAGATGCGTTTATGACGACAACAGTGGCGCCAAGCTCACGAAAGGCGGCCGGCGTCGTCAGGCATGACGCCCCATTGGCACAGTCGAGAACGACCCGCAATCCATCCAGTCCATGACGGGCTGATTCCACAGCATGCTCCACATATAGCTCCCAGGCATCTTGAATATCTTCGCACATGCCCACGCTTGAGCCTGACGGACGCGGCAGGTCGTCATTCTCCGACCAGGCAGCAGAGCCCGGAGTTCCAGTGGCACGAGCCCATACCCTTTTCTCTATCTCATGTTCCATTTCGTCAGGAATCTTGAATCCATCGGGTCCAAAGAACTTGATGCCATTGTACTCCGCAGAGTTGTGGGACGCCGAAACCACAATTCCAGCATCAGCATTGAGCTTGACAGTCAAATAGGCGATAGCAGGAGTCGGAATGACACCTACATCAAGAACATCTACCCCTGCTGAGTTTATCCCAGCCGATAGCGCAGATCCAAGCATTCCCGTAGACCTTCTGGTATCGCCACCGATGACTATGACTTGCCGTCGCCCGTTTCGCGGCGCAACCACCGAGGCCCCTGCTCGACCCAGCCTGAAGGCCATCTCAGGCGTAAGAAGCTTGTTTGCGATCTCCCTGACTCCATCAGTTCCGAAAAGTTTGCCCAAATCAAGACCCCCCGCTCTTGCCTCAGGCCGCACGCAACGGCCATCATCACTGCCATCAAACCTAGTAAGTTATGCTGACTGTAACCGTATCCGGATAGACAGTCACATCCGGAACTGGTTCTCCGTGAACATCCAGAGTCAGCACTGGCGCAACCATCGAAGACTCGGGCCCGACAGTTACCAAAGCAACAACACTCGCCACCTTCGACACTACGCTGTCGGCGCCTGCAACGCTAACCTCGCCCGGCAATACCGATATTGACACAGACAAGTCTGGTAGGTCCACCCGCTTTGGCCTACCTGAATTAGGTTCTCCATTCAAATTGGTGACCTGGCCCGCCGCTGGGCCCACATCTACATCTGAAGGCTCGATGAGCCCGCTTTCCTCTTCAGCCACATCCTGGCTGGCCGCAACCCCGCCCTCTTCAAGAATGTCTGGCGTGGCATGGGCGCCATCGCAAGCTTCATCTTCGGAGAAGAGAAGCAACGCTCCGGCCAAACCTTGCCCAAGTTCCAAGTCTAGGTGGGGAGCTGTCACAAGGCCGACCTTGACCGGACACGAGATGACAACACGCCTCTCCAATGACAAGTCCACCACCGCCCTGGACATCCTGACCATCTCGAACCCGTCCGGGGGAACAACCTCAACAGGGAAGAGATTCTCGCCCGGCCCGGCCTTCTCAAGATCAACCACAGCAGCGGTAGACTCCAATGCAGCCGACTCCAACCCCCTTGGGCCTCTAAGCCTTACAGTAACGGCTGCAGGCGGCTCTGTCACCAGCAGATCATCAGGAATATTCTTCAGGGCCACAGGCGCCTGCACGACTACTTCGATTTTGGAATCAGGCGATGCAGTTTGCTTATCCGTGATTGCGACAGCCCAGATTGCGATGGCCAACACGACGGCCAAAATCTTCAACGACACGTCCTTGGCTGCCGGAGAAACAGGTTTCATCTCCCATTGCCCCTTAAATTCCAGATAACAGTATCTCTAGCGTCTTGATCGAATAGGTTTTCCAGTCTGGCACGCAGTTCATCAGCTCTCAAACCTCGCACGATCTGCCCATCGCAGGCCAAAGATATGGTGCCGGTCTCCTCCGATACTACTATGGCCGCCGCATCAGTGCGCTCGCTGAGACCGAGCGCCGCTCTGTGCCGAGTACCCAATTTGCGCCCAGGCACATACCTTTCTGAGAGAGGCAGAATGCACGCTGCTGACAATATTCTGTTGCCTCGCACTATCACAGCTCCATCATGGAGCGGCGTATTCGGAGAGAAAATGTTGATCAAGATCTCAGCCGAGACCAGGCTGTCGATCTTCACGCCTGATGAGGCAAGATCCTCAAGGCCGGTTTCCCTTTCCAGAACAACGAGGGCACCGATGTATTCCTTCGACATCATCTCCACTGCCCTTGTTGCCTCACGCAAAACCTTCTTCTTCTCTTCGGGATCCAGGGACTTCATAGGATTGCCGAAGAGTCTCCCGCGGCCCAATTGCTCAAGGGCCCTGCGAAATTCGGGCTGAAAGACGATGGGTATGGCCACAATTGTCATGGTAGTGACCTGCCGCAGCAACCAGCGGAGTGCATCTAGCTTGAGATATTCTGAAATCGCGTTGGCCGCAAAGAGTATGGCCAATCCTTTTATCAGTGACACGGCCTGAGTATCCTTGAAGAAGCGAATGACCGTGTACATGAGAAACGCCACGATCGCAATATCTGCGATTGTGGTCAAGGCCTGCACAAGCGTTATGCTCGTAAGATCCAGACCGAGCATGTTCACGTACAAACACTCCCGAAACGAGTATCGAGGCTATCCGTTATTACATTTCGTCCCTCGCGTCCATACACCTTCCTGAAGAAGACAAAACCTGCTGGAAACTATGCTTTTCTGTTCATGAAAGCACTAAACTCTCCAGCGCCTCCGCTACGCCGTCATCATCATTAGTGCCAACCACATAATCAGCTTGGGCCTTCACATCATCGCTGGCGTTTGCCATGGCCACGCCAACTCCTGCAGCGCACAGCATGTCGATGTCGTTTCCAGAGTCGCCAATAGCCATTACATTATCCATGCTTATGCCCATGGAAGATGCAAGATGAGCCAAGGCGCGCCCCTTCGACACATCAGATCTTACTATTTCGATCATTCCTGGACTTGACAGCATGGTGCGCAAGCCAGAGTCAAGCACGGCGTCTATGGCTTTTTTGACAACCAGAATCCGCTCTTCATCGTCGAGCACCAAGTATTTGAAGGCCTCTCGGTTCACGAACTCCTCAATATTATCGAGGATGTTTATGGGGGCCCCGTATTTGGCGCTGTATTCGGCTGTAGCAGGCGCAACTTTTGGAACCCACAGCTCGTCGTCGCCTAGGTAGCCCTGAAAGACGATGCCCCACTCCCACATGCGCCTTACTACACGTTCGCCGCCGCGACCGGCAATAGGCATGCTCAAGAGAGTGAGGCCAGAATTGCTGAACCTTATCAGAGCGCCATTGTACGCGATTATCGGCATTTCATCGAGAAGGCCGCTCACTACAGGCTGTGACGTTCTGTACATTCGTCCGGTGGCCACAGCAAATGCGACTCCCTGTGAATGAGCATCCCTGATAGCCCGAACAGTAGTGTCGGAGATGCTCTTGTCAGATTTCAGCAAAGTGCCATCAAGATCCATTGCAACCAGATGGATCAACTACTAACTGTCCCTTCGTATCAGGCGGTTCAGGGCAGAGCTTACAATGCTGAGCAACAGCGAAGCAAGTATTGCCGCCCAAAACCCCGGAATATTGAATGCGCTTCCCATGAGCCAGGCCCCCAAGGATAGCATCAGCGCATTTACTACCAGCGTGAAAAGGCCCAGAGTCAAGACCTGCATGGGCAAGCTGAATATCATGAATATCGGCCTGATGAAGGTGTTCACGATGCCGAGCACGGCAGCGGCTATAAGCGCAGTTCCTGCCCCGTCAATCTGAACAAGTGTGAGTCCACGATATGGAACATATGAGACTATGAGCAATGCGAGCGCATTTACCAGCCACTTGATGACCCATTTTGGAATGCCGCGTTGCCTGTTTTCATTATAAGCCATTCATAACCACCCTCACTTCATGATAGACCTAATACACTCGCAAAGCTTGCGTTCTTGGCTACATCGGCTCTTCAGGCACAATAATCCAAGCGATGATATACAGAAGGATCCCTGGCGTCCGCGTAAAGAACGTGAAAGCTACCCACAGAAAACGTATAAGTGTAGGGTCAACATTCACATAGTTAGCCAATCCGCCACAGACGCCGCCTAGCATTCGATCGCGAACAGACCTGTACAGTCGCCTCTGCATTCTGCCGATACCTCCATCGTCCGACATCTTGCATTATTCGAGCAATACGGACAACATTCCTTCACTGCGCGTCGCCGAGCCCGACATTGCCTCATCAACGGGCTCAGCCTTCCGAAGTTCACTCGACGCTTATCTCAACTTCATCTCCATCTTCCTCTTTCACATGAATCAGCTGGCCCTCGGCCCCCTCACGCACCGCTTCCAGAATGGCGTCAAGGTCCACATTCTGATCTGACAACGTCCCCATGACTTCGCTGGGCACGAATCTCATCATCACTTTTGCAAGGGATATAGGAATGTTCAGGTTGACCTTTGAACCATCTTCGTCCTTGACGCGAATTCTCAGGAATCTAGGGCTCCGCTTCGGGCTTGCAACCGACCGTATGCGCTCGTCTCCCTCGATCATAGCATCCAAGATCTTCTGGGCTTCATCAACCGTGAGCTTTCCGTCGCGCACCATCTCGAGCACCTGCTTCCTCTCCTTGTCCACCAAACCACACCTCCTCCCCTGATACCCCTATCTCATCCAAGGCACAACGCAGGGTTCCACGCAGAATCTGTTCCGCCATATTCTAACGAGATTCGATGCTTATGGACCCATTCGAAGCACGGGCATCAACCCTAACCCTGGCACCGCCACCCTCAGGCCCACTAGTCCCAGTCAAAGCAACGACCTTCCTGCCAGTTCCAACAGGGGACCTTAGTTCAGAGCGAACCTCCGTGTCTTCATCCAACACTCTGATTGCTCCATTAGCGGTTTCTGCGTTCACCTCGTATGACACGTCAGGCCGATTCAAAGTCGTAATCCGTATACTGCCATTGCTGGTCCTGACGGTCAAATGCCCATCAGATTCGTAGTCGAGGGTAGTTGCCACATGTCCGTTAAGAGTCTCTATGCTCGCATCGCCAAAGTGCCCCGAAGCAGTCACAGACCCATTGCTGGTCGCAGCGGCGAGCCTCGAAGCTCTTATGGAATCCAGCGTCATGCGCCCATTTGATGAGCGCACATCAAGGGAACCCCCATTCAGGCTCTCGAGGGTGATTGATCCATTTCTGGTGTGCGCAAGTACATCATATGTCCGATCTTTCGGAAAATAGGCCTCTATCGACAGCGAGTGCACGATCAACCTATCCTCACAGTCTATGCTCGCTTTTCCGTCGCGCGTGACCAAGCGTATTGCAGAATCAAGCCTTCTCTCGGCTTCTTCCTCTGAGTCTGCGCCCACCACTCGAGCCCTGGCAACAACATGGTACCCAGGCTTATCCCAGGCCACTACCCTTATGCTCCCATTTCTGGTCGCAAAATCGATAGAACGTATGTCCGGGCTGCACACGTCCTCTGCAAAGCATTTCTCCGCCTGTACACCACGGCGACTCCATCCAAAGCCGCCGAGCAACGACTCCATAGCCTTGGATAGACGGCCGGGAAGCTCCTGCCCAGCGTCTACCATTTCAGAGAAGACCTTGGACAACCTGTCGGGTAGAGTGTCCATGAATGTAGAATCAGCGTCTGCGCGCTCGACTTCGCTCACAGTTTCAGTTGTGCCTTCCAGCGCGGCCAAGAGCTGCTCCGCTTCCTCTACGGTGATTCTCTTCTCTGCCAGCAGATTCAGGACGATCCTTCTCTCGTCGTCCATTGAACAAACCTCCCTATTACAGATGAGCACCTATTTCCCTTTCAGTTGGCGCACTGCGTCATCTACAGCTATCTCGCCTTTGGCAAGTGACTCAATGATCTCCTTGCGCCTGGCTGCAGCCTCTGCAGCATCATCCTCAGAGCTGTCAACTGCATACCCCAACGCGCCAATCACAGCGTCAAGCCTGTTTCGGACTGTAGGATAGGAGATCCCGAGCTCCTTTTCGACTTCTTTGATATTGCCCCTGTTCTTGATAAACACTTCGACAAAATTCTTCTGTTCCGCATTGAGTTGGCAGAATTTGCAAGTATTGAAGCGGCCCTCTATCACAGTTTCGCAGTTCCTGCATGTCAGCCTGGTCACATCCAATATCTCGCCACAAACGGGACATCTTCCCAACGCCTCTCGCCTTGCCATGGCAACACCCCCCTTAGCGGTTCTGCTTAATATTATAAATCCATTCATTAATAATGTCAATAAGCTTATCAACAATATTTCGTGGTCCGCCGGCAAGCGGGCATTGCTCAATCATCTTCGGACATCAAGCCATCTGCCTAGTTGATAAGGTCGCTGCCGCCCAGTATCATCTGCTCCATGGCGAGCAGTGCCACTTTAAGGGGAAGCCCTCCCCCATAGCCTGTCAGCCTGCCACCGGCTCCTATCACCCGATGGCAGGGAACGACTAAGGGCAGAGGATTGGCTCCAACAACTGCACCTACAGCCCTTGCAGACTTAGCATGCCCGGACAGAGCAGCAAGTTCACCGTATGTGGAGACTCTTCCAGGAGGTATTCTTGTCATGCCCAGCATTACCTTCCGGGAGAACTCGCTTCTTCCAGGCAGCTCCAGGGGGAAATCGAACCGAAGCCTCTCAGGCTCAAGCTGGCCCTCGAAGAAGAGCCTTATGTCGCGGGAAACCGTTGACACAATCTCGTCAGGCGATGCCTGCCCTTGAGACGTATCCTCCTCTTGACAAGTCGTGTTGGGCCCGGCACTGCACTCGTCAGCTAGGCGCATGGATGCCGCATCCACTATCGAGGCAACAATGCCCAAGCGGGCAAGAGTGCTCTTGGCATCAATAGGAGCAAATAAAGCCTGCTCGCCAGCGGGAAGGTTCCTGAGGATGTCGACACCTGCAGCAGGAAGGACAACCTTGCGCAAGCCGCGCAACCCTGCTTCGACAAATACTGGGCCAATCCTCGTATCAACCCAAGCTGTAGCCGCGATGGAAGAATATTTTGGTGATACAGATGACGGAATTTCCATGTGGTCATCAATCTCCTTTGCGTCCAGGCTCCTCCCGGGCACTTTCCTCGGGATGCAAATGCGCAAACACAGTCCTGGCCGCCGGCACATTCATCCCGGGCGTTGCGGCGATTTCGTCCACAGTTGCATCGCAAAGCGCGTTGAGCGAACCGAACCTTCTCATCAAGGCAATAGTCCGCTTCTTCCCTATCCCCGGCAGATCAGTCAGTTCCGAGCTAATGCTCCGTTTCCCTCTTAGATTGCGGTGGTAAGCAAGGGCATATCTATGGGCTTCATCGCGGAGGTATTGCATGAGGTGGAGCGCACCGGAATCCCAGGGCAAAGTGAGGGGAGAAGCCTGATTCCTAAGATAGATTTCCTCCTCACGCTCTGCAAGGCTGACCAGAGGGATGTTCCTCTGTCCCATGCTGTCAAGGACTGCAGCCGCCGCATTGAGCTGCCCGCGCCCCCCATCTACAACAATCAAGTCCGGAAGGCGTCCGAACTTGGGATCTGGATCATCCCCAAGGGACCGCGCAAGTCTTCTTCGGATCACTTCGGCCATCATGGCATAGTCATCCTGCCCCTCAACATGGCGGATTCTGAAACGCCGATATTGGGACTTAGCCGGCAATCCCGCCTCGAACACGACCATGGAGCCTACCGCCTCAGTTCCTTGGAGAGTTGATATGTCGTAGCACTCGATCCGATCTGGGGGTGCATCAAGTTTGAGGTGGACGGAAAGCTCAGCGAGGGCGTCGATACGTGCTCGGACCTCCCTCTGCTCAGCAGCGCGCGTCCTTTCAAGAAACTCGGCGGCGTTTGCTGAAGCAAGTTCGACAAGTCTGCGCTTGTCACCACGCTTGGGCGTCTTAACCGACACCGCTCTCCCCCTGAGGCCCGACAGCCACTCCGCCAATATCCCCGCATCTTCTACTTCGGATTCCAAGAGCACTTCTCGGGGGATTGAGCCCGTTTGAGAGTAGTACTCTCGCACAAAGGATGACAAGGTCTCAGCGTCATCCGCTCCGTCGGCTCCTCCCAGCATGAAGTGGTCGTTGCCGACAAGCTTCCCACCACGGACGAACATAATCTGGATGCATGCCCCCCATTGGTCGCGAGCAATCGCTATCACATCCTGGTCGGTTCGATCCTCAGATACTATCCGCTGCCGCTGTACGACCGTTTCCACAGCCTGGAGCTGATCGCGAAAGACCACAGCCTGCTCATAATCGAGGGCATCGGCCGCTGCCTCCATGCGCCTCCTGAGACTGCGCGCAAGGTCATCCTGTCGCCCCTCCAGGAACATCACTACCTCATCCACTACTTCGCCGTAAGTATCCACATCCACTAGATTGGCACATGGGCCAAGGCACCGCCTGATCTGATAGTTGAGGCAGGGTCGCGGAGCGGGCGAATCCGGGGCGATCTTCTTGGAGCACTGCCGCAACGGAAAGACCCTCTTGAGGAGGCGAAGGGTTTGGCGTACAGCAGAAGCATCAGTGTACGGGCCGAAATAGCGAGACCCGTCACGCAAGACCCTTCGAGTGAGGTACACCCCGGGATATGACTCGTCTGTAGTGACCTTGATGAAAGGATACGTCTTGTCGTCACGAAGCCTCACGTTGTACCTTGGCCGGTGCTTCTTTATGAGGTTGCACTCGAGTATCAAGGCTTCCAACTCAGACGCTGTTACAATGTAGTCCAAATCGGCTATGTGCTCGACCATCGCTGCAACCTTCGGCGAATGGTCGGAAGAAGGCTGAAAATACGATCTAACTCTGTTTCTGAGGTTGATGGCCTTCCCGACATATATCACTTCGCCCATAGCATCCTTCATCAAATACACGCCCGGGCTTGTGGGAAGGACAGCCAAGGTGTTATCTAGGCCCACCCGTCATCGCCTCCAACTCTAGTTGGGCAGGGACTATTCCAGCTATCTTCACGAGATACTCTCCCGTACATGACCCAGCAGTCGCCGCGACCTCCTCAGGCGTGCCTGTGGCAACAACCCATCCACCCCTCTCGCCACCTTCGGGCCCCAAGTCGATGATGTAGTCCGCTGTTTTTATGACGTCCATGTTGTGCTCGATAACTACAACAGTATCTCCGCCATCCACAAGACGTTGCAGTACATCGAGGAGTTTCTGCACATCGGCAAAGTGCAGGCCCGTCGTAGGCTCATCGAGCACGTAGAGAGTCCGCCCATTGGTCCGCCTCGACAGCTCGGTAGCGAGCTTGACCCTCTGAGCCTCGCCTCCTGAAAGAGTAGTGGCAGGCTGGCCGAGCCTGATGTAGCCCAGGCCAACGTCGTAGAGGGTCTGAAGCCTTCTCTTTATGGCTGGGATGTTTGTGAAGAACTCCAGCGCCTCTTCGACCGTCATGTTAAGCACATCAGATACGCTTTTGGACTTGTATCTGACTTCCAAAGTTTCTCGATTGTACCTGGCTCCGTGGCAGACCTCGCATGGAACGTAGACATCAGGCAAGAAATGCATCTCAATCTTTATGATCCCGTCCCCACGACAAGCCTCACATCTGCCGCCTTTGACGTTGAAGCTGAAGCGACCGGGCTTGTAACCCCTTGCCCTGGCCTCAGGCGTCTTTGAGAAGACCTCCCTGATGTGCGTGAAAACGCCAGTGTAAGTAGCCGGATTCGATCGCGGCGTGCGTCCTATAGGAGACTGGTCGATTCCTATGACCTTGTCAAGATGCTCTATGCCCAGAATGTCATCGTGCGCACCCGGCCTGGTCATAGCCCGATGCAAATCATGCGCAAGACGCACGTAGAGTATCTCATTTACTAGAGTGCTCTTGCCGGAGCCCGAAACTCCTGTCACGCACACGAAGACTCCCATCGGGATGGCAACGTCAATGTTCTTGAGATTGTGTTCCCGCGCTCCCTTTATGACCAGCTTATTTCCATTCGGTTCTCGTCTGGCTGCCGGGATCTCGATGCGTCTCGTCCCGGACAAGTATTGCCCGGTCACTGACGCCGGATTAGCTTCTATCTCTTCAACCGTGCCTGCGGCCACTACTTCGCCGCCGTGCACGCCCGCTCCGGGCCCCATGTCGATGATGTGATCGGCAGACCGCATCGTCTCCTCGTCATGCTCCACAACTATGACTGTGTTCCCAAGATCACGCAAGGCCTTGAGGGTTTCAATAAGCCGGGCATTGTCGCGCTGGTGAAGCCCGATCGACGGCTCGTCCAAAATGTAGAGAACCCCAACCAAGCTGGAGCCTATCTGAGTGGCCAGCCTGATCCTTTGAGACTCGCCGCCCGACAGCGTTCCCGCTTCTCGGTCGAGAGTGAGATAGTCGAGGCCTACATTGGTGAGAAATCCCAGCCTGCCTCTGATTTCCTTGAGGATCTGCCTGGCTATTATGCTCTCCCTTTCAGTTAGCCGCGGGGCCATCCCATCGAAGAACTGAAGTGCCCGTATCGTTGACATCGACGCAACTTCGGCGATGGACTTGCCCCCCACCGTCACTGCGAGCGCCTCAGGCTTGAGCCTCGCGCCGCCGCACTCCGAACACGGGTTGGAGCTCATGAACCGCTCAAGGTCTTCCCTAATGTTGTCGGAAGTCGTCTCCCTGTAGCGCCTCTGAAGATTAGGGATAACCCCCTCAAACCTTGATTCCCAGTACTTAGTGCGTCCGCGCGAATTGACATACCGGAACCTGAACTTCTCCTTACCACACCCATACATGATCATCTCCATAGCCCACTCCGGCAGCTCAGACATGGGAACAGAAACGTCAATGCCCTTTTCACTGGCCACCTGGTTAACCCTGCCCATGTAAAAATCGGCTATCACGCCATTCCTGTTGTATGGGAGGATGGCGCCGTCTTCAATCGGACGATCCATATCAAAAATCAGTTCTGGGTCGAAATCGATCTTCACCCCAAGCCCAGAACAGACTGGGCATGCTCCATATGGGCTGTTGAACGAGAAAAGCCTCGGTTCCAACTCGCCAAAGCCTATTCCGCAATCAGGGCATGCCAACTTCTCGGAGAAGATCAGTTCCTCCCCGTCCACAACATCGATGATCACGACCCCCTCGCCCAGCCCAAGCGCGGTCTCAAGGGAGTCTGCCAGCCTGGTCTCAATACCTGGCCTGACCACAAGCCTGTCGACAACAGCCTCTATGCTGTGTATCTTGTATCGTTCAAGCGAGATCTCCTCGGCAAGATCCTTGACCTCGCCGTCTACACGCACCCGAACGTATCCGTCACGCTTCAAGTCGTCGAGGACCTTTCGGTGCTCGCCCTTCTTTCCCCTGATGACAGGCCCAAGCACCTGAACGCGCAGACCCTCCGGCATAGCCATGATTCTATCGACGATCTGCTGGACAGTCTGTTGCTCTATCTCCCTGCCGCAATCGGGGCAATGCGGGATTCCGATTCTCGCATAAAGCAGCCTCATGTAGTCGTAGATCTCCGTGACCGTAGCCACCGTTGAGCGGGGGTTTCGGCCCGAAGCTTTCTGGTCAATGGAAATGGCAGGCGACAGCCCCTCGATGTAGTCAAGGTCGGGCTTGTTCATCTGACCAAGGAACTGCCTGGCATAGGCAGACAAAGACTCCACATAACGCCTCTGCCCTTCGGCGTATATGGTGTCAAAAGCCACCGATGACTTGCCCGAACCTGAGAGCCCCGTAACTACCACGAGGCAGTCACGTGGCACCTCCAAATCGATGTTCTTCAGATTGTGCTCTCGAGCACCCTTGATGATGATCTTGTCTACGCTCATAACTCGATGAACCTCCGTCTGAGATCCCTAATATTGTCCCTTATCTCGGCAGCGCGTTCGAATTCCAGCAGACTTGCCGCCGTCTTCATCTCATCCTCAAGCACCTTGATGTATCGAGCCAGCTCACGCTCGTCCATTGACTCGATATCGGCGTCCGGAACTTCCTCTTGCTCTTTGCCGACTGCTCGACCCCCGGCAGATCTGTCTGCAACATGCTGAATCTCTGACAAATCTCGAACTTCTTTTCTGATGGACTCCGGAGTTACGCCATGCTCCATATTGAACTTGATCTGAGCCGACCGGCGCCTCTCAGTTTCATCTAGGGCCTCGCGCATAGACCTGGTTATCTCGTCAGCATACATTATCACACGTCCATCCACATTGCGAGCAGCACGTCCAATCGTCTGTATCAGCGATGTGCTGGACCTGAGGAACCCTTCCTTGTCAGCATCGAGAATGGCCACAAGCCCAACCTCAGGGAGGTCCAGACCTTCCCTGAGCAAGTTGATCCCAACAAGCACATCGAAATCGCCCAGCCTGAGCCCGCGCAAGATCTCCACACGCTCCAAGGTGACTATCTCCGAATGGAGGTATCTCACCCTGATTCCTATCTCCCTGAGATAGTCCGTAAGGTCCTCAGCCATTCTCTTGGTAAGGGTAGTAACAAGCACTCTGTAGCCTTCATCAACAGTGCGCCTGATCTCGCCGATCAAGTCATCAACCTGGCCTCGGACAGGCTTCACCGTGACTGCAGGATCCACTAGCCCAGTAGGACGAATGATCTGCTCCACCACTTGGCTGCTGACAGATCTCTCATACTCAGAAGGCGTGGCCGAGACGAAGATTATCTGATTTATCCTCTCCTCGAACTCGCCAAATGTGAGAGGCCTGTTGTCGAAGGCAGACGGCAGCCGGAACCCGTAGTTGACCAGGCTTTCCTTGCGCGATCGGTCGCCATTGTACATCGCCCTTATCTGAGGCACAGTTACGTGAGACTCATCAATGAACATGAGGTAGTCATCGGGGAAGTAGTCGAGCAGCGTAGCCGGAGCACTGCCTGCTTCCCTCCCAGCCAGATGCCTCGAGTAGTTCTCGATCCCAGTGCAGTACCCAACTTCCTGAAGCATCTCCAGATCAAACATGGTCCGCTGCCTTAGCCGCTGCGCCTCAAGGAGCTTTCCATCCCGGTTCAGTTCCGCCAGCCTCTCCGCAAGCTCAACCTCGATCGACTCGATCGCCGCATCAAGCCTCTCCCGGCTAGTGATGTAGTGAGTTGCAGGGTAGATGAAAGCTGAGTCCCTAACCCCCAGAAGCTCGCCGGTAATAAGGTCAATATCGGAAATGCGGTCCACCTCGTCACCGAAGAACTCTATGCGTATCGCCTCTTCACCGCTTGCAGGTATGACCTCCACAACATCTCCCCTGACACGGAAAGTGCCTCGAGTGATCCCTATGTCATTGCGGTTGTACTGAATACCCACCAGCTTGCGAAGCATGCGGTCACGATCCGAACACTCGCCCCTATTTATCACGATTGCCTGACTCAAATACTCCTCCGGCATACCGAGGCCATAAATACACGAAACACTGGCCACGATTATCACATCACGCCTCTCAACAAGGGCAGCCGTAGCTGCATGGCGCATTCGATCGATCTCCTCATTGATCTGAGCATCCTTCTCGATATATGTGTCAGACTGAGGTATGTAGGCCTCAGGCTGATAGTAGTCGTAGTAGCTCACGAAGTAATGCACCGCGTTCTTGGGAAAGAACTCCCTGAACTCCGAAGCCAACTGAGCAGCGAGAGTCTTGTTGTGTGCAATAACAAGCGTAGGGCGACCCAACTGCTGAATTACGTTAGCCATTGTGAACGTCTTGCCACTACCAGTTACGCCCAGCAGAACTTGCCCGCGCAGGCCCGATTCCACCCCGGCAACCAGCCTATCAATGGCACTTGGCTGATCACCAGCAGGAGAGAAACCCGATTTCAACTGGAATTGGGGCACTCTAGACCACTCCTCTCAGTGGATGACGGTTCAATTATACCACGCCCCGAACATACATTCTATTGCGGATGCAAGACCCATACGTGCTGTCCCAACTTATGGTTGATGAAGCC
>JAQVXE010000071.1:2002-10085 GCA_028709305.1 Bacillota bacterium | reverse complement strand
GCCACTAGACTTCCATCTCCAGTTCATCTGAGATCGCTGCCTCCTTTCCCAGGATGCTCTCTCCAATCCTGACCAGGGCTTTCTGCCTCTCAAGTTCCAAGGCCAGTACTTGCCTGCCCAGCGCAGTCAGGGCATACTCCTTTCGCCTGCTCCCGCCACAGTCGGCATCATCACGCTCCACCGGAACTATCATCTTTCGCTCTTCCAGAGTAGCTAGCGCCCCGTACAGTGTTCCCGGGCCGATCCTCAGACCGCCGCGGGTGAGGTCGGACACGTACTGCATGACGCCATACCCATGCCTGGGTTCAACAAGGGACAGCATTATGAAGTATGTTGACTCTGTGAGGGGCAAGAACTTCGATGCAAGATTCGGCTCTCGAGGCAATACCAGCTCTCCTTTCCAGACTGCCAGTGGCAGACTATATCGCAGAGCGATATATCGTTCACCGATATATTATCCATCCGGAAGGCTGCTGTCAAGCGGATGTGCGAGGACCTGCGCCCCACATCTGCGCCAACCCTCGCACATTCTGACACCACACTCGTTATCCTCTTCTAAACACGGACTCGTACAGACCGCTTCGGTTTCCCGGCATCTCGGGCCGCCGTGCTTCCGCCCCAGCTGACTCTGACTGCATCACACCTGGTGCACTCGAGGCACCTGATGCAGGCATCGGAATTCGGATCCCGGTACACTTCCAGATCAACAGGGCAAACACCCTTGCAAGCCCCGCATTTGGTGCAGGCTGCATCATCCACCTCGAGGCGCATCAAGCTCACTCTGTTGAATGGCGACCAGATGGCGCCCAGAGGACAGACAAATCGGCAGAACGGCCTCTTTATGAGGATCGAAGCGCCCGCCAGTGCGGCTAGGATAACGATCTTCATCCAGTAGCGCGGTCCGATAAGCACCCTGAGCTCTGGTTTCGTAAGCACCTGGGGAATACCGCCCTCAAGTGTGCCGGCCGGGCATATCTTGCAGAACAGCGGCTGACCGACTGCATACGCCCCGACTCCTACTAGCACAACTAGTACGACGTACCTGATCCAGTTTCCTCGCTGGGATCGCAGGAGCTTCCGCTTAGGCCCTAGCCTGGCCAGGAGGTCCTGGAAGAACCCGAACGGGCATGCCCACCCGCAAGCGGCCCGTCCCACTACAGCGCCCACCGATGCAAAGAAGCCCGCCATGGCGTAGGGAAACTGCCTCATGGCGATGAACTTCTGCAGCGACCCTACGGGGCAAGCAAAGGATGCCAGCGGGCACGCATAGCAGTTCAACCCGGGGTACGGGCACATCTTAAGCCCTGGAAAGCCTGAGTTTGCGGCAATTGCGGCCAGCGTCCGCGAAATCGCGCGGGCCGACGATTTTCGTTTGCGAATAGCCATATACTACTCAATCCCTATGCACGAAAGGCAGATTAGTTTTGCATTAAACAGAATCATCCCGAAGTCGCCCAGCCTGGCACCGACGGTCATCAGTGCAACTCCTGCTGCCAGAATCAATGCCCATACAGGAACCCCTCGGGCATGAGCAGCTCCAAATCGCTCCTTCACGGTGCTAGTCCTCCAGTATCTGCTTGATGGTGTTCTCCATCTTCTGTTCCCAGCCAGGCAGGTATCCTACATACACGTCCCTGATCACACCCTTTGCGTCAATGATGACGACCGTGGGAAAGGCGTAAACACCGAACGCATCCACAGTTTTCATGTCGCCAACTGCCATCGTATAAGTGAGCTTGTTATCCTTCGCGTAATTACTGATCGCACTGGGGCTATCTCCCACATTGACTCCTACGACCGACACCCCCCTCGAGGCGTACCTAGTATGCAGAGTCTGCAAATGAGGAGAAAGCCTCTTGCACGGACCGCACCATACTGCCCAGAAATCCAACACCCATACGGATCTGGGTTCATCGGCAAGGGCGATTTTCTTGCCGTCCAAGGTCTTCAATGTGAACTCCGGCGATGGCTTGCCTATCCATTTGTCAGAAATCCGTGCCGCTGCAGCAGTGGCATCTTTTCGCGGCAGCCCAGTTGATACTGATGCAACAATGGCAACCGCTGCAATGAAGGTCACCAACATAATTACTCTGTTCTTCTTAAGAAAACCCCTCATCAAAATCACTCCAAACCTCTCGAAGTCAAACACTGCCTCACCTTAGAACAATCTCCTCAGGGAAGGCAATGTTGCGGGAGACGTTCCACATTTTGTCTATGTAGGCAGTGGTATAGATCTGCTCAATATTGTGATAAAGGTATGCTGCATCATCTGTAAGGCAGTAATGGTCGTTTTCCTTGTAGACCATGCCCATCTTCTCCAGAACCCAGAATTCAAACCCGAACATCTCTGAAAGCGGCACGCCTACCACAGCCTCAAATCTCTCCGGCGATATAGCCATGGAGTACGCATTCCAAAACAGGAAGTACGCCGCTCTCTGCCGCCTTGTAAAATTCAAAGTTAACGAAGTCGGCAGCTGCTGGGAGTCAATTCGCTCGACGTATCCCTCTATAGAGAACGTATTGATCTTGAACACGCTCCGGAGCAACGTAGCAGCAGAAACGCCAAAACCTAAGAAGTTGTCCCTCGTAACAGAGGAGTACTTCTGGGTTTGAGGCTCTGCAAAAGTCCATACCGAAGTTCTGTCCTTCCCCTCTCGTCTGCAATGAGCAACCAGCGCCTGCAGCATTCGTTTCTTGTCTTTCTCAGGAAGGGGCCGATAATCGTTGTCCGCAAAAGTGAAATCTATGAAGGGGTAAGTAGAAACTTGCGTCGCGCCAAGGGAGAAAGCGGTACTAACGTCCTCTATCAGCATCTCCTCAGTCTGTCCGGGAATGGCAAAGATCAAGTCCACGTCCACCGCATCAAAGCCCGCTTCGCCGAGGATTCTCAGTTTCCCGGCATGCCCCTCGCCTACGCGCCCCAACTTGCTCAAGCAGTCCCGGTTGAACGACTGAATTCCCAGGCTTACCATGGTAACCCCTGCAGCCTTCAACTTGCCCAGGTTCCCCCAGGTAACGTCAACCGGGTGCAGCTCTACTCCTATGCCTCCGGTGATAATGAAATACTGCTTCAGTCTATCGATTATGTCCTCAAGATCATCTATCATCAGAGCCGGGGTGCCCCCTCCGAAGTAGAGGCTTCCAACTCGCTTCTTCCGCCTTAACTGCTTTCCGACCATATCAATCTCGCTCAGGAGGGCCATCTTGTATCTGGCCGCTATCTCCGGGGCATAGATTACTTTGCAGTAAGGGCAGAAGCTGCACAATGACCTGCAAAACGGAATATGCACATACAATCCCAGGTCGTCCAAGCCCTCAAAGGAGAGACGGCTCTCGTATTCCCCCTTGAACCGAAAGGGTTTGAACGAACGCGTCAACCACATACGCATGACAGCGGTAAGCAGCATACGAACCTCCTGCATCTGCCTCCGACAGGCCACGGTTGCCTCAGGCAGTTTTTCGGCCGTGACAAATACCCCTACCAGGTACTACGACCGACGGCCCGTCAAAGTTTCACATGAGCCCCCAGATGGCGCCGCCCTGATCAGTATCATGCTCAGGACCTTCTTCGCCCTGGCTCCTTCCATCTGGCGAGCGCTGTAGCTTGATTCTGCAGATTCTCTGAAAGAGCCTCCACTCCTGCAAGCAGGTACATCTCGACGAAAAAAGAGGAACCACACTCAATATCGACGAATTCCGCATCGATAGTAGCCGGCAGCTAATGCTCCTCAGGAGTTGTGGGTGGGATATGCATGAGGATGGAATCCCTGACACTGAGAATAGACGGCACAGAGATCAAGCGTGCTCTGCGCAGCATGAAACTTCATCAGGGGCTAAGGATAATCGATGTGAGACTGGAATCAGGCATCATACAGCTTGAACTGGCGTTGCCGGGCAACATCCCATTTCGCCCTATGATCTACCTTTCCAGTCCTTCAGTTCAAGGAGCTGTGATAGCCCTTAGGATCTCCGGACCCCTGGGGTTTGGACTGCCCGACATAGTCCTTAGTTTCGTGATGCCCACTCTACCATCTGGTGTTGACTACCTCGGATGTGGGTTGATTCTGGTGGACTTGCTCCAGGCATGCCAGGGCGCATTCCGATCAATCGACCTCAATGGAATCAGCATCGAGCCTGACCATATCTCTTTGGATGTGGCCCGCGCAGAATTCGATCTGGAGTCGCTGCCGAAAGCAGCATCTTTGCTTCAGGCAATATCTATTGAGGAGACGTAATCCTACCGGCGCCTTCATGAAACAGCCCGGGTTCCTTCACTTGCCGCCCTGCACACGTATACCATGTCCTGGCTGGTCTCCACAAGAGGACCTCCGCGAAGACCTTTCCAGGTCTTGACTATCTCAAAGCCGGCACACTTGAGAGCCAATTCCACTTCGCGAGGGAAGTAGAAAGCCCGTTCTGTCGTAACTTCGCTCCACCTCAGCATCGTACCATCATCCCACTCTTCGATGCGCGCCTCGTACGTCTCCATCTGCTCCACGAAATTGAAGCTCACCGTATATGTGTCGATGATCCTCGTGCCGCGATCCGGATGAAGCATTTCAAACCTCGCCTGAATGCCGCTTGTTTGAAGCATCCTGAGGACATTTGGCACGGCAAAGTCGACTACGAAAACTCCGTTCGGGCTAAGATGCTCTCGGGCCCGGATGAGCACTGCAAGAAGGTCATCGGTTGTGGTGCAATGAAATATCGTGTTGCATGCCGCAAGCACCATGTTGAACTTGGCGTCTATGTTGAAGTCCATCATGTCGCCGCTCACAAGCGTCACCCGTTCTCTGGTAGCCTCATCTTCTGCCTCAAGCTTCTTCCTGCACAACGCGAACATATCATCAGCGCAGTCAAGCCCCGTTACCCTGTAGCCAGCCCGGGCAAGAGGAATCAAGAGCCTGCCGCTTCCCGATCCCAGCTCCAAAATTGGGTCGCCGTATTCCTTGGCCAAGTCCAGATATGTGGGCAGGTCAGCATCGTAAGATGAATGCAATAGGTCGTAGAACTCTGAAAAGAACCCCTCATACTGTGTTTCACATGTATAATCATGTTTGTTCTCTGCTTCGCTCCGCACTATACGCCAGTCCCCCTCAACTCATCATACTTCGCCTAGGGCAGACAGAAATTGCCCCGGATCCGACACACTCAGCATCAGCGAATAGCCTAGGTCCGTTGGAATATAGACAACTTTTGACTTGTCAGTCACAAAAAGCAGAGCCTTCTCTCCGTTTCTCAGCTTGAACCATCCTTCGCTGTAGCCCGAAAGACCGATTCCATTGGTGCGCAAGACAGGCTGCAAGCTTCTTTCGTGAGTCAGGTCGATCTGCCTGGCTCTACCAACATCGAGGGACTCACCCGGAATAGCTCTGCCATATAGCGCTCCCCGTATCCTTATTCCGTCATCGCTTACTAAAAATGCAATTCTCCTCGGCGACAAGACTATTGCCGCAAAGAGAACTGCCAGGGCCACAAGAAGCAAAACCACAGCAACTATGCCCCACATTCCTCCTGGAGAAACAGGGGCTAAGGTAAATTCCTTCACCAGCATTTATGTCACACACCTTCAAGCGGATTCGTGAACTCGTCATGCAGCGGCATTGCCCTTCCAGGCCTAACCCTGCGCTACCAGGATCCCCTCGATCCCGTCAGCATCAACTGCGCTTCTCTCTCGGAGTAGCGCCGGTACAATTCTATACACTCCTTTTCTAGTATGCCACCGAGGTAATTATGAACTCGCTTATCTACGTACTCAACAGCAGAGATAAGCTTGCGCGCTCGGATGTAGTTGTCGGGCATCCCAAACGCGATATTCCTGATGTTCGCGTGTATGATGGCGCCCAAGCACATCACACAAGGCTCAACGGTGGTGTAGATCACACACTCTCTGCCATGGTCATACAGAAAAGGCGCTGCAGAAATCAAGGCATTGAGCTCAGCATGTGATAGGTAGCTTCGCTTGCTGAAGAACTCGTTGGACCCTCTGGCAATTACCTTGCCATCATGCACGATGACGGCCCCAATCGGCCTGTCTCCCCGTTCGAAGGCCTTCTCCGCCTCCGAAAGAGCTTCCCTCATGTACTTCTCGTGGTCAAGTGAAGAAAAAGGCCCCACTTTGCAATCCCCCCCAATTCCTTACTGCCGATGGCAGATGCCTACAGATCCGCATGCCCATACTGGCTCAGCGTTTCTGCGGAATCCCTCCGAAATCCTTGTTTGCTTGCGTCAGAAGAGCCACTCTGTTCTTGGTGAAGTCGCGCCACCTGTCTGCAAACCATCTGTCGGCGGTCATGTCCACAGCTTCCAGGGCACTCGCAGTCAAAGCATCGAACTCCTGAATCCCCTGCTCCATCTCTCCCACAAGAGATCTGTAGAGCAACAACATGCAGCAGTTCTGGAGATATGGACCCACATCGGGTTTCAAGACATGAGAACCGTATGTTAGCAACTCTCCTCTTAGTTCACTAATGAGGAATCGATAGACTGGAGCGTATTCCCCAGCGGCCGGCACATAACGCTTCCCCTTCGCCTTGCAGACAATAGATGCATACGGAGTATCAACATCAGTCAAGTAAGGCATCCAGTATTGCGGAACCCATGCAATGAGCTCATCTACTCCATCGCCATCAAGATCCATGAAGGAAGACACTCTGGCGACAAACATCTCATTCGGGTCCTCATACATCTTCCCGAGATCTATCGGAATCTGCTGCACCTTCTCATTCCTGTCGACGTAGAACAGGATTGGACGGGCGCAGGCATTTCCGTCATACACCATCGCCAGCACTTCCACAAACCCATCCCCATCAACATCCCTGGCCATCTCAAATTCTATGTGCCCACCTGTATAGCTCCACAGCTTGCGCGGCTGTCCATTCAGCTCAATGCGATAGACCGTAAGGACAACTTCCCAATCAGTACCTGTGGCAGAATCTACTCTAAACCTCTTGCCGTGTTGGAAGTACGTTGTGCTTGCCAGCATCTCACCTCCATGCACCGGGCTACCCCACAAGACCCCCACAGACATGATGCAAAGACATACAAGGGCGATCGCCCTTCCCCGTCTTAACACCGCAAATCACCTCCATCTCCACAGTTGCAGTCATCGGTTCTCTGTGAAACAGAAACAGCCGCATAGAGATTATGAGCGTAGTTGCATAGCTGATCCAAAAAAGAGACCAACGAGGCAAATTGCAAGCAAGATTCTGGCGAGAATCGGCGTCGAGGCAGGGCTTCTTTCACATGTAGATTTCGCACTGGCCGCTCGAAAGTCCTTCACTTCTTGAGGTTTACTGAGTTGGCAGTTTCCGAGCCCCGGCCAATGCCATGGGCCAGCTAGTCCGGGTTCTACAGAACCAGACAGCGCATGGCATCTGCTAATCAATCTGCCTGCATATAGCGGGAAGCTGCTGGCAGAGCTCTGGCGGGAGCTCCAAGTAATCAGAATTGGCTCGTGAAGTGTCGCGGTTCTCCACGACCAGCACTACAGAGTCGGGGTCTAGCACACACGAATGCCAAACGCCTCGCTTCACATTGTAGACGGTCAGCGGTTCCATGGCCACCGCATGGAATGCGTCCACATTCACGTCTCCTTCCCCTATGATGAGGAAGGCCCTGCCCGCAAGGAGCAAAAAGACCTCATCTGTTTCATTGTGTCTTTCAACAGAATCCACCCTGTCGGCCCTGTTGTGTTCTGAAGAACATATGCCAGCCACACGCCACTGGCCGTAATCCACAAGGGGTTCGTAGTCCTGCACAATGCAGCTCCGTATCTCCAGTAGCCTTGGGCTAATCGACAAAGCGTCCACCTCTCACTCGATGTGAATTGGGGGTTGATGAAGATCGGTTCCTATTATATTCCTAGAGTGTTTGGAATATCAAGAATGCTGGCGTCATCGGCCAAATTCCCCACGGCCAAGCTGTCTGGAAACTCACGCCAACAAAGGATAAAAAGAGAGAGATTCAGAATACATTCTTGCAGATTGTCTCACAAATGCAAGTGTGAAAGGAATAATGGCAAAAGGGAGTGTCTGCATGGCTGAAGTGCTTACAGATCTGGCAGAGCTCATCGCCTCCGGGC
>JAQVXE010000071.1:0-1902 GCA_028709305.1 Bacillota bacterium | reverse complement strand
CGGGCGCGCGCACTCCAACGCTACCTGGCAGGTAATGGGGTATGGGCATGGGCAAAGCCCGACCCTACCGCCCTGGGTGTAGCCCTGCCAGACTTTGTGAAGCAGCGGCTATCCGATTTTGAGGATGCTCTACGCAAGTACGGTAATGAGTTGTACGCAATCGCAGAAGTCCCCGCACACGACATTGCCAAGGCACGCCTGGTGGTGCAGGCATTCTTCGACCTCTACGCCTATGAGCGAGGCTGGCTGGTACTCAAGGCGCATGAGGAAGAATTCCAAGGACTGATCAATACTCTCCGTTCCGACCTATTTGCCCGCGTCGATGAGGATGAAGTGTATCAACTCCTGCGCGACCGGCGCTTTGTCATCCTGCAAGGCCCCCCAGGGACGGGAAAGACTCGCATGGCAGAGCGCATCAAGCGCAACTTCTTCCAGGGCAAAGGCTTGACTGTTCAGTTTCATCCTGCTGTGACCTATGAAGACTTCATAATCGGCCTTTCGCCAGACACGACAGATAGGCAACTGCACTTTGATGTGCGGCCTGGCTGGCTGCTAGAAGCGGCCCGAGCCGCCGACGAACCATTTCTTCTGGTAATCGATGAAATCAACCGTGCCGACCTTGGCAAGGTGCTGGGCGAGGCCATCTACCTCTTTGAAGCAAAGTCCGATGTCGAGCGCAGTGTGGAACTCCCATACCAGCTTGACGGAACCACACGTTTCAAGCTTCCCCCAACCCTCCATGTGCTCGGCACCATGAACACAGCTGACCGATCCATAGCCCCTATCGACCTTGCCATCAGGCGGCGTTTCTCATTCGTAGACTTGTCTCCGGACATTGGGGTAATCCAACGCGAGAGCGTGCCAATGGGAGCTGCAGTCTTTGGAGCACTGCAGGATGTGTTCGCTGAGTATGCTCCAGATGATGCATTGGATCTGCTCCCCGGACACAGCTTCTTCCTTGCTCAAAGCAACGAGGAGCTCAGACAGCGTTTCCGCTACGAACTGCTTCCTCTGATAGATGAGTATTTGCGAGCAGGCATTGTGGCATCACTCGCTGCCGAACTGCAGGCCGTTCGTGATCAGATAGAAGGATTCGTGGATCATGGCGCGTGGATTGATTAGGCGAAGGCGGCCAGAGCAGCGTCCGCTCTACGTGGCCAGCGATAACGGGCCCCCTGTGGCGATATCGCCGGAAGATTTCGCCGCGCCTGACTCAGGAACACGAAGACGTGGCGAGTGGGGCACATTTGCTGACTCCTTTATTCGCTTCAATCAGGACGCCCTTGCGTCCCTCGATGTTGTGGCTGAAGCAGGAACTGATTCCTCGGGCTTCACCCTCCGACTGCGGCCAGGCGGGCATACAGGAGCAGTGCCGCTCAGGTCAGGGCAAACAGGAAGTGTAGCTGGCGGGCTCGTAGTTCAACCCCGTTTTGGATGGGCGGGCGTGGGAAGAGTGCTTTCCGAGACCGGATGGCCTGCCTATCCCCAGTTTCACGCGTTGCCGATGGTGCCAGGCAGTGGAAGGGAAGTCCCCCCGTGGGTTCTAGCAGGCCCGGTCTTAGCTCGCCTTGCGTCGCTTCTCGCCAGGATGCAGAGGGGCTACCAGGAACGGGAGGAAATGCTGGCTAATCCACGCGGGCGAATCATCTGGAGGCGGTACATCAATGAGTCGCTGACCTGCGGCCATTGGGAACAGCTGCCCTGCCGCTTCCCCGATCTCGGACATGACCCGCGCTTGCGGAGGCACATACGATGGGCGTTAGAGCGAGTATATGCAGATCTTGTGCGCGTAGGCCGCACCGACACCGTGGCCATGGCCCTTGCCGGACAGGCCCGGCAACTCCTTGCCCCCCTCTCCGGAGTGATGCCTTTGCGCCCACGCCGGGATGAACTGGATCGCAT
>JAQVXE010000010.1 GCA_028709305.1 Bacillota bacterium | reverse complement strand
TGAATACTGTCACCTCTGCTGATTCAAGGCAGAGAGGCTCTTCGATATCATCGACGGGTCATAGAGGACAATTGTTCCACTGGGCTTCCATGAGCTCGCTTTCCGCTGTTGCCCCTTCCACACAGCCATGGCTCTCAAGGATTGGCATGATGAGAACACTGAGTGCCATGTGAACACAGAAAAGGCGGTGGAAAATTTCCCACCGCACTAACGGACAAATGGCGGCCCTGGCAGGAATCGAACCTGCGGCCAATGGTTTAGGAAACCACTGCTCTATCCCCTGAGCTACAGGGCCACACAACCATATTCGGATAAATGGCGCGCCCGGCAGGATTCGAACCTGCGGCCTGCGGATTCGTAGTCCGTCACTCTATCCACTGAGCTACGGGCGCACTCGATCGACTTGCCAACCAGCGAGATCGGCGTCGCTCAAGTATTATATCACGCGCTTCCTTAAAGAGTCAACGCCACGACAACCGAATTGCCCAAACAGCGCACAAGCCCTGCTGTCTAGAACGTAGCCCTCAGCCCTGCCTCCAAAGTCAGTCCGTGTGCGAATCCGTCTTGACTTGCCGGGAGCTTATGCACATGATAGCCCACCGAAGCCCCAAGCGACCACATGTCACTGATCCTGTAGCGAAGCCCGCTCTTGAGAGCTCCCCTGATGTCCGCACCATCCCCTCCAGCGAGTGCCTGAAGCTCGGAGGCTGTCGATCTGATGGACGCCTCTCCGGTCATGGTAACCTTCTCGCTCGCCCTGTAGTCGACTGTATCCTGAATGCTGGCTGAATGCTTCTGCATGCCCATAGGGCCAGATGACGATGTGAGTGAGTATGCTACTGATGCTACATTGCTCAAGCCTTGAACAGGAGTCCATATGGTGCGGGCTGTCGCTGTCAGAGAATCGCTTGCAGCAACGCCCAAGTCCGCCCTTTTTGAGCTGGATCTCTTCCACCTAATATCGAATTGAGGCACAAACTTGCCACGTGTCGTTGAACTAAGTGTGGTGAAGACCTCTGTATCAAGAGTAAGCTTCTCCATGCCAGGATACTCTGTTCTCCTCAAGTTCACTCCAGAAGAGGTCCGGAAACCGCCCAAGTTCCCTGAGATGCTCCCTTGCGCGGTGATGCCCTGCCTTGCCTGTCCCGAGAAGGGCACAGTATTCTCCCACTTCAAAACGGCACTCGGAGTTAAGGCATTCTCCTTAAACGACAGTACTGGTAATGTAGCCCGAATCTCAGCTCTCTTGTCATCGAATCTTCGGTCTGTAGCAATATCGTCACGCATGGTCTGCCTGTAATACGCTCTCAGAGCTATCGGCCCCAGCTGCTTCGCCCATTGAGCATTGAGGCTGACCTCCTCGAGTCCTGTAACTCGCTCATCTGATCCTCCAGGAGCCACAGTCTTCAGAGGCTTTCGATACAAGGCTGACACGGAAAGAGCATCTATCTTGAGTGTGGCGTCCCCCCTCAAGTTCACTTGCAGATACGAACTGCTGGGCCTCATCAGATTCTCGCTTTGCACAGTCTCGTAACCGGCGCCCAGTGTAAGCTTGTTTTCAAAGAAACTCTGACGCCCTGTGACAGATAAAGTGCGTTCCTCACGTTCGTACCCTTCGGCCTCATTATCATCTACTTGCGATACTGTATATGAAATATCTACTTTGGGACCGATGTCGAGGGTTCCTCCGACTCTGTTTGATATGACAAGGACCTCCTT
Source organism: Bacillota bacterium (assembly GCA_028709305.1). GTDB lineage: Bacteria > Bacillota > DTU025 > DTU025 > DTU025 > UBA10085. The sequence continues at coordinate 37,900 of JAQVXE010000010.1, read as the reverse complement.
GCCAGGGGATCCATCGTTCTTATCCGGATGCGCTTCGGTCCGGGACTGTGAGTGCTCGGCAACCACATTAACCCTTGAACCAATAGGCCACTGCGTGCCCAAGCGCCAAATGTCCGCAGCCTGCCTCGATGTCTGGCCTATCTTCGTAAATCCCGGTGCCAAAGTCTCGTAGTTCCCGTATACGCTTCCTGATCCCAACGTGTATCTTGCCGTTGCCCTAGCAGCATAGCCTGTAGCAGTGTGCTCGTCTGAAGCAATATCAATGTAATGCCTCGGGTCATGGCCTGCCACACCCAGCGTGTCGCCATCGTGCTCAGCCACTACCTCCGGCGTAAGCACTTCGAACACGGCTATTCTGTAGCTCTCCTTTCCGGATCCTGCCGGCCTTCCGGCGGTTCCGGCCCACAGAACCTCACCGCCCTCGTATTTGCTCCCTGGGCCAGTGCCCACGGCAGTAATGGAGTACCCTCTCGTGGCTTCAACCATTTCACACGTTACACCGTCATAGACGTACAAGCCGTCTGGGCAACCTATCCATAGAAGCCTGTTCCAGACCCTGAGGGCTTCTGGATCCTTCACTTGCGAACCTTCGAGGATCTTTCTCCATTCGCCAGAATCATCCCTGGCATATACTCCGTCCTCGGCGGCTGCAAACGTGCGGAATCCGTCTACAGCTTCCGCGCTGGCTGCAGATGCAATCGCCCCCACCTCTACCCCGGCGAGTTCATGCTCAAAATGGGTGCCGCCAAAGCAAGCTACGCCCTTTTCAGAGCCGATTAGGACAAGGTCCTCAACTGAGTCATAGGCAATGGCGGAAATGGCGTCAGACGGCAGGCCTGACACAGCAGACTCTCTGTACACTGTCCATGTCTCTAGATCGATCAGATCCGCAGAAGCCACACCCTTGTCAGCAGTGCCAACCCAAACACTCCAAGGGGTGGTCACAACAGAGGTCAGGTTGTTGCTAGGCAAGCCGGCCGACATGTATATCCTCCGCCAGTTGCTTACGTAATCAAAGGGGTTCTGCCCTGACGGACCGGGAGTTGCTGCGAATACAGTAAGTCCTCCATCCGTAGCGAAGAACCAATTCTCCTCTGACGTGGCCACGCCTTTGACTGCTGGCGATGCGATCCCAGAGCCTATGCTGTAGTTGCGGAACTCTTCTCCGCCAACGCTGATTCCATCTCCATGGGCAATCAGGACGTATGATTTCATCTCTGCATCGACGGCTCCGATGATTCCTGATATCCTGTTGGCAGCATTCACCTTGCGGTTGTCGTCAAACGGGAACTGATCATGGCTGAAGCCTAGATCTGCAGAGAGGTTCAGCCCCTTGTTATCATATCGCCCGGTCAGTCCTATGATTGCATGAGTATTGGGCATGGCCGGTGTCGCCTCCGGCAGCGCGGCCGATTTCGGGTCATCTGCGTACACAGCAACATCCATCTTCAAGTTGAGGTTCTCAGAGGGAGTCCAACCGAATGTGGTGCCGTAGAAGTTTGACTTGTAGTCAGCCATTGCGCCGAATGGGCCCCTGAAGTACTCGTATTCCACTTTTACTACATCATCGGGGCCGAGGATCCTCAGGATAGTGAGCATGCCAAGCTCGTAGTCGATTGTATAGTCCGTGTTCCTCTGAAGCAGCACATCGTTGAGATAGACCTTCTCACTTCCCTGGGCAATGGAGAGACCGAGGTTGAAGATGCCCATGGCCACTGTATGGCGATACTTGACGCGCACCGCATCATAGACATCAAAGAAGCTTGGCGGAAAATCGAATTCTACTACACCAATATTGTACGCCACTTGAAAGACGAGGGGCAATTCTGCTTCAACCGGCAGGAACTTGCCGGCCTTGCGAACTTCCACCACAACCGATCCAGGGACAATATCAGTCTGGCCCAGATCATAAAGGCGCGTGCGCATGTAAGAGTCAGCCCTTGCATCCAGGACTGTGATGCCGACTCCGTCCTCCGTGCCAGCAACTATGTGAGCGTGATGCGAAAGCAAGTCGTCGAGAAAAGCCGCCTCGGTTTCGCTCCCGTAGACGAACGGGTATCTCTCCTGATCACTGCCTGTCAGTCCGTGCTCGGAGTTGTAGGACCGTATCGCAGACTGTATCTGGCCTCGCAGAATGTCCCGAATCTCAGACCGCAAAGCCAACATCTCTTCAAAGGAAGAAACCGTCACGAACTGCCCGACAGTCAACGGCACTTTGCTCCCTGCCGACAGTCCCCCGCGCTCCTCTGGATCTTCAAGATACAAGTAACCCAGATCCCATAGGTTCAAGGTCTCCTCCAGGCTTCTGCCTTCTTCGGATTCATCCTCATCGTCATACCGTATCCAACACCCCATGAAATCTGGATCATAAGGCTCCGACAGCAGATAGTATTCCATTCCATCCAGAGATGCTGAAAATCCAGATGTTGAAGGTGACGGACCGTAAGGAGCCTGAGGCTCATATACTATTGTCTCCTGGGCTGTATTGCCCTGGAACGTCTTCTTTGCAGCGATCCCCTGCACGCGGCCGAACGTAGCTCCTACCGCGAACTTGCTAAACTCCGCACTGAGCTCAAGCCCGCGCAAACGCGCAGAATACGAAGTATAGGGGTTTTGACTTCTGAAGGAAAGACCCCCAAAACGGCCCTTCAGAGGGTCGCCATCAAGCTTCAGCTCCATCACTTGGAGATTGCCATCTTTGCGATTATCAAGGTTCGCGGAGATCGTCAATCCGGGGGCTACCTGACCACGCACGCTCAGTGACAAGAGCTGCATCAACTCAAAGCGGCCAGGGGTATAGCCAGTTCCAAGAAGGGCGGAAGAATCGCCCCAGGCTGACCTGAGCTTGAACTCAACATCACCCCCGATTTGAAGGCGAGCTTCCTGATTCTCCTCAGCGTATACGTGCCCTGCGGGCGCCCCAAGCAAGATCAGGACTGCCACCGCAGCCGCAAACAACACTAGCAGGAAGGCATGGCATCCACCCGACCTGCACCTTCTACAGCAGAAGGCCTCCATCTCCATCACCTCTAACGCCGCCCGCACAGATCAACTGCCCATTCATATTGCCCGTCATCTGCAGGGGGATGGCAGTGTGGGCTTCTCTGCCCCAGATGCTTACTTCAACAAAGAAAGAGGGTCCCCTGCACAACTGTGAGGGGACCCTGCTCTGATTCGACTAGAACGACACGCCCAACGACAGCCAGTGGGAATCCGGCAGCGCAGTATGCATCTGATAGGCGTAATCAATCGTGAAGTTCTGGATTGAGAAGCCGGCCCCAGCCGAGAATCTCATGTCTCCATCTTCAGCGAAAGCGCCCCCAGCCCTGACTGCCAGTGCAGGTATGACCTGATACTCCACACCCACATGACCCTTTGTGCTGGTGATGTCGAAGTCCGCAGCTACCGTCATCTTCGGAATGGGCTTCATCGAAGCGCCGGCAACGAATACCGGATCAAACTTGTCGGTGTGGCCACTTCCGTACTTGGCCGTTCCGACCAGGTTGCGGGCAACCACTCCCAGCTTGAATCCTTCTATCCACGGCATTTCGATGAGGGCTCCGATATCTCCTGTGACGCCGAACCCGTTGTTGTCCGGGATCGCCTGGGAGTAGAGCTTGAGCGAACCGCCGATCGAGAACATCCCGAACTTCCGCGCATATCCGCCCATTACGGCACCCTCGCGGTAACCGAAGTCATCTCCAGGGTTTCCGTACTCGTCCTTCTCCGTCACCGTCGACATCAGGCCGATTATGCCAACCCCGACATTCTCCTGGGCATAGCCCGCGCCGATGTAACTCCCGGCACCGTGCAGACTCGAGTACAAGGATGAAACCTTGTGCCCTTCTACGCCTGCAAGGCCTGCTGGGTTGTAGTAGATAGCATTCCCATCATCAACAACGGCGACGAAGGCCCCGCCCATTCCTAGGGCTCGAGCTCCCATCCCTATGTCGAAGATAGCTGCCGTTCCAACGGGATCCTCTGCCGCAGCGTACGCAGCTGGCGCCAACGCGGCAACTGTCATCGCCACTAGGGCGACCATAACAAACCAACTACTCAGTTTCTTCTTCATGATGTCACCCCCTCAATTAGCGGCTGATGACAAGCCGCACAGTATCGGATTTGACTCCGTCTTCTGTCACTATGAAGCAGAGGTACAGTCCGTTTGCAAGAGGCTTGTCAGCCTTGTCCACGAGCGGCCATGAGTAGAAGAACTCTCCATCTCCTATTGTCTCGGAGAAGACGAGCCTTCCGGCCACATCATAGACGTATAGCGTCGCTTCGCCAGAAGCATTGACGTAGAAGTTCACCACGTCGGATGCTGGGACAGGACCTGCCACAAACGAATTCGCCCCTGCGTTGATCACCAGGAACTCACCGCTGATGGCTTCACCAGAGTTGCCATAGCCATCGGATGCGATGACCTTCATGAGGCAAGAACCGCTCCTCAGCGCCTTGCTCACATCCCACTTGTATACTCCGTCGTTCACGAGGCCAGTCGCGAACGTTGTCCACGTGGCGCCATCATCGAATGAGTAGGCAAGCGCAATGGTGAGCTCCGCATCCTCCGGATGAGTTGCCTCCCACTTGACGTCATTCTCGCCGTACCACTCGTCCCCGGCTACAGGAGCAAGCACCGCAACCTCAGGCTCCAGCCCGAGCCAATCGACGACAGTGCCCATCAGCATCATCGGAATCGTCAGCGGTTCCGGTTCGGGCTCCTCACCCTCTGCTGTAGGCACCACAGGAACCTCATCCGGTATTGCCTCGAACATGAAGGCGAAGAAGGTCAAGCGATGCTCACCTTCGTATCGGAGAGCGCAAGGTTCGCCGTGATCGTTGAAGAACACAGGCATTGCGCCTTCGCCAAGCTCGAGCGAATCGGTTCCATCCACGAAGCCATGGCTATCGAAGTCGAGGGTGATCTTAAGTCCATCGGAGATGGGATCCCCAGCGACTCCAGTCACCTTCTTCGTGCCAACATCATCTTCCTTGCCGACAACGTGCAAGTAGTTGCGGGCAAAGTCGCTCTCCTCCGGATCGAGCACCCACATTACCTCAGGGCCCATCAGGAAGAGCCGTCCGCCCTTGTCGAGGAAGTCGGCGACAGCAGCCTGTTCAGCGTCGTCCAGGTATCCGTACTGTCCGCAGTTCCATATCACTCTGAACTGCTCAAGACCGGCCTTAGCCCCGCCGTTGCCGATCACGTCCAAAGGCTCCACTGTGATGAACTGCTTGTCTAGCCTTGTAAGGAGATCCTCGAAGTACCCTTCAGTATCGGGCTCACCCTCGTCATCATCTACGAAGACGACGCTCCCCTCTTCGAGCACGATTACGCAAAGCTCGGCACCTACGACCTCGCCTTCAGTGTCTGCAACCCACAGTGTCGGCCAGTACACGCCCGCCTCTGCATAGGCATGCGTTGCCTGGGCTGTGTCAGCCATGGTTCCATCGTCAAAGTCCCACAGATAGAATATTTCGCCATCTTCGACAGGATCGGGATCGTGTGCTTCACCTGCAAACACGATGTCCTGCGCAACCTCGGCAAAGTAGAGGTTGGCCTCTGCCTTATCGATCGCAGGCGGAATATTGATGTCGCCCATCAGGTACTCATATATCTTGGTCAGCAGGTATGGCGTGGTGTTGATGTCCGGATCCTCCAGATCGTAGCCATCCCACGCATACATCAGCGAAGACCAAGGTGACGCCAAGTAGACGAGCCTACATGTATCGTCTGCATATCGCAGGCCCAAGGCTCCCGGAAGATCCATGATGACCGGTTCTTCATCATCCTCTTCCGTAAAGTCCCATGCGCCTGTCAGTATGGGGCTTGAAACGAGATCAGGAGCAATGAGGTCGTCTGTGCCAGTCATCACCTGAAACTCCATCTCGATCCCGTCGGTTATGGGATCGCCCTCGACGCCCTTGTAGATGTCTATCGGGATATCGACTCCATAGGCGCCTATCATGTGCAAGTAGTCGGCGCCGAACCAATCCAGGCCCATATCACCCAGGTAGCCCGGGGCTGCAAAGAACACCCTTCCGCCATTGTCCATGAAGCTTGCCAGGAACTCCTGGTCGAAAGGAGAGACTACCTCAAAGCGCGTGAACCCGGTATCCCAGAAGATCGGGTTTTCCACCGCAGTCTCGGACAGGCCGAGCGGGTATCTAGTGTTGACCGTCACATACGGAATCTCGGCATCTTCAGCCGCCCAAAGGAAGAGAACACTAAGCGGTATTCCAACATCGAATTCACCAGTATCGTCCACATAGATAATGGTGCCCGGCTTAGCCGCAGTCACCTGCACTGGCATCTTCGACACGGATCCATCTATGCCCTCGGCATAGAACCACGCAATCATAGAACCTTCGTCCTCGAGCTTTCCGTTCGCGACTAGGCCGTATACCTTCTCTTCTCCAAATTCCCACCAGCACTTTGCAACGCTGCTTGCATCCTCCAGTGCTGCCTCAAACCTAACATCAAGCGGTGGCGCTCCAAAGGTCACATCCGCACGCGCATACTCAATGCCAGGCGGATATGTACGGGTAAGCGCGTTGTACAGGTTGAGGCGCCTGCCAGTAGTTGTTCTGCCCAGAAGGTCTGGCAGTGGATCTCCTGATTTCAGAAGAATGTCCCTAATTGTCTCCTGCCCAGGCTTCCAACCCGGGGCTCCAGGATATTGGGGTAGATGCGGATATTCGGCGATCACCAGCGCCGCGGCGCCCGCCACGTGCGGGGTTGCCATCGACGTTCCGCCCATCCATGCCCACACGCTCGTCTCGCCATCTGGATAGCAGGAGATAATCATATGACCCGGAGCTCCAATATCTACCGAGTTCGGGCCGTAGCAAGAGAAGTTAGCCAACTTGTCGTTCCACTCAGTCGCTGCTACCGCAATCACGTTCGGCAGATCATAAGAAGACGGGTAATGCGGGATCACGTCGTTATTCACGCCTGCGTTTCCAGCAGCAGCGATGAACAGCATTCCTGAGTTGGCGATTGCCTCCTCAAGAGCCTGGCTGTATCCGCCTCCTCCCCAGGAGTTGCTGGTTAGCGTAGCGCCCATCATTTTGGCGTAATTGATGGCCTTGATCGCGTCGCTGGTTCGGCCGCCGCCGGAGCCTATGAACTTGCAGGACATGATCTGGACGTCCCATGCCACGCCCGCAACGCCGCCGTGGAATCCGCCTGCAACTGCGTCGTTCCCACGAGCTCCGATGATTCCAGCGCAGTGCGTGCCGTGGTAGTCTTCGTCCGCGTCCTCATGATAGATCGTGTTGTCATCGTAGAAGAAGTCCCACCCATAGATGTCGTCCACATAACCATTGCCGTCATCGTCCACTCCGTCCTCGCCATAGAGCTCAGCCTCGTTCACCCACATATTGGGCGCAAGGTCGGGATGGTAATACTGTATGCCCTGGTCGATGACGCATACGATCACGTCTGATGCATCGGTTCGAATATCCCATGCCTCGGGCGCATCTATGTCGGCATCGGCCAGAGGAGCATGGAACCATCTGCTCGTAGCAGTCACGTCCCCAATGTTATGCATGTTATACATGTATCCCAACTGGAAGAAACGATCGTTGGGCATCGCATTCGGGTACCACAGGTAGTTGGGTTCAGCATACTCTACGAATGGACTAGCCTGATAGATTAGCACCGCTTCCTCAACCGACATGGTGGGCGCAATGTTGACTCTGTAAACATCAGCGATATCGCTTACGGGAATCGCCTCAACAACTTCAGCCCCCAGTCTGGTATTGAGAGCCCGAAAGTCCCTCTCCACAGCCTCCGAATTCACGTCGGCCACTGAGATGTATCCCTTAAGCTTTACTAGAACCTCCCCATCCGCCCAGTCTACATCCATCGCCCCCCTGGAAACAGGGATGACTGGGAATGGATCCGGACCCATATCGATGGAGAGCGGTAGATTTGGCGCGGCAGAGCCAGTGAACGCAAAGACGATCACCATAAGAATACCTATGAGCAAAGCGCGCCTTAAGATAGAGGATCTCGACACATGTATTCCCCCCTCATTGAAAGTTTGAAAACCACTGATGCATTCCTAGCAGAATGCGTAATAATGCCATCCTCGGCACATATCACCTCCAAGGCAAGGTACACGAATATCCAGTCTTTTTAGACTAAGCAGTATTTCTATTCTCCATGCAGAGCCCATTTCCCTTCCGTGTTATTCACATCTTGCCATATCCCGGGTTACGCACCATTACATCAGCAATCAGCGTTTTTGAGAGCATATTGAGACCAATTTGCAGAGGATTATCTAATGCAGATTGAGTGGCGAACGTCATCGCAGCAGAAGGATTCCGCGCCGCACAGGTCATGTTGACCAAAGGGCACTTGATAAGAAGAACAGACTAGTGAAGCAAGGGAGGTTATCAGGATAGGACTGTGTGAAGGCATTCATCATGGCTGTGTGGGAGAGTAACCAGACCTACCTCCCTCTGTTTTCCCAGATGCCCCAGTCCGGTGCACGCATGACCTTGAACGGCAGCGCAAAAAGGATAGCCACATACGCAATCTGAGCCGCCACGACCGGATGCGAGGCGTACATGGCCTGGGCGAATGCCTCAGAGTAGTTCCCAATCTCCCACCATCGATCAATGCCGAAGGCGAGAATTGCTGCAAGTCCTGCTCTGGACGCAAGCATTACTGCAGTGCGGGCAATCGCAGCCATGGCACCAGCTCTCCGGTCCCAATGGTAGCAAGCAGTGAGGTAAACCAGGGCTTCAAAGGCCGCCAACTGCCACGCCTCTATTTCCTGCAAGTCTGCCATATCATTAGAAAAAACAAGCGCCGCCACAAGGCATGCTATGATCACGAGAAGCAAGATCGTGTATCGTATGACAGCCTTAGGATTGACCCTCAAGTCGAACACCCCATCTCTAAAATCATGATCAGATTCGCATCTGTTTCCAACGGCCGCCCCGAAAGCGCAGAGCAGACACCGTTCCCCGCGCCACCCAATCAATGGCCATCGCATACCAGGCACCGGGAAGACCCCAACCAAAGACGTTTACGAACAGCCATGCGAGGCAGAAACGCACCCCCCAAACGCATGCCATGGTAAAAATCAGGACAGCCCTGGTGTCTCCCGCCCCCCGAAGAGCACCCACAAACACATAGGAAGTAGCCATTGGAATCTGGGCTACCGCCATGATCCGCAAGACCTCTGCGCCCATTCCAATGATTTCCATGTCGTCCCCATATAGCCTCATGAGAGCTTCCGGGAAGACAAAGAGAACTACACCCATGAGTCCCATTACAGTTGCGCTCATCTTCCACGATTCTATGCCCGCACGCTCAGCAACATCTGGCCTGTCAGCCCCGAGCGCCTGTCCTACCATTGTGGTAGCTGCTACCGCAAAGGCAAACCCGGGCATGTAAGAGATGCCCTCCGCATTGATGGCAATTGCATGTGCGGCATAGGCTGCCGTGCCCAAGGCTGAAACTATCCTTACGTAGAAAGATATCCCAAGGCTCAGGCTTACGCGTTCGAGGGAGGCCGGCAGGCCAACGTTGAAAATCCTACGAATGAGATCGGGGTCAAACCGAAACCTTTCGCCCACCGTTCGAATGGCGATCCTGCCTCTCCCTGAAACCACATGAAACAGAAGCATTGCAGTGCCTATCGTGCGCGCAACTGTGGTGGCCAACGCAGCACCGGTAACGCCCAGCGCGGGCGCGCCAAAATTGCCGTATATGAGTATGTAATTACCCAATATGTTGGCAAGATTCAGGATTATGTTGACCATCATGGGGTAGCGCGTATCGCCTGCCCCCCGAAGGGCAGATGAGGTTACCATGTTGATCACAAGCATGAACAGACCCGGCATGAGAACACGCATGTAGCTTTCGGCGTAAGGCACAACGTCAGGGCCTGCCTTCATAAACCGCACCAACTGGGGAGTAAAAATGTAGCCTAGCGTGGCAAAGAGTGCCGCAAGTATACTTCCCACAGCGAGGGATTGAGCTGTAACCCGATTGGCGCGACGCTTGTCCCCAGCCCCCGTAAACCGAGCCACTAGGGCAGTTGTGCCCACTCCAATGCCCATGAAGAAGCCCTGGATTATGCGGAAGGGTTGGTTCGAAAGGCCCACAGCTGCAACACATTCTGCCCCCAGCCTGCCCACCATTATCATGTCTGCCATCTGGGTAACAGTCTGCAACACCAATTCGGTCACCACAGGCCAAGCAAGCGCCAGTATGGCTTTTCGCATTGCAGATGGATGCGACATCATCTCGTCCAGATCTGCTCCGGACAGTATCCCGCCAGCTGCGCCATGCGACTCCTCAACAGGTTCGCCAGCCGTTTCTGTGGCGCCCGCGCCGTTCGGCTCATCAGACCCACGTTTCCTGCCACCAGGCCACGGCAACTCATCTACAGCAGGTCCTCCACAACAGGATATGTCCGCGTCTATGAGCACATCATCTCTATCTGATCTCTCTGCCATGGTTGAAATCCCCCGTCTGTAACTTCTAGCCCCGGGACCATGAAAGCTTGTGGGCTCATCGGTCCCGGGGCTACTTCACTTCCAGCGCTCGCCGTCTCGGCATCCGGCCCCGTTGACACAGGGCAGGGTCAGAGCACGGCCCCAGAATCGCGCCCTGACTCCAGAATAGACCTGCGAATCAGAATCTCGAAGCCAGTTCCAAACCGACCACCTTAGTGCGCAAGTCATATCTCGCACTCAAACTGGAGATGAAGCCTTCATGAAAATCCAAGCTTACAGCGAAAGCAGCCCAATCTATAGGCCGGAACAGCTCCGGACCATCATAACTCTGCTCACTCATGACAGGCGCGCAAACCTTCAGTCTCAGGTCCGCCCTCTCGCCAAGTGAAAGCCACCCGGCTCCGGAGATCCAGGCGTGTTCTGAGCCTGATCCTCCCTGCACAACAAGGTCTATCTCAGCTCCCGACCTGTCTGTGACATCGGCCCGGAAAGTCAGCTTCGACAGCAGCATGACTCTTGGCCCTCCAAAAGCCAAGCCGGAATAGAACCTTATTGAGACACCAAGACCCTCCGGGCTGTATCTTGCAATATAGCCTATGTCGGATCGCCAATCGGGCTCGCCAAGCTCCCTCATGTATCCTATCCTCCACGAGTCGGCCCTCGTGCGAGAACTCTGGAGAGCTCCGACCACATCTATCCAGCCTTTGCCCGCGAGGTCCCTTCCGGGATCCTCAACCCAGTTGTCCTGTCCGATAAGGCGAGCGGGTCGCGTGTCGAATCCGCTGGATATTGCTCCAAAATCGGCCTTAAGGCCTATGCGGGCTGTGGATACTGTAGCCTGGCCAACCACGGCTGCCATGGGCCCAGTTCCAAGGTCCTGGAAGTAGGCCATGCCTGAACCTTCAGCCGCGGCCATGAGGCTGAATACTCTGGCCATCTCAGCCCCAACGCCTAATGTGTATGCCGCAGATCCTTCTAGAAAAGCGGGCGAACTGGGGCTTACTGCTCCGCCCAATCTGAGCGTAGCGCCCCGCCACTCCAAGTCAGACGCAAGCCCCAGCCAATCCAGGTTGACGCTTGGCGGGCCATCGTCTGAGTGCAAAAGCGACAGACCTCCAAAAAAGACAGGAGTCCCCTCCACCACCGTCACTTGAGCCGCGTCCGCCACTGAAGAGCCGAGCAATATGACAATAAGCAGTAGCGCCGCGGCGGTCCACTTCTTGCTATCCTTCAATTACCGTGCCCCCTTTGCGGCTCAGCTTCTGGGCAAGCTCATCCATGAGTTCGTAAACGATCGGTATCACAAAAAGCGTTAGAAACGTGGCGGTCGCAAGGCCGCCTATTACCGTGATTGCCAGCGGCTGCTGGAGCTCAGAGCCTGCTCCATGGCCGATGGCCAGCGGCACAAGGCCCAGAATCGTGGTGAGTGCAGTCATGAGGATCGGCCTCAAACGCGCTCGGCCCGCTTTGCGTACCGCTTCACTGGTTGTCATCCCTCTCGCCTTAAGCTGATTGATGAAATCCACCAGCACGATGCCGTTGTTCACTACTATGCCGGCAAGTATTATTAGCCCAATTATCGCAGTAATGCTAAGGCTTTGACCTGTAAGAGCCAGAAACCCTATCGCCCCGATTCCCGCAAGCGGAAGGGTAAACATAACTATCAGAGGATAAAGTAAAGATTCATATTGTATGGCCATCACCATGTAGACCAGGACTATGGCAAGCCAACCCGCGAGACTGAGATCGGAAAATGCCTCATTAATAACACGGGTCGTGCCGGCGAGCTCAACTGAATAGCCCTCAGGCGCCTCAACCTCTCGGGCTGCAGAAAGAGCCAACTCCCCTGCCTGCGATTGCTTCATTCCCTCAGACGCTACCTGCACAGAACCATAACGCCTTCCGTTGCGCCTGCTTATCGTTATGGGGCCCTCTACTACTTCAGGAGTCACAACCCTGCCAACCAAAACCTCATCAGATGGAGCAAGCATTGTCGGTATGGAGCTGGACGCTGTCCGCGCAGCTGCCGAAACATTGCTCCCAAGCCCGCTAGCCCCATCCAGAAAACTCCCTGCGCTGATCGTGGACGTAACCGGCATGTCCAGAACAGTTTCGAGCGAGGGCACTCCTTCTGATGCAGGTCTCACAATAACAGGAATAAGCTCTCCGTTACGTTCTACGTATGTTACCGTAGACCCAAACATGCCAGTGCGAACCCCAAGTCCGATCTGGCCAACTGTTAGTCCCCCCATGAGCGCCCTAGTGCGGTTTACATCAAGCAAGATGACAGGCTGCGTTTCCCTTGACGAAGATGCAACCTCAACGAGCCCCGGCTCCCGGCGGAGCCTATCCACTATCCTGTCAGTATAGTCAGAGATTTCTCTTGGGTCAGTGCCGAAAACCTCAAGTTTTATGTTGTTGCTCAGGTAGTCAGAACTGCCACCAGTTAGCGCACCATAGCCCGACGTGTCCACCGAATACTGGAGATCGGGGTAATCTGCCCGAATCCTATTCAGAACCCTCCTCATTTCAGCCCCAGCCTTTGCAAGCGGCACGATCGTCTTCCCCTCGCGCAGCAGTTTGACTGCCAAGGAAGCCTGGTTTGCACTGCCATCACTGGCCATCGCAACGAAATCCCCGCTCCCCGAAGATCCGACTTGAGCAGTGATGCTCTCGACCCCTGCCATCTGCATTAGCTCTTTCTCCAGCCGGAGCGCAACCTCATTTGTGGCTTCCACTGGAGTCCCTGGAGGAAGGTGAAGACTGATGTCCACCCTTCCCATGTCCATCGGTTTCAGCAACTCGGTGCCCAGTTTGGGGAAGGTGAAGATCGCCAAAACAAGCACTGCAGAGACGGCCCCCAGCACTAGCCATCTTCTTGACATGGCCCAATTGAGCATCCGGTCGTAGATTCCACCCAGCGATTCCTTGCGGTTTGCATCCCTTTCTGCTCGCTCAACATAGGATGCTGAAACTCGCACAAAACGGCTTGCCATCAAAGGCAACACGGTTAGAGCCACTACGAGCGATGCCAAAAGCGAGAACGTAATTGTCATGGCAAGGTCTCTGAAAATATGCCCCGCCATGCTCTGAATGAATACCACGGGAATGAATACGGCAATTGTAGTAAGCGTGGAAGCTGTGATAGCCCTCGAAACCTCTGCCGTGCCTTCGATGGCAGCCGAGCGAGGCGAGTCTCCTAGCTCTTGTCGGCGGAAGATATTCTCCAGCACCACGATAGAGTTGTCGACCAGCATTCCAATGCCCAAGGCCAATCCGCCCAAAGTGAGGAGGTTTATCGTAAGATTGAACGCGTACATCATGACGAAAGTAAATACCATTGAAAGCGGAATTGAAACCCCTACCAGAAGCGTGCTGCCAACATGGCGCAAGAACAGAAAGAGAACTGCTACGGCAAGAAGCGCACCAAGACCCGCATTTTCAGCAAGGTTGTTTATTGAGTTTGTGATGAATGTAGATTGATCGAATACGTACTCTATCTCAATGTCTGAGCTTTCCTCACCCAGGCGAGCCATGGCCTCTCTAACCTGCCTGGCTACGGTTACGGTGTTCTCGCCTGATTGCTTGTAAACATTCATCACAACGGCGGGTTTGCCGTTGACGCGTGTGTAGCCCTCAGCTTCCTCAAAAGTCTCTTCAACTTTGGCGACGTCACCAATTGTGAGGAAGGTCGGCATGAAAAAGGACAGGCCAAGGAATCCCCCTATGCCCTCCGGGCTTTCAGAAGGTGTCTTGAGTCCGATGGCAAGATCAGCGATCTCATCTGCAGATGTGAACTTCGCCCCAACCCTGGTCTGATATCGCACTCCATCTTCCACAACGACGCCGGCTGGCACCGACAAGTTCTGAAAAGTAATCAACTGCTGCAGAAGAACAGGGCTCAGTCCGCTCTCTACCAGACTTTCGTGGTCATACTCCACACTTATGACACGGCTAGCTCCACCGCTTATCGAAACTCCCGCAACACCACCCACTCGCTCAACAGCTGGCTTAACCAGTTCCTGCGTGGTCCGGGTAACATCTCCCACGTCCCCCGGCATTCCAACCGTAACACTCATCATTGGTATCTGCGATGGGTCGAGCAAGGTTACGATTGGGTTCTGGCTTCCTTCGGGCAGTTGATGCTTCATGGTATCGATTTTTACGCGCATGTTCTCTTGGGCGGCACCAAGGTCACTTCCCCAGTTGAACTCGCAAAAGCAAAACGACACATTCTCCATGCTAGTGGACGTAACGTCCTTTATGTTCCTCACAGACCTGAGCGCTTGCTCGATTGGGACTGTAACCAGACCTTCAACAGTCTCAGGGTCGGCATTGGGATAGATTGTGACAACTGCCGCCATTGGGAGATTGAGCTCTGGCAGAAGATCAAGTCCGATCCTATTCAGAGAAAGAAACCCGAAAAGGACGCATGCTGCGACCAGGATAATCACTGTTACCGGACGATTTACTGAACGTTCTGAGATATTCACCAGACTACCTCCTAATAGGTTCCCGATCGCTACTTGATTTCGGTAATCCGGGTACCTTTAGGAAGTTCCCGGAGCTTGCTCGGATCAATCTTCGCATCAAGCTTGAGGTTGTTCAGAACTACTGTTGCGACTCGCCTGTCTTGATAATCGTAGGCTTCCACTTTCTTGATCATGTACGTTTCGCAGTCGACCCACACAAGCTGGTATTCCTTCGGGCTCTGGGCTACGCGAGTCTCTAGCACGTAGTGGGGTAGCCTGTTCAGCTTCTCTTGTTTTAGATAGCTGCACTTCATCATCTCTGAAAGGTCGAGCAACAGAAGCTCGTCGAGGTCAAACGATCCTGCATCAAACCCCAGCTGGGCGGCCATGGTAGCAGATTTTCCACGGAAGGCCTGGCCAGTGACGGGCATGTACACAGTGGTTAGATCCTTCTTCACATCAATAATGATGATTTGCCCTTCGAAGACTGCATGCTGCATGATCTCCATTCGAGTGATGCCGCTAGCCTTGTCGGCCGAAACACGGATCGTCATTCTCATGGGAGACTTACTAGAAGGATCAGAAAATTCCGATGCGATGTCTGCCTGGAGCGTAGTAACGTTCTTGAGCTTCTCAGTCACCTTTGCCGCGATCGCTTCACCTGACGGAGAAGCGTCGGCAACTGCAAAATTGCATATTACAAGCGCTGCGCTGAGTAGGCACATTATCATGAGCCTTGCCTGACATGCGCACCGCTTATGTCGAAATCCATCAGTATGTACAACGCCTTCCACGGCACTGCCCCCCATCCCAGCAAGTACACGGCCAAGCTTATTATAGGCATCCTGGAAAACCTATGTCAACAAAGCTAGCTCCTGTTACGACGCGCAATCGGCGGCCAGAGTTCCACATGATCGCCATCGCGTATGGCCGCTGCCAGATTCGGTCGGACTCTTCGGTTCTCCTGTGTTAGTTCGGCAATAAGTCGTTTGACTCTCGCGCGCATCGTATCCTTGGAGTAAGGGCAAAGATGCTCAACAACTTCCAAGCCTGTACGCTTGAATCCTTTTATCACATCTTTTTCGGCAAGATACATCATCGGCCTTATTACGGTTATCCCTGTTCGCGACAGGTGAGTCTTCCATGGAAGGGCGTACACCCGCCCAGAGTAAAGGATGTTCATGAGGAATGTCTCCAACGCATCATCCTGATGGTGCGCAAACGCCACCTTATTGAAGCCTTGCTCAGACGCATAGCGATGCAAAGCGGCCCGACGGAAATACGAGCAGACTGAGCATGGGCTCTCGCTTTCACGCCTTTCCTCTATCACATCGGCAATACGCGTGCTGATCATGTGTGAGTTGATACCCATTTGCGCGCACTGCTCCTCAATCCTTCCGGTATCCAGCGGGTCCGGAAAACCCAGATCTACCGTTGCAGTCTCAAAGGTGAATGGAATGGCGGAGTAGGATTGGAGCACCTTAAGAACATAGGTGAGAAAGAAGCTGTCTTTACCGCCTGACAGGCCAACGAGAATCCGATCGTCCGGCTCTATGAGTTCGAACTCGTAAATGGCTCGCCATATCCTGGTATGGTATGGTTTTGGAAGGCGATTCTTCTTGTTCACGTCTGATCCTCCCCAGCCTACAAAGAAAAGGGGCATGACCTCGTGCTGCAAGCGGGTCATGCCTCATGAAAACAAAACTGGCGGAGAGAGGGGGATTCGAACCCCCGCTAGGGTTTCCCCTACTAATGGTTTAGCAAACCATCCCCTTCAGCCGCTTGGGTATCTCTCCGCGCAAGGCTGATATCTCTATCAATGAATGTCGCCGTTAGCTTCCGCGACTAATGGCGGAGGGGGTGGGATTCGAACCCACGGCCCATTTCTGAGACACCGGTTTTCAAGACCGGCTCCATAAACCGCTCGGACACCCCTCCCGTTCAGTGCCACCATAGTATATCATCAGCTTTGAGTCGTAGTCAAGACGCATCCCGACCTGGCAAATCGGGCAGGGAAGGCGGCCTCAAACGCAACTTCTCGGAGACATGAAGCGCCAAATCCGGCTACGGCAGGATGTCGCGATTGCTTGTGGAAAATATCGATAGGTCACTTCGACAACCGAGCTTACGAACAGCGACCAATACACTGCACTTAGCAACGAGGGATGAACATGCGCTACATTTCAATAGACCAGGCTGAGCCTGGCATGATCCTGGCGAGGCACATATGGGGTCCACATGGCCAACTCCTGTTAACGTCGAACACCATCCTAAAAGAGTCATACATACGAAGGCTCAAGGAGTTCTGCTTCTCAGCTCTTTATGTAAAAAGCTATCCTGATGAACCGGTTGAGAATCTGGTAGGACCAGTGAAGCAAGAGACCCTTGTGCATGCCAGAGAAACACTGCAAATAGTCGCGGAAGCGGCCGTTGCCTCATCATGCATAGACTTCGCCCGCGTGCGCGAAACCGTTGAAGACATCGTGGACCAAGTGCTGAGCAATCCGAACGTAGTGTACAACATGGCCGATATCAAGGCGTTCGACGACTACACCTATGGACACTCAGTCGATGTTTGCGTCCTTTCTGTCCTGTGCGGCGCCCACATGCATATGAACAGGTATGAGCTGCTGGACCTCGGATGTGGCGCAATCCTTCACGACGTCGGTAAGCTCTTTACGCCAAAAGAGATACTGTCAAAGCCAAACCTCCTTACAGATAACGAAATGGAAGTCATACGTAGGCACCCATGGGACGGTTTTCAGGTATTGCGCAAACAGATGCCCCTCATTCCCGCACATGTAGCCTTCCAACACCATGAGAGATTCGACGGCTCAGGTTACCCCCGCGGTCTTCTGGACGCAGACACCTTGGATCTTGCCAAGGTAGTAGCTGTGGCAGACTCATACGAAGCCATGACATCGGATAGGCCGTACAAGGAAGGCGTCATGCCACACCAGGCCCTCTCAGAGCTGGCACGTGGTGCGGGCAAGGGCTACAATCCCAAAGTAGTTAAGTGCTTCGTTGATGTCGTAGCCGCCTACCCGCTGGGCACTGCTGTTACGCTGAGTGATGGATCGATGGCCACCGTTGTCGGAGTTACCAAAGAGATCTACGATGTTCAGATCGTATCGGGCCAGGGCAAAGGCAACACTATCTCAATTCGCCGGGATTCAGACATAAAGATAGTCCAACGCCTCGAATAGCTTTCAAACAGCCTTGCCCCAATTACGTCCTTCATCTAGTTATTGCTTCCATCCCGCCCATGAAAGCTCTTAGCCTGGGCGGAATCTTCACTGAGCCGTCTGGCTGCTGCCAGTTTTCCAAGAGCGCAGCAATGGTTCTTCCTACGGCAAGGCCTGAACCGTTCAGCGTGTGCACGAGCTCAGCACGCTCGCCAGGCGCCGGCCTGAACTTGATGTCAGCCCTTCGAGCCTGAAATGCTTCGAAATTGCTGCATGACGAGATCTCCACATACCTATTGTAGCTGGGCATCCATACCTCCAAGTCATATTTCTTGGCAGCAGCAAAACCTACGTCGCCCGTGCACATCATTGTGACCTGATAGGGCAAGTTCAGTATCTGCAGGATGCTCTCAGCGTCATTCACAAGCCGCTCAAGCTCATCGTATGAGCTATCCGGATGAACAAACTTGACCAATTCAACCTTGTCAAACTGGTGCTGACGTATCAGGCCTCTGGTGTCGCGGCCTGCCGATCCTGCTTCCGAACGAAAGCAGGCAGTATAGGCGCAATGCTTTATGGGAAGCAGCTCGCCATCGAGTATCTCACCACGGTACATATTCGTCACAGGGACCTCAGCAGTAGGCGCCAGATAGTAATCAAGACCTTCACACTTGAACATGTCCTCAGCGAACTTCGGAAGCTGGCCTGTTCCAATCGCAGATTCCCGGTTTATCAGAAACGGCGGGAATACTTCAGTGTAGCCGTTCTCCTGTGTATGCAGGTCAAGCATGAAGTTGATCAAGGCCCTTACCAGCTTGGAACCAGCACCCTTGTACACTACGAACCGCGATCCGGTGATCTTCGAGGCCCTTTCAAAATCAAGAATGTCGAGGTCGGTGCCGAGATCCCAATGGGGCTTGGGCTCAAAACCGAAAACCGTAGGCTCTCCCCATTTCCGGACTACTACGTTTTCGCTCTCATCACGGCCCACTGGGACGGACTCATGGGGAATGTTGGGGATGCCGAAGAGGATCTCGGCAAGGCGCATCTCCACGTCAGCCAGCTCTTGGTCCAGACCCCGGATGCGCTCGGAGACCACTCTCATCTCACTTATTATGCTGGATGCATCCTCACCTGTCTGCTTCATCTTGGCAACCTGCGCTGATGCTTCGTTTCTCCGGCGCTTCAGATCCTCCGCCTCAACCAGTATGGCCCGACGGCGTTCATCCTTGGCCAGAAGGTCATCGAGCACATCAGTATTCTCTCCTCGCTTTGTCAACGAATCTCTGACTACATCCGGGTTCGACCTTACGAATTTTAGGTCCAGCATGACGAGAATTCCCCCTTAATCTGTTGCCGCAATGGCCCACAAAAAAATCCCGCCCCACGGCTTCGCCGCCGGGGGCGGGACAAACTTCCCACGTTGCCACCCCGATTGGTCGCCTGGACAAGCACTCTGAGCGTCCCACTCCGGCGCTATGCGCTTGATCTCAGGCAAACCTTCTCGTGTCCGCTGTCACGGGCGGTCCCGTCACGGCTTACTCTTGTTCGGCCGGCCGCTCCAGGGCGGATTCCCCCGTTTCTTCCTGCCGGTTTTCACCAGCCCTGCAGACTCCATATCAAGTGAGCGTGGCTTACGCTCAAATGGTCTGCAGGCGCACCCGGCTCTCTGCAAAGAAGATTACGAGATACTATTCCCTTTCATCGCGTTTACTATATGTACAGGTGGTGATCGCCGCCTGTAACTTCCTTATATGATATATCCCTAGTGCGCCAAAGTCAAGGGGTGCAAGCAAGAATCCCGTAGAAGCAGCATTTGGCCACTGGCAGTCAGTTTCCGGGAAAGCAAACCCCCAAGGATGAAGCCGGCCGCCTCAACGATGGAGACGGCCGGCTTCTGCATGCTCAGTTATCTACTCAGTCATTCAATGGGCTGCTCAGCTGTTAGCAGGCTAGGCCTCCTCGCCGCACTTTGCCAGCAGCCTGGCCCAACGAGTGTCTATATCCTCCTGGATTTCCTTGAGGATCTCGGCATTCTCTGGCTTGAAGAGGTGTCGGAACCTGCCCTGTCTCTTGAGCCAGTCCTCTACCGGTTTCTTCTCCTTAGGCCTGTAGGTGAGCTTGTACTCCCCTTCCTCGACCTCGTACAGTGGCCAGAAGCACGTATCAACGGCCAGCTTAGCCAGTTCGATTGATTGGTCAGAAGGATACTTCCATCCCAATACGCACGGCTGGATAATGTTCATGAAAGCCGGGCCTTCAACAGCCAGGGCCTTCTTCACCTTCGTGACCAGGTCATTCCAATTGCTTGGAGAAGCCTGGGCCACGTAGGGGATCTCATGCGCAACCATCACCGCGCTGAGGTCCTTGCGATACTGCTTCTTGCCGTATGACTCAGTGCCTGCAGGGCTAGTGGTGGTGTTAGCGCCCCTCGGGGTCGCGCTCGACCGCTGAATGCCCGTGTTCATGTAGGCCTGGTTGTCATAGCAGATGTATAGCATGTTATGCCCACGTTCCATGGCTCCCGAAAGTGCCTGGAAACCGATGTCATATGTTCCTCCGTCACCGCCGAAGGCTATGAAATCGATCTTCTTATCTAGTTTGCCCTGGCGTGAGAGGGACTTGTAGGCTGCCTCGACGCCACTGAGAGTGGAAGCAGAGTTCTCGAATGCGTTATGGATGAATGGAACCTTCCACGCCGTATACGGGTAGATAGTCGTGCATACTTCCATGCACCCTGTAGCGCATGCAACAACCACAGGATTCTCTGCCGCCAGAAGCGCCTGCTTTATGATGATTGGAAATCCGCAACCCGCACAAGCACGGTGGCCTGACGAAATCAGGATCTCCTTGTTCGACAGTTCTTTTAAAGTCGCCATGTGCACACCCCCTACTCTCTAATGCCCAGGTAGGTGAGAGGATTCTCTACCTGCCCGGTCTCGGCGATCTTTGCGAGGTCGGCATAGACCGTCTTGACATGATCAGGAGTCACATCGCGGCCGCCGATCCCGTAGATGTAGTTGACGATCTTCGGACCGTTATCAACGTCATACAGAGCCGAGCGCACATCGACGAATACTGGGCCACCCACGGCATTGAATGAGTCAGACCTGTCCATCACGGCCACGGCCTTGACATGTTTCAGGGCATCAGCAATCTCCTCTGCGGGGAATGGTCGGAACACCCTCATCTTGAGCATCCCGGCGCGGACTCCCTTTGCCCTAAGCGCATTCACGGCAACCTTAGCAGTGCCAGCAGTGGATCCCAATACCACGATAGCTATGTCAGCGTCATCCAGCTTGTATTCTTCAAACAGACCATACTTACGGCCAGTCAGCTTCGCATACTCGCTGGCAACATCCAGAATCACAGGCTTGGCGTTGCGCATTGCTTCTGCCTGCTGTCTCTTGTGCTCAAAGTTCCAGTCCTGCAGGTCGACAGGCCCAAGCGTAACCGGGTTGTCTACATCGAGCAGAGGATTCTCCGGGACATACTTCCCTATGAACTCCCGCACCTTCTCATCCTCGAGTATCTCCATGACTTCCATGGCATGGCTGATGATGAAGCCATCCATTGTCACCATTACCGGAAGCTTCACATCGGGGTTCTCAGCGATTCTAGGGGCCTGAACAGCGTTGTCGTATGCCTCCTGCGCGTTCTCCGAGAAAAGCTGAATCCATCCGGAATCTCTGGCTCCCATGGTGTCGCTATGGTCGCAGTGGATGTTCAGCGGCCCCGAAAGCGCCCTATTAACAACGGGCATGACTATCGGCAGCCTCATGCCGGCTGCGATATATACAATCTCCCACATGAACGCAAGTCCATTTGCTGACGTAGCAGTCATGGATCGCGCCCCGGCTGAAGCGGCTCCCACTGTAGCACTCATCGCAGAGTGTTCACTTTCTACCGTCACAAACTCTGTATCCACCTTGCCATTAGCGACGAAGCTGGAGAAGATCTGTACTATCTCGGTTTGTGGCGTAATCGGATATGCCGCGACTACGTCCGGGTTGATCTGGCGCATCGCCTCTGCGACCGCCTCGTTGCCTGTTTTTCCAACCCTTATGCTCATGAAATGCTCCTCCTTCCTTCTTCGTC
The DNA here is from genome assembly GCA_028709305.1 of Bacillota bacterium. Lineage (GTDB taxonomy): Bacteria > Bacillota > DTU025 > DTU025 > DTU025 > UBA10085. The sequence goes on along the minus strand of JAQVXE010000010.1, from coordinate 15,666 downwards.
TAGGCCTCTTCGTCCAAAATCATCTTGAGTGCCTTGTTTCCACGCTTGCCCGGGCATTCGGTGGCACAAATGCCACAGCCCTTGCAGTAAGCGTAGTCTATGCCCTTGAATTTCCCGTCCTCCACCAGAATCGCCTGATCAGGACAGTAAATCCAGCAGAATAGGCAGTTGATGCAGTTTTCAGGTATGTGAACAGGGCGATAGGTCCTCCATCCCCCCGTCTCATACTTCGCAGCAGATCCAGGCTCTAGAATCCTCCCGGCCTTCGGCACATCCTTCCAGCCGGCATCCTTCGGAACTGACATTAAGAAGCCACCTCCCGATAGGCCCGCTTAATAGCCTCCATGTTCTTGTCAACCACCTCAGGGCGCAGCTTCTTGGACAGTTTGATCCGAGTGTCCTCAAGCAACTCATCGAGCTCCAGAAGCCCCGTTGCCGCAACGAGGGCACCCATCATTGGAGTGTTCGGGATGTTGCGGCCTATGGTATCCATTGATACCTGGGTCGCATCGAGGGTGTATACCTTCGCCCCGCTGCCTTCAAGATCGAGTGTCTTGCGCATCTCGCTCGCTGAAAGCGGCGTGTTGATAAGGTAGATGCCGTCGTCAGGGACCCCGGCCTTAACGTCGCCTACTGTGAGCAATGTTGGGTCTAGAACTATGACGATGTCTGGCTCTTCTACATGGTGGTGGACTGTGATTGGTTCATCGCTGATTCTGTTGTAAGCTTTCATGGGCGCGCCCATTCGCTCCGGACCATACTCAGGAAACGCCTGGGCATACTTGCCCGTAGAAATAGCTGCCTCAGCCAGTACAAGTGCAGCCGTCTTCGCTCCCTGCCCGGCACGTCCATGCCAGCGAATCTCTAGAAGATTGGCCATAACCTTCCTCCTCCTATCGTGTGTTTCTCCATACATAGCTGGCCAGGGTAACTTGAGCACAGCGTGTATAGGCTATATGAATCATGCCACGGTTACCCGCGGCACAAGTGATTCGCGAGCGAGTTTCATAGACAGTCGAGTATTAGCCTAACTCAGCCCTAATACCAGGATACAGTGGGAATCTGGATACTACCTCGGCTACGCCTCTCCTTACTTCATCCATGACCTCTTCTGAATCCATATTCTTAAGGGTCTTGTCGATCAGCAAGGCGATCTCTCGCATCTCAGGCTCCTTCATGCCACGGGTAGTGACAGCCGGCGTGCCGATCCTGACTCCGCTGGTAACCATCGGTTTCTCAGGATCAAACGGAACCGTATTCTTGTTGACCGTGATGCCAACCTCATCAAGAGCCTCCTCTGCGGCTCTTCCAGTAATCCCTGTGCCGCGCAGGTCCATAAGGACTAGATGGTTGTCGGTCCCGCCTGATACCAGACGCCATCCGAGCCCGATCAGTGCATCTGCGAGAGCCCGCGCATTTATAATTATACCACGTTGGTACCGGGCAAACTCAGGTTTTAAAGCCTCCGAAAACGCAACGGCTTTGGCAGCTATTACATGCATGAGCGGTCCTCCCTGCGTACCAGGGAAAACTGCAGAATCTATCTTCTTAGCCCACTCAGACTTGGACAAGATCATTCCCCCGCGGGGTCCGCGAAGGGTCTTATGTGTAGTAGTTGTGACGAAATCAGCATACTCCACGGGATTAGGATGCAAGCCCGCTGCCACCAGACCTGCGATGTGGGCCATATCAACCATCAAGAGCGCATCTACGCTGCTGGCAATCTCATGTATCCTGCCAAAATCTATGATCCTAGGGTATGCACTGGCGCCTGCCACAATCATCTTGGGCCGATGTTTCTTGGCAAGCTCCTCCATGGCATCATAATCAATGACCTGTGTATCTTTCCTAACGCCGTAGGGAATGAAGTTGAAGTACTTGCCCGATATGTTCAGGTGCATCCCGTGAGTCAGATGTCCCCCATGGGTCAAGTTCATCCCAAGCACAGTGTCGCCTGGCTGCAGGGATGCAAAATAGACTGCCATGTTCGCCTGCGCCCCCGAATGCGGCTGAACATTTGCATGCTCCGCCCCGAACAGCTTCTTCGCCCGTTCGATGGCAAGAGTCTCTACGACGTCCACGTACTCGCACCCGCCGTAGTATCTCCGACCTGGGTAACCCTCTGCATACTTGTTGGTCAACGGCGAACCCATCGCCTCAAGCACCGCTTCGCTGACGAAGTTCTCCGACGCAATCAGCTCTATTTTTTCATGCTGCCTTCGAATCTCGTTACCTATCGCCTCTGCTACCTCGGGATCCTCGCGCCTAACATTATCGTACATGCAATTACCCCCGCCTTCGCAAATTTTGCTCACCTGTCTGCGGGCAGCCCAGCCGGGTTCCAATCCAGACGTATCCGTATGCTTTGATCTGTACTACCAGCCTCTATGCTGCAGCCTCTCCTCATCCGCCATTGATGAGACGTCTATGCCCTTCATGGCATCACCCAAACCCTTTGAGATATTGGCAAGCGCCCCAGCATCCTTGTAGTTTGCAGCTGCCTGAACAATAGCATCAGCCATGGCTGGCGGATCATCAGACTTGAAGATGCCTGATCCCACAAAAACGCCATCCGCCCCAAGCTGCATCATGAGGGCGGCATCTGCAGGAGTTGCCACACCACCGGCTGCAAAATTCACGACAGGAAGCTTGCCATGCTCCGCCACCCAGCAGAGTAACTCGTAGGGGGCTCCTATCTCTTTAGCCATGGCCATGATCTCTTCGCGGGGGATAACCTTGAGCTTTCGGATATCTTCATTCACCGCCCGCATGTGCCTGACCGCCTCTACTATGTCGCCTGTTCCGGCTTCACCCTTAGTGCGCATCATTGCGGCACCCTCCCCGATCCTGCGAAGCGCCTCACCAAGGTTGCGGCAACCACACACAAAGGGGGTCTCAAACGCATGCTTGTCAACATGATATCTCTCATCAGCCGGAGTCAAGACTTCACTCTCATCAATACAATCTACTCCTATGGACTCCAGTATCTGGGCCTCAACGAAATGCCCTATTCTCACCTTCGCCATTACCGGAATAGAGACCGAATCCATTATGCGCTGTACCAGCGCAGGATCGGCCATTCTCGCTACACCGCCCTGAGCTCGGATGTCTGCAGGCACCCTCTCAAGAGCCATGACTGCGACCGCGCCAGCGTCTTCGGCTATCTTGGCCTGCTCAGGCGTGGTAACATCCATTATTACTCCGCCTCGGAGCCCCTCAACGAACTCTATCTTTGACCTAAAGGCAGAATCCAAAAGCTCCCCAATTGCCATACTACACCCCTCCAACCACCGAAATCCATCATTTATTCTACTACACTGCTGGTATGCAGACAACTCATACCGGCGCCGGCGGGTTTCAGGCTGACAGCCGACCGCTGCAAACATGCAATTGCACGCAGCCTTCAGACACACTGATTCATGCGCCTTGAGGACCCGTAGACATCAGATTTCCGCGAGACCCGTCAAACAATATCATGGGATGAATCATGGACTCCCCAACGTACATGTACATCGAGAAGTCCACAATCGGATTGCCAGTTCAATATAGCCCTTTACTTAAGCTGGATTCGGCGCTCCTACAGGGCACACCTCGTTGCATGTACCGCAGTCAATGCACTTGTCCGGGTCGATTACATAAATATCGCCCTCGCTGATGGCCTCGGTAGGACATTCCTCTTTGCATGCACCACAAGCAATGCAGTCATCCTTGATCTTGTACGCCAACTGTGAGCCCTCCTTCCAAGGGATTATACCTGCTCCATTCTACACGATGTGACATCAGTATACAACCCACGGTTTCCACATCCGATCTCTGGCACCTTCAAGTTGAGACCTGCAGTTGCCTTCACCTGTTTGCTTGTACTCCCATTGCGACCAGGAAGAACAATGTCCAACGATGCAAACTGCAAAGAAAGGCCCGGCCGCACATTCCTGCGGCCGGGCAATCAAGCATCTAGATATTCATGGTGGACCCGACGCGGATCGAACGCGCGACCTCTAGAGTGCGATTCTAGCGCTCTCCCAGCTGAGCTACGGGCCCATCCAAACTTATTGCACGTTTAATGCTACCATACGCACCCGCCGGCGTCAAGAAAGATCAAGCAGTTTGGCCGCCGGCTCATCGAGCATGCATACGACGTTGGAATGTGTCTGAAGCAGGGAAGCTGGCACATCCCTCGTTACTGACCCGAGAAGCGCTCGCCGGATGATCTCCGCTTTGCCCTGGCCATTTGCAAGAAGAAGTATCTCCTTTGCCTCCATTATCGTGCCGATACCCATTGACAGTGCATGGCCAGGCAAGGAATCCAGCGCGCCCTTTGCCATGTTTACGTCTACAGTCTGCTGCGCTAGGCGCACGAGGCGTGTTCTGGAATTCGGGTCAGAGCCGGGCTCATTGAATCCTATGTGCCCGTTCATGCCTATCCCAAGAACCTGCAGATCGATTCCTCCTACCTCTTCAATAAGCTTCTCATATCTCTCGCACTCGGCATCAGGATCCACACCGATGCCACGGGGCACGTGCGTCTTTGCAGGATCCAAATTCACACGGGAGAAGAGGTGCTCCTTCATGAACCAGTGATAGCTTCTGGGGTCGTCAGGGTCAAGCCCCCAATACTCATCAAGGTTGAACGTAGTAGTGCCAGAGAAGTCCAGCCCTTCCTCATTGTGAAGCCGGGCCAGCTCGGAGTACATGCCGATAGGGGTAGAACCAGTCGCAAGCCCCAGCACGGGTTCAGAAAGTTCAGCGATCCTGGTTGCTATCATACGTGCAGCAGCTGCACTCATTTCATCGTAGTTGGAGTATGTCAACACTCGCACGGCACTTCGCCTCCATTCATTCCTTTGGACGCATAAGCGGGAAGAGTATCACATCGCGTATGGAAGCCGAATCCGTGAGCAGCATCACAAGCCTGTCAACGCCAAGCCCCATACCTCCCGTTGGCGGCATCCCGTATTCAAGCGCCGTTATGAAGTCATCATCCATCATGTGCGCTTCCTCATCACCCTTCTCGCGCTGTGCCACCTGGGCCAGGAAACGCTCAAGCTGATCCCCTGGATCATTCAGCTCTGTGAATGCATTAGCCAGTTCTCTGCCGGCGCACACGACTTCGAACCTGTAAGTTAGGTCAGGGTTGTCAGCCCGCTTCTTGGCAAGGGGCGACACATCTATTGGGTAGTCCATGACTATTGTAGGTTGTATGAGGCTGCTCTCCACGAACTCCTCGTATGCTTCGCTCATGCAAAGCCCACATCCGGCATGGTCAGGCACCTCGAGCCCCAGCTTGCGGCAAGCAGCAACTGCCTCCTTCTGCTCGAGGCTGAGAAAATCGATTCCTGTTTCATTCCGGACTGCCTCAGCCATTGTCATCCGCGTCCAAGGAGGCGTGAAATCTATCTTCTCGCCCTGGTATTCTACGGCCATTGTGCCTAGCACCGACTCAGCAACGTAGGCAACAAGCCCTTCAGTAAGGTCCATCATGTCATAGTAGTCTGCGTAGGCCTCATAGACCTCAATGGATGTGAACTCCGGATTATGCTTGGTTGAAATGCCCTCGTTCCTGAATATGCGGCCGAGCTCATAAACCTTCTCGAGTCCGCCCACAATCAACCGCTTCAAGTGCAATTCGGTGGCAATGCGCAGATATAGCTCCATATCAAGCGCGTTGTGATGAGTAATGAAGGGCCGAGCTGTTGCACCGCCGGCTATGGCATGCATGCAAGGAGTTTCCACCTCAAGGAAGCCCCTGGAATCCAAGAATTCACGAATGGCCGAAATGATCCTGGTCCGAAGGAGAAAAGTCCTTTGGACTTCGGGGTTGACCATCAGGTCGAGATAGCGCTGGCGGTAACGGATGTCCACATCGCGAAGGCCATGCCACTTTTCCGGCAACGGCCGCAGCGCCTTCGAGAGCAGCCGAAATGAAGACACGGCTACGCTTATCTCGCCGCGTCTCGTACGGAATGCTGTTCCCGTTACGCCAACGATGTCGCCTATGTCAACAAGCCGTAGAAGCTCATACTGCTCGTCCCCTAGTGCGTCGTGCTTTCCGTAAAGCTGTATCCGGCCTGACATGTCCACAATATCTAGAAATGAAGCCTTCCCATGGCCTCTGAAGGCCATAACGCGTCCGGCTATCGATACTTCTTCTCCCTCCAGTTCGGAGAAGTTGTCAATGATCTCAGCAGCGCTGTGGGTCCTGACAAACTTGGAGCCATAGGGGTCAATGCCCCGTGAGCGCCACTCCTCAACCTTCGCTTTCCTGTGGGCTAGCTCGTCCCCTAGCATAGCACCTTCAACTTGTTCTCCAAGTTCGTCCATTATCTTCACTCACCTTGCAATCTGAACTACTTCGTACCTGATTGTTCCTACCGGAACAATCACCTCGACAATACTCCCGACAGTCTTTCCAAGGACTGCGCGGCCAACGGGTGACTCATTCGAGATCCGCTTCTTGCTTGGATTCGCCTCAGCTGAACCGACTATCATATACTGTTCGACATCACCGTGGCTCAAATCCTTCAAGACTACGGTGGAGCCTACAGAGACTGCGTCTCCATCGCCATCAGGTCCTTCGATAATCTTGGCATTCCTCAGCATCTTCTCCAGCTGAGCGATGCGTCCCTCCACAAAAGCCTGCTCGTTCTTGGCGTCTTCATACTCTGAGTTGTCGCTGATATCGCCAAACTCTATGGCCTGCTTTATCCGGGATGCTATTTCCCTCCGTTTTGTCGTACGAAGATACTCGAGCTCTCTTTCCAGGTTATGGAGGCCTTCGGGAGTGAGGATCACTTCCTTGTCAGACATCTACACCAAGCTCCCCTCGAACATCAATTCCTGGCTACTGTCCAGGATGATAACCATTGTATTCACGCCCCCGTGGGCAGATTCAAACCCGAAAGATCCATAAATTTTCACAGTAAAAAATATGGCGTCCCCGCCAAAAGTCACGCCAATATTATGGCAAGCAGACCCGGGCTTGTCAAGGAGCCAGGGCCTGCCATATATGATTCAGGTCATGCATGAGATGGGAATATTGCCACCAAAACTCATTTGTATCTCACAACCCGGGGTTTTACATCAAGGCGTTGCAGCATCTGCACGAAATCATCGTCGGTGATACTCTCGACCGGTTTGCCCATCAACGCCACCATCATTGCCTCAATAACATTCACCCCGAATGACCTGCCATTTATCTCAGGGGTAGTAGTCACTAGAACGCTTGCGCCTCGTCGGCCAAGATCCTCCACATCCTTGGAAGTGACCGTGTTGGTGAGAACTATCTTGCCGTCAATCCGCTGGGGCAAGTACTTGTATATATAATGGAAGTCGCCTGCGATCACATCGGCCTGGTTGTAGTATTTCTGGAACCTCGGTTTCTCGTTTCCTTGCCCATCTCCACCTACTTTCTGCTTCTTGCCAGTGGGGTAAAGCCAGCTGAACGGGAGTTGCGTCATTATCGGCATCAAGATCGGCGCCAGCCGGTATATGGTATTGAGCGAGTAGATCGGGATATGCATGCCTGTGCTGAACATCAGGTCGCCATAGACCATCTTGCACCCAAGTTCCTCAAAGGCACGGCCCATGCCTATGCGGTCAATAACGCACGCAACGAACACATTCTTGCCTGCTATGGGCAGCTTCTCAGCCTCAGCAGCATGCTTCACCGCATTATACTCCAGACTGCTCTTCAGGATTGTCCCGTCTACGAGAGGAGTCTTCTGCGCGGCCGCAGAGATTCTCCGTGCATCGCGAAAGACGTACCTCTTGCCTACCCCGGCCATGTAAAGGTCGATGCCCCCCATTCCGAAAGCATCTACCTTGCCGTCAAGCTCCTTGATCAGCTCTGTGGCCCTATTCATGTCGCCATCCGTCCCGATTCGCTCGACGAGGATCTCCTCTCCCAACAGATTGACTGTTGCTGAATGGTTACGTTCAGATGAGCCTATGCTGACACTCACAACATGCTTCATGCCTATCAAGCGCCTCCCCGCACGGCTTCTATTAGGGCAGCCATTTCCTCAGGGTCTATGTTGACATCCTCTTTAATGGGGGATTTCCCGATCACCACAGATGTCACCTTCTCGCCCAGAATCGCTTCGATCAGGCGAACCCGGAAATCTGAGCCCAGGAAGATTACCTGATCATACTGATGAAAATCGGATATGTCACGAACAACGTCATTGAGCAATTCTATCCCTGACCTTTCCTCCACGTAAGCCCATCTCTCAACGTCGTTCATGAGCCAAATAAAGTCTACGCCCGCCTTCTTTGCAAGTCGCCCTATCTCTTCCTTGTTCCCGATGGGAAAGCCGACAAGGGCGACTCGTCTGCCTTTTCGAATCTCTCCGAGATTTTCAAGGCGCGACACAAAGGGCCTATCGATTCCGACGGCTGCCGCTGCTTCCGCCTGCGACACGCCTCTCTGCCTCATTTCAAGAAGCTTGTCAATCGTCCGGTCTATCCTATTCCTGTCGATTACCTTATCTCCAACGCGTATCAGATTCGTGGAACTCACCTCCCCACAGAAGACATAGGGGTGTTCACACTTATGTGCACACCACGATTCTAGCAGAGGAGGCTGCGTGAAACAAGTGGATAGACAAGAACATGGAAGGAAATCGGCAGGTGGACAATGCATGCAGCTCAGCTGGAGTATTTCAACATGATGTCGCGCAACTCCCTAACGCTCTCTGAAGAGTTTATGGCCTCACGCATTCGCGCCGCACCCCTAAGTCCCCGGATGTACCAAGCCAGGTGCTTTCGCATCTCTCGCACGGCCACTCCTTCTCCCTTGAACTCAACTGCATCATCAAGATGTCGCAACGCCATTGAAACCCTCTCACGAAGCTCCGGCTCGGGCATGTGGTCACCTGTGTTCAGGTAGTGAAGGCATTCTTGGAAAATCCACGGGTTGCCCAAGGCCCCACGGCCAATCATCACACCGACACAACCCGTCTGTTCCATAATCCCCAGAGCATCCTCGGCGCAAGTTACATCCCCGTTCCCGATCACCGGCACATCCACAGCATCGGCAACCTGGGCGATTATGTGCCAGTCTGCCTCTCCGCTGTAGCCCTGCTCCCGGGTGCGGCCATGGACTGCAATGCCGTCTGCCCCAGCCTCTGCACACCCTTTAGCGAACTCGATAGCGTTCACGCTGGAATCATCCCATCCCTTGCGGATCTTGACTGTAACAGGAACGCATACCTCTTTCCTCACAGCCCGGACAATCGCCCAAGCCAGCTCAGGGTCGCGCATGAGCGCTGACCCCTCTCTGTTCTTCACGATTTTTGGAACGGGGCATCCCATGTTTATGTCTATGATATCTGCGCCTGCTCGCTCAACCATGGCAGCAGCCTGAGCCATCACGCCTGGGTTCGATCCGAAGATCTGCACCGCAATGGGATGATCGTCTTCGAAAAGCGTCAGCATCTCCACGGTTCGCGCGTTGGCGTAAACCAAGGCCATGCCGCTGACCATCTCTGTATAGGTCAGGGCACAGCCCATCTCTCTACATATACGCCTGAAGGGAGCATCGCACACGCCGGCCATGGGAGCCAGCACGAGTGGATTCTCCATGTGCACAGTGCCTATGGAAAAGCCTTTCGCTCTTGAAGGAGGCTGCCCAGGGTTCCCAGCCTGCGACCCGGCCTGGCCTACCCCCAAGCTGCTATCGCTTCGATCCATTGGATCTCGCCTTTCTGGCCTGACCTGCAACTATTCGATCTACATCAGCTACTATGGCCACTCCGTCCTCTCGGTACTCCTCAGAGATTATTGTGCCCCTTGCTCTGATAAGGCCCAACACAGGATCGCCATAGGGAATGACCTCTTCCACCCTAACCCTCCAGCTCGATAGCTCGTCGGATATCATCTTGGCGAGGTCGTCAAGGCCTTCGCCGGTGACGGTGGAAACTCCGACGCTCTTCGGATAGGCGTGACGGAGCCTCTCTATCATCGGCCCGGATTCCGGCAAGTCCGACTTGTTGAGCGCCGTGACGACCGGGTGATCCACGGCATCAATCTCGCGCAGCACGTCGAAGACGGCTTCGCAGTGTTCCATCGCCCGGGGATGGGAAGCATCGACAACATGCAACAACATGTCGGCATCCACAACCTCTTCCAGTGTGGCTCGGAATGCCATTATCAAGTGATGTGGGAGCTTCTGTATGAACCCCACTGTATCTGTAAGGAGCAGCGCCTGCCCGTCCGGAAGTGTATATCTCCGCGTCGTTGGGTCAAGAGTAGCAAAAAGCTTGTCCTCAACAAGGGCTTCTGCGCCGGTAAGAGTATTGAGAAGACTTGACTTGCCTGCATTAGTGTAACCCACTAGCGCAACAAGGGGGAGATGGGCATCGCGCCTCTTCTGGCGCTGCACCGTACGGCGCTGCCTAACCCCCTCAAGTTCCTTGGTTATGCTGGATATTCGATTTCGGATAGTTCGGCGATCTGCTTCAAGTTTCGTTTCGCCGGGGCCTCTAGTGCCGATACCGCCCCCAAGCCGCGACAGCTCCGTTCCGCGCCCCGTCAGCCTTGGGAGCATGTAATTGAGCTGTGCCAGCTCGACCTGGAGTTTGCCTTCCGACGTCGCAGCGCGCTGGGCGAAAATGTCCAGGATCAACTCAGTTCTGTCGATCACACGCCCGTCAATGATCTCTTCAAGATTACGCTGCTGCGCAGGACTGAGTTCATCGTCAAAGATGACTAGGTTTGCTCCTGTCGCCGAGCGAACCATCTCAATCTCCCTTGCCTTGCCCTCCCCTACGTAGTAGGCAGGATCAGGCTTGCCTTTTTTCTGGACTACAGTAGCAGCTACGGCCGCCCCTGCAGTCTCAGTCAGATGTGCCAGTTCTCCCACGGAATCGTCTATGTTCCATACGGAAGGAGCAGCAGTCTCCAAACCTACCAATACTGCCCTTTCCATACTGCCATCTGATCCGGAGTCGGATGAATCATTGCCTGCACCCTGCAGGCTGAAACTGGTAGTCAACATATCACCCCGCTGAATCTAAGAATGATTCCTTTCCCATAGAATGCGAAGCCCTATCAACGTTAGATCCTGATTGACCTCATCAACCTCGTCCGATTCAAGCGATATTGCTTCCGCAAGCCCGCCAGTTGCGATCACCTTCGGGCTTCCTGCCAACTCGCTCTTCATCCTCCGCACGATCCCGTCAACCTGGCCCGCAAAGCCATACAAGATCCCCGCCTGCATGCTCGAGACGGTGTTCTTGCCGATTACCGACTGAGGCTTGGTCAATTCCACCCTGGGAAGGCGGGCCGCCCTCATATATAGCGCCTCAGCTGATATCATTATTCCAGGAGCAATCGCACCGCCAAGGTACTCTCCGGATTGATCAACGGCGCAAAACGTAGTCGCAGTGCCAAAATCCACGATAATAAGCGGGCCGCCGTACATCTCGTATCCGGCAACAGCATTCACGATCCTGTCGGCTCCCACCTCCTTGGGATTCTCGTACCGTATTGGCATCCCGGTCTTCATTCCCGGACCCACTATTTCAGGCTCGCACCGGAAGTATCTACGCGACATCTTCTCCAATTCCGTGATTGCCGGGGGAACCACAGAGGAGATTATCACTCCGTGGATCGTAGAAGTGTCGGTCTTGCCGTGCTTAAGCAAGTCCAGCAGAAGCATGCCCCATTCATCGGCAGTCCGTAGCTTGTCGGTAGACACTCGGTAGTTTGCAAGGAGTTCTTCGCCGTCAAAGACTCCCAGCACAGTGTTGGTATTGCCCACGTCAATTGCGAGAATCATGCGACCACCCTCTTTGCGCAATTATACCACAAGAAAATTGCCTCAATCACCCCCCTGATATCTCGCCTGCTTGGTTTTGACAGGGATAGTGACTCGGCGTAAAATATGCTAGGAGCAGGAGGTGCAAAGTTGCAGCACATATTGAAAGCGACAATTCTCGGGCTCGCAGCAGGCGTTCTCGGAACCGGGCTGGGTGCCTTCTTGACCGCAGTATCAGGAATTCCAAAACGGCGCACCCTATCCATGCTAATGGGAGTCGCAGGCGGCGTAATGCTTGCAATAGTCTTCCTCGACCTTATTCCAGAAGCCATCGAAATAGGGGGAGTTGCCCAGACTGTTGGCGGCTTCTTGCTGGGAGTAGGCGCAACCGGAGTAGTTGACCTTTTGATTCCCCATTTTCACTTTGTCTCAGAAGATTGCGAGAGGAATCGCTTCCTCAGAGCCGGCATTCTTACAGGGATCGGGATTGCAATGCACAACCTCCCGGAGGGGCTGGCTATTGGCGCTGGTTACGCCCACGGCGAATCGCTGGGTCTGTCGGTAGCTCTCACTATCGCGATCCACAACATCCCGGAGGGCATGGCCATGGCGGCTCCCATGTGTGCAGCACGTGTCGAGCCGAAGAAGAGCGCCCTGTACGGCGCCCTTGCAGGGTTGCCAATGGCTGTGGGGGCGCTGATGGGGGCAGCGATCGGAAATGTATCAGACGGCGTACTTGCAGTCTCTCTGGCCTTTGCCGGCGGCGCCATGGTCTTCATTACCGCTGACGAACTCATACCCGACGCTCAGGAGTTTGCGGAGGGGCACTCAGGAACCTTCGGAATAGTCATGGGAATCCTCGTCGGAATGTTGCTCATCTACGTTTTCTAAAGGCAAGGAGGAGTTGTGTTCATGTCAACAAAGCCAGTCAATTGGATAACTCGGACTGCCATACTGATGGCCATGACCCTCGCATTCCAGGTAGTCCTCAAGTTGCCTCAACCGCTTACAGGGCCTGTAGTTAACATGTTTCTGTATCTCTCAGTAATCCTCGTCGGCATGTGGAGCGGTGCTGTCATCGGTCTGGCGACGCCAGTAATCGCATGGATGGTAGGAATAATGGCGGCAGGCCCTCTAGTTCCAGTGATACAGTTGGGCAACGCGTCTCTCTGCATCGTATTCGGCCTCATTGATGAGACCGGAAAAGGAAAGAACATCTGGATCCGCATCCTGGGCATAGCCGCTGCATCCGTAACCAAGTTCCTTTTCATATCTACCAGCGCCAAGTACCTTCTGTCACTGCCAGAGCCTGCTGCGAAAGCAATGGGATCTCCACAGCTTGCCACGGCACTGACCGGAGGCGTTCTTGCCGTGTTGGTCTCCGAGGCTCTCCTTAGAACAGGAGCGATTACCGACAGATACGGAAGGACAAGAGCGTAGGATAAGTAAGCCAGATGCCGTCTCGACAAGCGGGGGACTTTTTTGAGACCTTTTGCATAGCCTATAGTGTTAAGGTCATTACCGCTCGTAGGAGGCGGCATTCATGCATTACTCAGTCCAAAGCGGTGATACTCTCTGGCTCATAGCTCAAAGGTTTCGCTCTGACTTGAGAGCAATAGCCCAGGCGAATTCCATAGAGGAACCCTACCATGTACATCCCGGGCAAGTGCTCCATATCCCGCGCAGGCATAGATTGATAGGGTTCATTCCTGACTATGCCGCTGCCGAGGGGATAGCAGACGCCTTGGCATCTCCAGAGCCCTTCAACGAAGTGATATACACCTTCCTTAGGGTGCAATCCGACGGAACGGTTCGGGCAGGAGCCGTGGACCGAGCTTTGCAGGTGCTTCGGGCAAGGCGCACACGAGTGCTGGCCGGAGTCACGAACCTGTCAGAAGCTGCGTATTCGGCTGAAGCAGCTTCTGCCGCTCTGATGGCAGATGATAGCCGCTCTCACCTTGCAACAGCCGTCGTGGAAGCAGTAACCACCTGCTGTCTTGATGGTGCATGCCTGGACTTCCAGAAAATCGGCCCTGACCATTGGGATGCAATGCACAATCTCGTATGCGAAGTCCGTTCCAGGTTTGCAAGACTCAGCCCCTACTACACTATTGCTCTGGTGTTCCCATCCGATTGGCTCGACACCGGACTGGACTTAACTCAGATATCTGAGTGTGTTGACCTAATGATCATGGAGGGCTACGAAAAAGGGGCTGGGGCAGTTGAAGGCCCTCCAACTTCCATCTCATGGCTGGAAGAGAATGCAAGAGCCGCTGTGGACAGGATTGGAACCAGCAAGCTCACCGTTGCACTCGGCGTATACGGGCTCGATTGGACCGAAGGAGCAGATCCAGCCTATGTCACGGCAGAAGCGGCAGAAAGAATATCGAGGGAGACCGGCGGCCTGGTTGAGCGCAGCCTGGATGATGGAACTCCGGGCTTCTCTTACTATGATGCTTCAAGCAGAATGCATCGTGTTTGGTATGAGGACTTCATGTCGGTGGCAATGAAGATAGATCTCCTTGACAGAATGGGAATTCGCAAGATCGCTCTGTGGCGTTTGGGAACGATTCCGCATAATCTGCTCAGTTCGGCGCTGAGTATGGGAATGTAGAATCAGCGAAACCCACGCAAGGCTGATCTCCGGCTTCGCCCTGGTGAAGCCCTCTATTGCTATTCCGCTCGTGGCAGTGGAAGAATATTAAGGCTATAATCAAGATGTGGAAACAGAAACTGAAGCCATGATCGGGAGGGGACCAAATGCGTATTTCTATCTTAGATATTTTCTGGCTTCTCGTCATAGTTTGGAGCTTCGTGCCACTGCTTTCACGGCAGACTCGTGATTCCCACAGATACCGCGTGATACGGAACTTCGAACGCAAGAGGAAATCACGAGTCATAACCCTCATACACAGGCAGGAATCAACCAGCTTGTTCGGGATGACGTTCGCACGGCACATCAGCATCGAAGATTCGGAGCAAGTACTGAGAGCAATAAGGCTTACTGATCCAGATGTGCCTATCGACATCGTACTGCACACTCCGGGTGGACTAGTCCTTGCTACAGAGCAGATCGCGCATGCCATACAGAACCACTCTGCAAAAGTGACGGTCTTCGTGCCTCACTACGCCATGTCAGGAGGCACTCTGATCGCCCTCGCCGCAGACGAAATCGTCATGGATCCCAACGCTGTTCTCGGGCCGGTTGACCCTCAGATAGGCTCGTTTCCTGCTGCCTCCATACTTGCAGCAGTAGGCAAAAAACCCATGGCCGAGATTGACGATCAGACTCTCATACTTGCCGACGTCTCTGAAAAGGCACTGAAGCAGGTCCACAGTCTGGTGGTGAAGATCCTGTCCGACAAGATGCCTGAGGAGAAGGCGATTCATGTAGCAGATGCGCTTTCGACCGGGCGTTGGACTCATGACTATCCAATAACATGTGAAGAGCTCGAGCAAATGGGACTTGTGGCTTGCACCGACATGCCCATGGAAATCTACGAACTCATGGAGCTCTATCCGCAGCCTTCCTCTCGCAAGAGGCCCTCGGTCGGATACATACCGCTTCCGTACGGCACCCGCGGCGAGCAGCCCAGGCGAGGTAACTAGCGTACCATAACTGAGATGCTTCGCCCACTCGCACATTAGCATGTGGCCCTACCGAGCCTTAGCGTCTGATTACTATGGCCTTCGAAGACCGGCACAGTATGCAAGCGCAAGACGCAAGGCACCTGGCTCGGTTGGGCCATGTGTGCGGCGACCATCGGCAATTTGCTTTTCAAGAGAACCCGAGGTGCACTGGGGAATCTACAGTCATGGGAGGCATGATATGTGGGCATACGACCTGTGGAGAGCTCCGACATAGCAGCCATTGCCTCTATCTTCATCAGCGCATTCCCTGAATCAAT
>JAQVXE010000070.1 GCA_028709305.1 Bacillota bacterium | reverse complement strand
CGACAACGAAGCGGGCTTCAAGTATTTGGTGACGAATTACATGGTCGTGCCGTACATCCTTCGCGGACTGGGCATCTCCGAAAGCGACGAGGTCACCATGGGCTTTGTCAACGATGCAGGCGATGAGATCATCATCACCATGCAATCCAGGTATTACGGAAACGTAAGATACCTGGAACGTTTCAACCAGTCCCCTGATCGACCGTTGTACCTCCGTAACCCAGGGTTGAACTATTGGTACGAGTACCTTCCAGAGCACAAAACCGTCTACTTCCAATACAACTCCTGCGCAAACATGGAGGAGAAGTCGTTTTCGGCGTTCTCCCGGGATTTGTTCAGATTTATCGACGAGAACGACGTTGACAGGCTAATTGTTGACCTAAGGAATAACGGCGGAGGCAATTCACTGGTCATGCAACCATTCATCAGCAAGATCAGGGGAAGCTCTCTCAAGCACGAAGACAGGCTCTTTGTTGTGCTGGGACGGCGCACTTTCTCTTCAGCCTTGCTCAACGCCTTGGAGCTCAGAAACTCCACACAAGCCACGTTCGTCGGGGAGCCTACAGGAGGACGGCCCAACCATCATGGCGAGGTCAGAACGCTCTTCTTGTCCAATATTGGGATCACCGTTGGATACTCCACGAAGTATTTCAGGTATTCCCGGGAAGACACGGATTCGATGGTGCCTGACGTGATCATCGAACCGAGCATTGCCAGTTTTGCGGCCGGACGCGATCCGGTAGTCGATTGGATACTCCAGCCCGAGCGGTGATCCATGCGCGCAGGTCTTGCCAGTGCAGGGTGGGCGGCCATACCGCCCACTACTTTCTCACAATGTAGCGGTCCTCGAGGGCCAGCCAGTTCTGGGGGAAGTCAAACAGCAGGTTCCAGTAGCTCGCACCTCTCAAGCCATAGTCTGAAATGAGGGAGTGCGCTGCAACGGACGACCGAACGTCTTCGAACCAGACCTCATGCTGCGCACCTGATCTGTCTGTGTAGCGAAACCATGGTGCCTTGGCAGTCTCGTCAAAATTGATATCTTCGCCAAAGCGCGCGGCGATCTCCCTCGCCTGAGACAGAGTGACCGTATCTGCCAGCTTGCCTGGGGGCGCAGGCACCGTCCAATCGTATCCGTACAAGGGTATCCCCATCAGTATCTTCCTTGCCGGAATTCTCGTAACTGCATAGTCCAGCACGCGCCTGACCAAGTTCACAGGGGCTATGGCCATGGGAGGGCCTCCCGACCAACCCCACTCATACGTCATGAGCATGCTGAAATCGAGGAAAGGCGCCAGTGCCGCATAGTCGAATGTGCCTACCCAGGGCAGCGTAGGCCAGTCAGCCCATTTGGGGGCCATGGCGTTAGAGAGAGTGAGTCCACGAGCATGGGCAGCGTCTGACAGCGCCGCCATGAAACCGGTATGCAACTGGCGATCCTCAGGGTACATGTTCTCAAAGTCGATATTGATGCCACGAAACCCTTCTGACACCGCTACATCCACTATGCTGGCTATGGTACTCTGGCCTGTCTGCCCCGACATGGCGTCCCGGGCCAGATCCGGGTTGAAGTTCGTTCCATCGAAGTTCGAAATGACTATCAAGGGCACGATGCCCAGAGAACGGGCCACGTCAACTGCTGCCCGCGCCCTTCCGGGAGTGTACTCCACGCCGCCTCGCCCATCTACAGGGAAGCTGAAAACGCTGATATACGTCAGGTCCGCAGCTATTGGCGTCAGAATCCGGCGCAGAGTGCTCTCAGAGAGCGGGAAGATGTAGCCGTTGGTCTCCACAACGGTCTTTGGCGGAGCAGGCAACCCTCTGACGGGTATGATCAAAACCTGGCCAACATTGATGACGTTAGGATCGGGCAATCGGTTTACCAGGACGATCAGCCGGACGCTGGTGGAAAAAGACGCGGCCACACGCGATAGAGTATCTCCGGGCCTTACTGTATAGGTCTGGTATGTCCACCCTGGTATCAGTAGCTCCTGGCCTACTTCAATAACGTTGATGTCAGTTATCCCGTTGGCTGCTGCTATAGCCTGAACCGTCGTAGAGAAAAGCCGAGCAATTGTGTATAGCGTATCACCGCGCCTCACGACATAGCGCAGCGGCGCAAGCTGCGCGGCCGGCAGCGGTATGGCAAGCGCCTCCCCCACCACGAGCACATTCGGATCGGCAATGGCATTTGCTGAAACGATCGCTGCCATAGGCACTCCGTATCGACTCGCAATGGCCCAAAGCGTATCTCCGGGGGCGACAACATGGATTACCATTCACATCACTCCCACGGGAAATCAGTCATACCATCATATGGCTGTGGTCTGCAGGACTTGCATCCCGCAACGATCAAGCACTAACGTGCGCTCAAGTTTTGGGAAGGTGCGATCCATTGTTCTGCGTATCCATGAGTCAGAAAGCATTGTCTGAAAGGAGGCGCAAGTAACATGCCAGAAAAAGAGAAAGGCGTTCAGTTGTATGCCGTAGTCCTGGTTGGTATGGAAGAAGGGTCTATTGAGATCCCTTTGGTGCGTGCTATTTCAGCTGAGTATGCCATCTCAGCAGCCTTGCACGACTCAAGATGGGAAGGATATGCGTGCCCTGTGGCTCTTGACATTGATGCAGTCCAATCTCTGTGCGACTCGATGCAAGCCGGGCAAGCAGACCTGGATGCCGCAGATTTCGAGCCCTGACCAAAAGGAACGCGCTAGTTACATTGCACTTCACGAGGATCCCAGCGCCCCTTGGTCTGTCTGGGCCAGGGGCGCTCCCTATTGCCGCCTGGCGATCCTTCCCACTTCGGCCAGGGCGTCAAGGGTAGCCCAGCCATAGCAGTAGAAAAAGAAACCTGATGCACCCCCGGATGCCGCGGCTTCTGTCGCCGCCTCTATTTCACTTGCAGGAATATCCCATATTTGTACGCCTGTATAGATCGGGGTCGCCTTAAACATTCTGACCGCATTGGCGGTTTCATGTTGAACATAATCCACTGGGAGACCATGCTCCTCAAACTCGGCCAGACTGAGTGAGTATGGCAACTCCAGTAGATCCATTACACTCCTGAAAACTCTCTCGGGCGACTCAACTCCCATGCCAGCAAGCCGCCTTACCAGGCCCGACAGGTCGGCGCCTCCGCCCAACTTGTGGTAGGGAAAATGCTTGGCTCCATGACACACACGGCCCAAAGAGGAGTAGTCTTGACCCATCCAGGGAGCAAAAGAAGGAGGCCATAGGTTGAGCCAGACTGTCGTCATTGATCCGATTTCATCTTGGATTATCTGAGCAAGCCTGGTAATTCGGTCCTGTCGAAACTTCATCCAGAGCCTCAGTTGATGATCATAGGCTATGGTAGTAGCATCGGTTCCAGCAATGAACGAATCTCCAAGCCTTTTCAGGCTCGCACGAACATGTGACGTGTCTATTCCGTATGAAGCCATAAGCGCTTCACAGTCCGGGCAGAAACACGTGAAAAGTGATGATGGGTCTACCTGCTCTCCGCTCCAGTCTGGATAGCGAAGCCTATCGACAAGCACTGCGCGGGGACTATACCTGCTAACTATGTAACGAACATATGATCTCACGTACTGCTCTGTAGTTGGCTTTGACGGGCACAACCAGTTTCTCACTACTCTACCGCCAGCAGTCACAACACATGCCTGCTGCCAGTCTCCCTCAAGCTCAATATTGAGGGCCTTGATCCAGGGGATCACACTCAACCCGGCTTTCTGACCGGCCTGGGAGATCTGAGCCACATAATCGGAGCCTGAGATCGCCTCTTCAGAAAGGACCGGTCGAAAACCCAGGCCGGTTGGGATCTCAAGGGGCGTCTCATGTCGAGCGTGGGTCACTACTACGTTTCTCCTCGGGTTATGCGGCAACTCCCCGTGTGGGTATGGATGCCTCTCTTCGAGGGTTGATATCTCTGCCCCGACGACTGGGCATGCAGCCAATTCAGAGATGTTTCTGGCGACTGCCGCTGCGCCCTCATCGCGCACATCATGTGGATGTATCTGAGTTGCAAAGATCATGCTTCTACACCTCGTGCTAATAGTCTCCTGTCACAGCTGTCAGCACATCACCGCTGGCCGCATCGCCGCACAACTCCTGCACAATCCTGCCGCGCCGCATGATGAGTATCCTGTCGCATACTCGCGACAACTCCTCAGGGTCGTCGCTGATCATGATAAGAGCTGAACCTGCTGCAGCAAGCCGTCGCAAGAACACATAGATTTCCTCTTTGGTGCCTACATCCACTCCCGCTGTTGGCTGGTCAAGTATGAGTATGTCGGGAGAAGCGGCAAGCCACTTGGCGAGAACTACTTTCTGCTGATTGCCGCCTGACAGTGTTCCTACAGAAACATCCTGCGATGCGCACTTGATGCTCAGACGTTTGATCATGGAGTCGACTTCTCTATGCCTTGCACGATGATCCAGGAAAAGGCCTCTAACAAGCTTATGTGCTACCGCCAGCATCGTATTGTCGGATACAGGCCTGACCAGCACCAGGCCCTGCTGCTTTCTATCCTCAGGAAGCAGAGCTATTCCAGAACGCACAGCCTTTCGAGGCGTCTTTGGATGGTATGTCTTCCCTTTCAAGACTATATTCCCGGAATCAACAGCTCCATCTGCTCCAAATATGGCTCGTGCAAGATCTGTCCGCCCCGATCCAACCAGGCCAGCTATCCCTAGGACCTCGCCTCGGTGCAGTTTGAAGCTGATGCCCTCGAACTTGCCATTGCGGCTCAGTCCATCAACACTCAGAACAGCCTCGCCCATTCCGGCTTTGTCGGCAGCTGAAGGAACGCGTACCTTGTCACCGCTCTGGATGTCTCGCCCGAGCATTAGCCTTACAAGCTCACGCCTATCAAGATCTTCGACTTGGTGCACGGCCACTACCTTGCCATCGCGCATCACGGTGACTCTGTCAGCCACCTGAAACACTTCCTCAAGGAAGTGGCTGATGTAGACTATTGAAGTCCCGGCATGCTTCAACCGATCAATAATCCTGAACAATTCATCGCGCTCGGCCTTAGAAAGCCTTGCAGTAGGCTCATCCATGACAAGGATTCTCGCATCTGCAGCTATCGCTTTGGCTATCTGGACCAATTGCTGCTCCGCTACACTCAAGTCGGCGACACGCGAGTCCGGATCCACCTTGTCGAAGCCCAGTTCTTCTAAGAGTGATGCAGCCTGTTGCCGAAGCCTGGGCCAGTCAAGAAAGGCCTTTCCAAGCATCCCCGTGCCTCGTCGCGGTTCCATGCCAAGCACTATGTTCTCAGCTACTGTAAGGGTGGAAACAAGGCTGAATTCCTGGTGTATCACGGAAACCCCATGTTCCTGTGCCTCACGCGGAGAACGCATCTCACAGGCGTTCTGGCCTATGAGGATTTCGCCGCGATAGTCACCGTACACCCCGCCAAGTACCTTCATGAGAGTTGACTTACCGGCACCATTAGCCCCAACGAGTCCATGAACCTCACCTGGCATCAAGGTGAAATCCACGTTGTCGAGAGCCAACACTCCGGGGAACCTCTTTACGATGCTGCGCATTTCGAGCACAGGCTGATTTGAAACATCGCGATTCGTCGACACAAGATCACCTTCATTCTAGCTCTGCAGGGGCATGTGAGGGGGTCGTCGTAAACACGACCCCCAAGTAGTTCAGTGATATCCTAGTCTGTTTCTCTGCGAACCTACCAGGCAGGCGGATAGTCGTCCACGTTCTTGATGGTAATAAGGGGCAACTCCAGGAAGTAGTTAGGCGCAGGTATCTTGGACTTCTCGCCCTTCAGATAGAGCGAAGCCATATGCAATGCCTCTACTGCCTGAGGGTACGGGTCCTGGTTCACAGTGCCGTACACGGTGCCGTCCTTTACAGCATCCCGCACGTCCTTGGGATAATCTCCAAGGACCCAGCGAATCTCCGTGCGCCCAGCTTGCTTGGAGTACTTGGCTCCAGGGACTGCCTCAGGCCCCTGGCACACAATAGCATCAAGCTGACCCTTGGGGTAACGTGATAGAATGTCCTGCGTATTGGCGAGTGCCTTTGCACTATCCCAATCATCGCTGACGGAAGTGACTATCTTGATGTTTGGGTAGTCCTTAAGATAATCATCGAGACCCTTTTTGCGCAGAATCTGTGCGGAGGTGCCGAGCTGACCCATTATGAGAGCAACTTTGCCCGAATCACCTATCGCCTCGACGAGCAACTTGCCCTGCTGCTTGCCAAAGTAGTAGTCATCGGCTCCGACAAACGTAACAACCTTGGCACCCTCACCCACCTTGTTGTTGGCGGCAATGACGGGGATGCCGGCTGCATTTGCCTGACGTATCACTGGCACAACTGCCTGGGCATCGCCAGGAACGATTACTATCATGTCGACCTTCTCAACAATGAACTGCCTCACAACTGCTACCTGAGTGTTTGGGTCCCCCTGACCGTCTCTGAGCAGAAGCTTGAACCCGTACTTGGCTGCGCCGTCATTCAGTCCCTTAATGAAATTGGCGTAGAATGGCACTGACATGTTCCATATGGTTGCGCCTATGGTGAACTGCTTGGCTGTTGCAGGTACAGTTCCCATCAGCATCAAGGCGGCAAGAAGTGCCGCGACCGCGACAGTACGAATAGTGCGTCTCATTAATATTACCTCCTGTAATCATGAGTAACCTCGATGTTTAGGTAGCTTCGCGATTGCCTGGCTCGACCTATCGCCTCACTTTCTCTTCCTACTGACCGTGTCGATACCCACAGCCACCAAGATGATCAGGCCGGTGACCGCTGGTTGCCAGTATGGCGATACGTTCATCAGGTTGAGCGCATTGGAGATCAAGCCCAATACCAACGCGCCAATGATGGTATTGACTATGCTTCCCTGCCCACCGGAGAGAGGAGTTCCTCCTACTACAACCGCGGCAATGGCATTGAGCTCATATCCCGAGGCGGCTTGTGGTTGCCCGGTGTTTGTTTGCCCCAGCAATATCAACCCGCCTATGCCCGCAAGAATCGCCGCTATGGTGTATACAGCCGTCTTGGTTCGGTCGACGTCGATGCCAGAAAGCCTCGTTGCATCCTCGTTACCTCCAAGAGCCAGCACGTATTGGCCAAACGGCGTATGTTTCAGTACAACACTCATTATCACAGCAACAACAACTGCAATGGATGTGGCGATCGGAAACGGGCCGATGCTGCCAAGTCCGACAGTCATGTATTCTAAGGGAAGGCCATAAATGGGCGTGGCGTTAGTGGAGATAAAAAGTATTCCTTTGGTGATTATCTGAACACCCAGTGTAGCAACGAAAGGAACAATTCCTACTTTGGAGATGAGCAAGCCGTTGAGCAAACCGGCTGCGGCTGCCGCAACAAGCCCTGCAACGACTCCCAGGGCAATACCGTGTCGAACCATGACCGCAGCAGCGGCCATGCCAGCAAGAGCAGCGGTAGACCCAGCCGAGAGGTCAATGCCTCCGGTGATTATCACTAGCGTCATGCCCGATGCAATGACAGCATTCACAGCATTCTGCTGCAGCAAGTTAAGCAAGTTCTGCGGGTTTCTGAAGGTTGGCAATGATGAATACAATACAATGAACATAACAGCCAAAATCACAAGCATTCCATAAGTACGGAAGAACTTCTTCATCGACATGACCTCACTTGTCAACGCTGCCCAGGGGATCCTCCCTGGTGCCATGCAATGTCAGCGCCACTGCTCCCATGACGCCTGCATCAACGCCAAGGGCACTCACTCTGATGTCAGGCTTGGCCTGAAGCACAGGGCCAGTGAGCTCTTCAATCTTCTCTTTGAACAAGTCTGTACCGTTGGCCACACCGCCGCCGAAAACAATAACCTCCGGATCAAGAACGGCTGCCACTGCCAGAACCGCCATTGAGAGATGGCGCGCAAAAGTATCTACAGCCTGTAGAGCCATGGCATCCTCCGAGCGAGCCAACTTGAACACCTCTTCTGCGTCAACGTCACCTGCGCCAGGATTCAGCTCACGATATATACGCGAAAGTCCGGGACCACTGGCTGTTCTCTCCAGACATCCAAAAGGCTTGTACTCGCGACCCAGGCAAGAGGGATCAGTCACAAGGTCGCATACCTCTCCGGCAGACCTTGTAGCACCCGTGTAAAGCTGCCCATCGAGTATGATTCCTGCTCCCAAGCCAGTGCCAATAGCCAAACATACCATGCTAGAACAGCCCTGACCCGCCCCATACCAGAACTCTCCGAGAGCCAGGAGGTTCACATCGTTCTCAATAAACACTCGATACGGCAATGCCTTTCGCAGCTCTCCCTGGAGGTCTAGGTTTCGCCATCCGAGCGCGGGAGCCCACTCAACAATCCCTCCTGGAAGCACGACACCTGGAACTCCTACTCCCACGCCTCTGATGAGATCTGGATCTACCCCAGACTTGTCAACCATGCCTTGAATGAACTCGATCAAAGATTTTAGAACCGCCCTGGCTCCACGTTCGGCACACGTAGGCTGCACCAACTTCACAAGCTGATTCCCACCCAGGTCAGCAAGAGCCCCGGCCATCTTCGTGCCGCCAAGGTCTACCCCTACTACGTAACCCGCTGTCTCGTTTAACCCTAGTAACACCTGACGTCGCCCACCGCCCTTTGACTTTGCCCTCTTAACGTCCACAACTAGTCCTTCTGTCTTAAGCTCTCTGACTATGTTTGACACAGTCGATCTTGCTAGCCCTGTGGCTTCACAGATCTGCGTCTGAGATATGGGTCCCTGCTTTGATATCAAGTCCACTACAATGGCTCTATTCATGGCTTTCATGAGGCCGGGGTTGCCTGGACGGATCATCATAAGCACCTCATTTACGTATCTCACATAGTTTATTCGGTGCATAAACTAATTCTCCTGCCTCCCTACGGAAGAAATTAATAGCAACCTCCCGGGCAGCTATGTCTCTGCGTTGGGCCAATCACACAATGTGTAAGGAGCCTTGCCGTCTCGCATGCATTGAAATTCCTCCAAGGCTAGCCAAGCGATTCTCCGGTCCTGAGTTTGCCTGGGATAGTGCCTTCTTGATCCTTATACATGCACATCAGCCTGGTGCATGGCAAGCCCCGCTCTACATAACACTGGCCGATGCTTGCACACGTGTACCGCACGGGCATGCACGAGGGGCGAAATGTCATACTCTCCATTGTGAATTGTGCTACTTAGCAAAAAATTGCCGATACGCAGAAGGATTTTACTCAGATATGGTGAATATTCGCACCATTCTCCAGCAAAACAGCGAGCCAAATTTCTGGAGACTGGGAGGCAAACAACATGAAAATCGCGCATGACCTACACAGCTTGCGTAAAGTGTTGCTTATTCTGGTAGTTACTCTGTCGTGCACGATGGTGTTGACGGGATGCTCGCTACTTACCCGTTCATACACCATATCAGGCGTCGTGACGGATGCCCTCTACGGCGAGGGGGTTGGGGGCGTAACCATTTCCTTCAGCGGATTGCTGAGCGATCCTGTTGCCACAGCAGCAGACGGAACATGGACTAAGTCCAGACTCAAAGGAGCCGTCACTGTGACGCCATCCAAGACCGGCATGGTCTTCTCGCCTTCCTCGACGGTTGTGAGCAAAGCCTCGTCCAACGTTGACTTTGCAGGAAGCAAAGCGATCGAATCAGTCTACTGATACTCCGTATGGGATTCGAGCAATTTCGACGGCGGAAGCGGCCCAGTGTCACCAACCGAAGATCTCACATTGAACTACTCGGTCACAGAAGAAAGCTCGGCTATACAGACAGAGGCCCCTCAGGGCTACGATGTCTTGGTTATCTCCGACACCGGGGCGAGTTTCGACATTTGCGATTTCGAGGGAGCAGTCATAGTCACCGTTGACAGCGGCATATGCCCGTTACTCTACTGGCTCACCGGCGACTTCGGAAAAGAGACCTACTGGGACTATGACTCCGAGGAGCAGCTCGAATGGATCAACCCTGTTGCGGGAACAGAGCTTGGTACGTATGGAGATGCCAGAGTATACCATAGCCTGGCAAGCGAACCTGGTTTCACCCGAAGGAATGACATACTGGAAGCACGATCGACTGATGATGCTGACGACATAATTGTGTACAAGATAGAGCATGAAGGAAAAGCCTGGTGGTGGGTGCACATAGGCCCACATTTCGGCAGTTATGACGAGGAAGTAACCGAAACCAGAGTCTCGGAGATCTTGTGCTATACCTTGGACGTGCTCAATTTCGGTTCTCCCGATTTCCCAGACCCGCCTGCATACTCAGACCCTGTGAGTACTTCCAGCGTAGGGTCTAGGAATAAGTAGGCACATCATAGCAGACAACAGCATAGGCCGGG
>JAQVXE010000192.1 GCA_028709305.1 Bacillota bacterium | reverse complement strand
ATGCCTGCTTTTGTAGCAAGGTCTGACATGACTCCTACGAAGTAGGTCAGGTTCGAGACGACCATGAGAAAGATGACGATGCCCAGAGCTACAGAGAGCACCACCGCCATGTCTGACCGGTTTTGCCTCAGGAACCCAAGGAGAACCGCCCCTAAGATAGCCATACCGACAACTTGAAGTACCTGCACCTTGCGGCCCGCCCCTCACCACAATCTGAAGACCGTGCGCACGCTTGAGAGCAACTGCTCGATGTGATCTAGGAGCATGATGAAGACCACCACGATCCCGGCCGTGGCTACAAGCAACGAGTATTCCTCTTTGCCCTGCTGTTTGAGGATTGTGCACAACACCGAGGCGAGTATGCCTACCCCAGCTATCCTCAGGACTAAGTCGAGCCCCACTGTTAGGCCCTCCTTCTTCTTTCGTCACATGCGTGTGCTTGATCAGAGCAGTGCAATAGCCACCATGCCGCCTATGAGAAACCCCATCGCCGACCAGAGGCGGTAGTTGGTTGCCGCAGCTTCTTCTGCAACCTGCCTCTGCCTTTCAAGCCTGCGCGAAGCGAGAGCAATGTGTCGGGCCTGATCCGACGAGTTGGACGTGCCCAACGCCTCGCCGAGAACAACCACGGCCTCCATGTCCTCTTGCCATTTCCGGTTCCAAAGCCAGTTGCATGAGTCTCTCTCCTCACCCAGGGCTCTTGACAGACACGCGCCGGCAGATCCGCATTCTCCGCCTTCAAGCAACTGGGCGGCTCGAACAAGGACTTGCCCCGGGCTTTGGCCAGCAACCTGTCCGGCACGGCGCATGGCCTGCCCAAGCTTGGTGAGGCCAAAAGATATCTCCGTCTCCAACACCGAAAGGGCAGTCACCCAAGCGGCAAGCCTGCGCGCGCGCACGCGGTACGAATGAGCTACCACGAGTCCGGCAAGGCCGCTGGCAACTATGGTGATTATGGCACCTGCGGCCTTCATCGTTCCACGCATCTTACTCTCCCTCCACACCCTTTGCCAGCTGCGGCTGACAGAAGAAACGGAGCGTCCAAGAGATCGGCCCCGGTTGGCAGGTGGATCATGCGTTCACACGTCCCTACGCCAAGCCTGCTCGTGAGGAGTATCGCCCGCTCAAACCCTCCTCTGGCAAGGATATCGCGCAGAGCCGGCCTCCTTTGGGCGTCATCGTAGTCTGTGGCATGTGCGGTGGCGATCACTGCTACGCCACATCTGCGCGCCTCCTCAATGGCTTCACTATCGGCCGCATGGCCTATCTCGTCGGTGACAATCACATCTGGGGACATGGATCTTGTCACAATCATGATCCCCTGGGCTTTCGGGCAGCTGTCGATGATATCCGCCCTAGGACCCAAATCATTCCCGGGAACACCACCGCAGCACGCGGCGATCTCAGACCGCTCGTCCACGATTCCCACCTTGAACCCCCGTCCGCAAGACCCATATGACAGCTGTCGGGCTATGTCCCGCAGCAACGTCGTCTTGCCGTGGCCGGGTCCGGAGAGAACAAGAACGCTGAAGACTGAAAGCCCTGAGTGAGGCCACGCGGACTGATTCTGCGACGAGGTGCGGCCGCCCGGTCGGCGAAGGATGTAGGGCATTACCTTGTCTGCCACGCCCACGATCTGCCTTGCAACCCGATAGTTTGCCGCTGAAAGCTCTCGCTGAGTTCGGATTCGATCGCCTTCCAAGACTGCGCGGCCCACAAGGCCCACCCTGTGCCCTCCCCGGAGCGTAATATAGCCCGCAGCCAGCTCCCGCTCGAGCGCATAGATGGAGCACTCTGTAACGAGCCGCATCGCGATCTCCCACTCGTTCTCAGTGCACATCACTACACTCGCCACAAGCTCCTGATTGAGAGCCGCATCTCCAGATCCCGGCCAAAGGGGTTGTCCGTCTGACGACAGGTAGAAATCCCCTTCAGGCACTACTCCCATCGCAGGGCGCCCGCGCCTCAAGCGTATCTCTGTAAGCCTCTGTCTAATCTCATCAGGCAGAGCCTTTACAGCCTCGCGGGCACGTGGGGGAAGAGCCGGACAGATCTGTTCAACCACAAGATCCCTGACGTTGCGCCCCACGGCCGTACCCCCATAACTGATCTGAAATGTAAGACATGCTATTAAATGATATGGGCTGGCGAAAGGAATATGACGGGGCAGCGGCATCGAATCAACTGTAGATGCCAATGAATTGCGTGTGACGGGTCTTCGACACCCTCGAATCTGCTGGCATTGTGAAATGTGGCGACCGCGTTCTGCGGTCGCCACATTCTAGCCACTTGGGCCTAAACGCGTTCTAAATACTGATTGGTACGGGTATCGACTCTGATCTTATCGCCGGTCTGCAAGAAGAGTGGTACCTGCACTACTGCTCCTGTTTCAAGCTTGGCAGGCTTGGTGCCGCCTGAAGCCGTATCGCCGCGGAGGCCCGGGTCTGTCTCCACTATCTCGAGCTCCACGAAATTAGGCAGCTCGATGCCGATTGGCGCGCCTTCATAGA
>JAQVXE010000009.1 GCA_028709305.1 Bacillota bacterium | reverse complement strand
GGGCTTACTTGCGCTGCAGACTTGGCTCTCATGGGATACAAGGTCGACATGTTCGAGTCCTTGCACGATACCGGAGGGGTCTTGCGGTACGGCATTCCCGAGTTCAGGCTTCCGAAATCCATTGTTGATGAGGAAGTTGAGTACGTGCGTAGCTTGGGCGTGCGAATCTTCACCAATGTGGTTGTGGGGCTCACGTTGGATGTGAGCGAAATGCTGGACTCAGGTGAGTATCAGGCCCTGTTCATTGCCACAGGTGCAGGCCTTCCTTATTTCCTTGGCATACCGGGGGAGAACTTGAATGGAGTTTACTCCGCCAATGAGTTTCTTACCAGGGTTAATCTGATGAAAGCTTACATGTTCCCGGAATATGACACTCCCGTCAACATAGGCTCGAAGGTTGCCGTTGTGGGGGCGGGCAACGTTGCCATGGATTCGGCACGCACTTCTCTGCGCCTGGGTGCCGAGGAAGTGAAGATAGTCTATCGCCGCTCACGCGCGGAGATGCCGGCCAGGCTCGAGGAGATCGAGAATGCCGAAGAGGAAGGCGTGGAGATGATGCTGCTTACGAATCCTGTGCGCATTATTTCAGACGGCCATGGCGGAGTTGAGGGTATGGAATGCATTCGCATGGAGCTGGGAGAGCCGGATGCGAGCGGCAGGAGGCGCCCAGTGCCAATAGAGGGATCGGAGTTTATTGTGGATGTGGACACCGTTATTGTGGCTGTAGGCCAAGGGCCTAACCCCCTGCTAACCCAACGCACCAGAGATTTGGATCTCAACCGTAGAGGGAACGTTGAGGTGCATGACGAATACGGAGCGACGAGCATCCCTGGCGTGTGGGCAGGCGGCGACATAGTTACAGGCGCAGCAACGGTCATATCTGCTATGGGGGCTGGAAAGCGTGCAGCCAGGGGCATCGACAAGTGGCTTCGGTCCAAGTCATAATGCTGGAGGTGTAGCTTAGAAGTGTTGAGCGACATCGAAATAGCGCAATCCACGAAACTCAGAGCGATAGGTGATGTTGCAAGAGAGTTGGGTTTGACAGAAGACGAGATCGAACATTACGGCAAATACAAGGCCAAGGTTTCCCTTGACGTCTTCGATCGCCTCAAGGACCGTCCAAACGGAAAGCTTATCTATACTACTGCAATAACAGCAACACCAGCGGGAGAAGGAAAGACGTGTACAGCCGTGGGTTTGACCCAGGCCCTGGGGAAACTGGGCAAGAACACCGTAGTATGCGTCCGTGAGCCTTCGCTCGGACCCACGTTCGGCATCAAAGGCGGAGCGGCGGGCGGCGGCTACTCCCAGGTCCTCCCCATGGATGACATCAACCTGCACTTTACAGGTGATATCCACGCCGTAAGCACGGCCCATAACCTGCTTGCTGCCATGCTTGACAACCACATTCACCAGGGCAATGACTTGAATATCAACATACATAGGGTTGTCTGGCGACGTGTCATGGACATGAACGAAAGGCAGCTGCGGAGCATCGTTTGTGGACTAGGGGGCAGGGCAAACGGCACGCCGAGGGAGTCCGGCTTTGACATCTCCGTTGCTTCGGAGATAATGGCCGTATTGTGCCTGGCTTCCGACATGCAAGATCTCAAGGCTCGCCTTGGCCGACTCGTTGTGGCTTACACGCGAGACGGACAACCTGTGACAGCTGGAGATCTCAAGGCAGTGGGCGCAATGGCCGTTCTTCTCAAGGATGCAATCAAGCCTAACCTGGTTCAGACTGTCGAAGGCCAGCCAGCATTCGTCCACGGCGGGCCGTTTGCAAACATCGCGCACGGCAACAACTCAGTGATCTCCACACAGATGGCGCTGAAGCTCTCTGACTACGTGGTGACGGAGGGCGGATTCGCTGCCGACCTGGGTGCTGAGAAGTTCT
This sequence comes from Bacillota bacterium, assembly GCA_028709305.1. Lineage (GTDB taxonomy): Bacteria > Bacillota > DTU025 > DTU025 > DTU025 > UBA10085. The sequence goes on along the minus strand of JAQVXE010000009.1, from coordinate 38,588 downwards.
TCGACATAGTTCACAGGTTTACGGGGCTTACGCCGGATGTGGCAGTTCTTGTCGCTTCTATTCGCGCCCTCAACATGCACGGAGGCGTTCCAAAGGCCAAGGTTGCAGAGACGAATCTCGATGCCCTCGAGAAGGGCTGTGCTAACCTGGACAAACACGTAGAGAATCTTAAGAAGTTCGGGCTTCCGATAGTCGTAGCCATCAACAGATTCCCCACAGATAGCCCTGAAGAGCTGGAACTTGTAAAGAAGCATTGCGATGCCCTTGGCGTTCGCAGCGCACTTTCAGATGTTGTGGCACGGGGCGGGGAGGGCGGAATCGAGCTGGCCAAAGAGGTTCTCGAAGCCTTGGACAAAGACGATAATACCTTCAAACCCATCTACGATCCTGAGATGCCCATACGGGAGAAGATCGAGACATTGGCGAAGGAGATCTACGGCGCAGAGGGAGTGGTATACACGCCGTCGGCTGACAAGGAGATCGCTCGCCTAACCAAGCTGGGCTTCGACAAGATGCCCATATGCGTCGCCAAGACGCAGCATTCACTGACGGATGATCCTGACATGAAGGGTGCCCCTACAGGCTGGACTCTGACTGTCAGAGACGTTCGCGTGTCGGCAGGCGCAGGCTTCCTCGTGATTCTCACGGGAGACATAATGACGATGCCCGGCTTGCCGAAGAGGCCGGCTGCGGAAGGCGTCGACATAGACGAGGACGGCACAATAGTGGGCCTCTTCTAAATCCTTCGCAATTGCGGCCTGAGCCTTTCGTGAAGAAATCCAGCCAAAATGAAATGACAAGTGGCGCGCCCCCAGATAGATTTCTGAGGGCGCGCTGTTCATATGCGCATGCGACCTGCAACTGATTGTGCAATGTGGCGTTTTAGCGACACAAGAAGGCCTACTATCATACTATATATCAACCTGCGGGATGACCCGCGGATGTAAAACTCTCACGGGAGGAGCGATTGCGGTGGAAAGCGCAGTTTTCGGCGGGGGTTTCAGGGGGTTCTTCGCCTGGAACCTGGCGTTGATTCTTCTAGGCATAATAGTGATCGCAGTCTTCTGGTTTCCTTGGTGATCTAAGCTACGACTCAAAAGGAGGACACGCACATGACAATCGGTGATGTCATCAAGGCTGCTCCGGATCCAGGACCTGGCGGGATTGGGCTCGGATTTGGATCATGGGGTATGCTTCTAATCCTGCTCGCCATAATCGTCTTGGCAGCATTCTTGCCCAGGTTCTGCTGGTAGCGCAAGGCAGCCTCTACGGTCAACCGTGCCGCTTGCGGCACGGTTGATTTCCTATGCAGGTTATGGGATGAGAAGGTGAATATGGATTAAGAGCATTGTTCTGGAGCACTTCATGCTGTATACTTTTGATGTGGTCACTCAACACGTGAAGGGAGTGCTGGCATATGAAGTCGCTTAATGACCTCAAGAAGATCAAGGAACGTGCTCAGGCAATGACTGAGTTGCGTGAGGGCACAGAGGAGACTAGGATCGTTGTTGGAATGGGCACCTGCGGAATTGCGGCTGGAGCGCGCGATACACTTGCGGCGGTTGTTGATGAGATCAACACGCGCAAGCTTCGGCATGTTGCAGTGACGCAAACAGGATGCATTGGAATGTGCGAATACGAGCCAATAGTAGATGTAATCAGGCAAGGGGAGCCCAAGGTGACCTATGGGCGTGTTACGCCGGAGAAGGCTCGCCAGATAATTGCGAGTCATGTTGTGAATGGACAGGTTGTAGGCGACCTCGTAATATCCTCCAAATAGGCAACGGGCCCAGTAATGGGAGATGCCAGGGGGAGCCTCACGGGGTATTCTGTTGCGGAGCTTTGTGAAAAACAGCACAATCTCGACAAGCCCGGCGTCGGCCGGATAGAAGGGGAGGGTCCGAGCATGTCGGAAATGCGCGGTCCTGCTGGCCCAGGAGGGCCCAGTGTTGTTTGTAAGTGTGAGTGCGACGACGTCTTCTTGAGCAAAGTGGAGAAAGTTGTATCTTCGTATCGAGGACGACCGGAAGACCTAGTGCAAGCTCTTCATGATGTGCAATCGCTCCGAAATTACCTTCCGCGCGAGGCTTTGCGTGTAGTGGCACGCACCCTCGACGTACCCGAAAGCCGAGTTTATGGAGTAGCTACGTTTTATTCAATGTTCTCAACAAGTCCCAGGGGACGCCATATCATCAGGATTTGCGAGTCGGCTCCGTGCCACGTAGCCGGGGCTGCGGAAATCATTGACTCGCTCTTGGACGAGCTCGGAGTGGAGATGGGAGGTACAACATCGGACAGGATGTTCACTGTGGAAACATCATCCTGTTTGGGTGTGTGCGGTGTTGCGCCAGCCATCATGATCGACGATGTGGTATACGGCAATCTTCTTGCAGAGGATCTGCCGGCGATTCTACGTCGCTATCGCTAGTTCCCGGTTTTCCGAATGATGCTTGGGAGGGATCCACATGGCTTTCTACCGAGCGCATGTCCTGGTGTGCGGCGGATTCCCATGTGTTGCCGCTGGTTGCCGGGCGGTGCGTGACGCAATCGAACGATCGGTCAAGGAGCATGGGCTCGAGCGCGAAGTCCGCGTTGTTGAGACAGGATGTTTGGGTCCGTGCGACCTTGGACCGATCGTTGTTGTGTACCCTGAAGGGACTGTGTATGCCCGCGTCACAGTGGGTGATGCGAGTGAGATCGTAGATGAACATCTGCTAAAGGGGCGGGCTGTCAGACGTTTGGAGTATACCGGGCATCTTCCCTCGGTGTCTTTGACCGACGACAAGCGGACTGATTACTTCGAGGTTCAGGAGAGGATTGTCCTCGAGAATGTGGGACTGATCGATCCTGACAGTATTGAAGAGTACATCGGCCGCGACGGGTACCATGCTGCAGGCGTGGCTCTCACATCCATGTCGCCAGATGAGGTCATCGAAACCATCAAGTCTTCGGGCCTTCGAGGCCGTGGGGGAGCCGCTTTCCCGACTGGTGTGAAACTTGGGTTTACAGCTCGGGCGGGGGCTGATCAGAAGTACATAGTATGCAATGCTGATGAGGGCGAGCCTGGAACATTCAAAGACCGTCTGATACTCGAAGGGGATCCGCACAAGGTGATCGAAGGGATGGTCATCTTGGGCTACTCAGTAGGCGCTTCCATGGGGTATGTGTACATTCGAGGAGAGTATTATCTCTCAATAGAGCGCATAGAGCGCGCAATCGAAGAGGCGCGCAAATACGGACTCCTGGGGGCTGACATGTTCGGCTCGGGCTTCAACTTCGATATCGAAGTAAAGAAGGGGGCCGGAGCGTATGTGTGCGGGGAGGAGACTGCGCTGATTGAATCGATGGAGGGCAAGCGCGGTGAACCCAGGCAGAAGCCTCCTTATCCGGGAACGTGCGGCCTATGGGGCAAGCCTACTGTCGTAAACAATGTGGAGACTATTGCGAACGTCCCGCCGATAATCCGTAGTGGAGCCGACTGGTTCAGGCAGTTTGGAACTCCTACGAGCCCTGGAACGAAGGTGTACACCCTCACTGGCGATGTGAACAACAAGGGATTGATAGAAGTTCCCATGGGAATCACTCTCCGGGAGGTCATTTATGGTGTCGGGGGCGGCATTCCCGGGGGGCGCCGCTTTAAGATGGCCCAGACGGGCGGGACTGCAGGCGGCTGTCTGTCAGAGGCGCATCTCGACATTCCAATGGACTACGAGAACCTCCAGAAGGCGGGGTCTGCGCTTGGTTCAGGAGCGCTCCTGATAATCGACGATAGCCATTGCATAGTTGACATAGCCTGTACGCTCTTGCGCTTCTTCGAACATGAATCCTGCGGGCAGTGCACGCCTTGCAGAGAGGGAACGCGGCGGTTATGCGATATCTTCCGCAAGACGCGGGAGCTTGCTGCAACAGAGGACGACCTGAAGCTTGCAAGGGAGCTTGCGGAGGTTATGCAGTCTTCTTCCTTGTGTGCTCTGGGCCAATCCGTTGCAGTTCCACTTTTCACCATTATGGACCATTATGCAGATGAGATCGAAGCCCACCTTGAAGGGTGTTGTCCCGCCGGCGTATGCAGGCGACTCCCTACAGGCGCGGATGAAGCGGTCTGTGCAACGTCGCAGACGGGCGGCGGGATCAAGTGAGAGGAGGCGGGCGAGTAATGTCTGACATTGCTCTGACTATCGATGGCAAGTCTGTTTGCGCATCGCTCGGGATGACTATCCTTGACGCTGCGCGCACCGTAGGGATAAGGATTCCCACCCTCTGTTGGCATGAAGACCTGGGCAAGCCGTCGGTCTGCCGGGTGTGTGTGGTGGAAATAGAGGGCCAGAACACTTTGCAGCCAGCCTGCTCTTATCCTGTAAGCCAGGGTATGGTAGTGCGCACCAATACTCCGAAGGTGAGAAAGGCAAGGCGCATGGCAGTTGAATTGCTGCTCGCCCACCACCCTGACGACTGCCTTTCTTGCCAGCGCAACCTCAAGTGCGAATTACAGCAGCTGGCGGCCGACTTTGGAATAAGGGAGATCAGGTTCGAACGGGTTTTGAGGGAGCTGCCCAAGGATGAGTCGTCTCCATCTCTTGTGCGCGACGCTGACAAGTGCATAAACTGCAGGCGGTGCATTGAAGCTTGTGAGGATGTTCAAGGCGTGGCCGTGCTGTCCACTGCAAACCGTGGATTCGACTCTGTTGTGCTTCCTGCCTTCGGTGATGATCTCAATTCGGTCGTCTGCGTCTTCTGCGGACAATGCACGTTGGCCTGCCCGACAGGGGCCATAGCCGAGCGCGATGACACGAGAAGAGTATGGGACGCGCTGGCCGATCCCGAAATCCATGTCATAGTCCAAACCGCCCCGGCCATAAGGACATCGCTCGGCGAGGAATTGGGGCTGCCTGCTGGCACCGTAGTCACCGGCAAGCTCGTGGCCGCACTGCGTAGGCTAGGATTTGACCGAGTGTTCGATACTGACTTCACTGCTGACCTTACGATTATGGAAGAAGGTCATGAACTTCTCGAGCGAATAGAGAAAGGCGACGCTCCGCTGCCGCTCCTGACCTCCTGCAGTCCGGGCTGGATCAACTTCATAGAGCGTTTCTATCCCGATCTGCTTCCGCATGTATCGACGTGCAAATCTCCCCAGCAGATGTTTGGAGCTGTGGCAAAAACCTACTATGCTGAGCATGCCGAAATCGACCCGGGTAGGCTCTTCGTTGTCTCGATAATGCCTTGCACAGCTAAGAAGTACGAGTGCGTGAGGCCAGAGATGAGATCCAGCGGGTTCCAGGATGTGGACGTGGTCCTTACCACACGAGAACTGGGCAGGATGATTCGTGAGGTTGGCATAGACTTCGAGTCTTTGTCTGAAGAGGACTACGATGATCCCCTTGGGATCTCTACGGGAGCCGCGGCCATATTCGGCGCTACGGGTGGGGTAATGGAGGCCGCCCTTCGCACTGTGTATGCAGTGGTGACTGGGACGGAGCTTCCTGAGGATGGGATGGAGTTTCATGATGTAAGGGGTCTGGACGGCATCAAGGAGGCTGCAGTCGAAATCGAAGGAGCTACTATCAGGGCTGCAGTCGCCCATGGGCTGTCGAATGCGAGAAAGGTAATGGAGAGGATCAGTGCGGGTGACGCCCCGTGGCATTTTGTGGAGATAATGTGTTGTCCAGGTGGATGTGTCGGCGGAGGCGGGCAGCCGATAGGAACGGTGATGTCAAGCCGTGCTGACCGCGGGGAAGCCCTCTATGAGGTGGACAGGGACATGCCCTTGAGGACATCTCATACTAACCCTGCAGTACTGAAGCTATATGAGGAGTTCCTGGGGCGGCCTCTCTCGGAACGCTCACACGAACTGCTTCATACGCACTACACGGCAAAGAAATCCTGATAAGCTGATAAGCTCAGCATTCTTGCACTAGCTTGTCCCGTGGTGTACAATTAGACCGGCTTTAGGCGTCTGGGCCAAAGTGCTGCTTGGATGCGTAAAGCTGGTCTGTTCACGGGGCGGGCTTTATTATTTTGTGCCTCGCACGAGGCTTTTCATTGTCTTATGTTTAGGCTCCACAGGCAGGTTTGTAGAAGCAAAAGGAGTGAGGTGCATGCCCAAGGGATCGTTCCGAGGGGGAGTTCATCCTCCGGAGAACAAAGAGAGAACAGCCGCATTGCGCACTGTCGTCGCCCGGCGGCCGTCTCAGGTTGTAGTACTGCTTCATCAGGGCTCTAATTGTCCTCTGACACCTACGGTCGCCAGAGGAGACCATGTTCGAATGGGGCAGAAGATTGCCGATACTGAGGCGAAGTGGGGAGTGCCTTCTCATTCCCCGGTTTCCGGCAAGGTTGCCTCCATAGGCCTAGTGCGAACTGCCTTCGGCGCTCAAGACCAGGCCATATTCATTGAACCTGACGGCGAAGATGTGTTGGACGAGTCGTGTGTGCCTGTCGACAATGTTTTTTCCCAGCCGCCCGAAAAGCTCATTGAGATAATCCGGGAGGCTGGCATAGTCGGCATGGGGGGCGCGGAGTTCCCGACGCACATAAAACTCTCGTTGCCGCCAAAGGTGGAAGTCGACACGCTCCTCCTTAACGGGGCGGAGTGTGAGCCATACCTTACAGCCGATCACCGGCTTATGGTAGAGCGTCCCCGAGATATTGTCCGCGGAGCGCAGATTCTCATGAGGGCTATTAGTGTTATGCGCACGCGCATAGGCATCGAGGACAACAAGCCCGATGCGATCAATGCCATGAGGGACGCTGAAGTGAGTGCCGCCGGAGTAGAGGTTGTACCTGTTAAGACCAGGTATCCTCAAGGGTCCGAGAAGCACCTTATCAAGTCCGTGCTAGGACGGGAGGTTCCCCCGGGACGTCTGCCTTTTTCGGTGGGAGTGGTTGTGAGCAATGTCGGCACTGCGGCAGCAGTCTCCGATCGTTTCGACCGCGGGCTGCCCCTAATTGAAAGAGTCGTCACTGTGACCGGGTCGGCTGTGGCCACACCGATGAACCTGATCGCCAAGATAGGAACTCCAGCAAGTGAATTGATAGAAGCGTGTGGGGGCTTTGTGGGCGAACCTGGCAAGATAATCTTTGGAGGCCCGATGATGGGTATGGCTGTGCCCTCGGCCGATGTGCCTACGGGCAAAGGCACCTCCGGTATCCTGGTAATGAGCCAGGAGGAGTCGGTGGCCTTTAAGGAAATGCCGTGCATCAAGTGTGGCCAATGTGTTGATGCGTGTCCTATGCGGCTGGAGCCGGCCTTTCTACATCAGTGGAGTGGGGCAGGCCTGTGGGATGAGGCCGAGGCTTACCATGCAATGGATTGTATTGAGTGCGGTGTGTGCACCTATGTATGCCCATCCCGGCGCAACTTGGTCCAGGCGATTAAGCGCGCCAAGTTCGAGATATCGGCTAGGCGCCGTGCCGCCAGGGAACGGGGGGGTAAGTGATGGCAAACACCAAACTGCAAGTAGCACCGGCACCGCACATAAGGTCCGGAGCTAGCACGCCTGTAATAATGAGAGATGTTGTTATTGCCTTGCTGCCGGCAGCGATCTCCGGGGTGTACTTCTTCGGCCTTCGCGCGGCGGTTTCAATTGTCTGCAGCGTGGCTGCGGCAGTGGGCGCTGAATACATCTTTGAGAAGATTGCGAATAAGCCGGTCACCATAGGCGACTGGAGCGCCGCAGTAACAGGCCTCCTGATTGCGATGGTTCTTCCACCGCATGTGCCTCTGTGGATACCGATCATAGCAGGAGTTTTTGCGATAGGCGTAGTCAAGCTACTCTTCGGAGGGCTTGGTCACAACGTATTCAACCCTGCTCTAGCAGGACGCGCTTTTGCGACCGCTGCATGGCCTGCCTTGGCTACGGCCGGTTACATTTGGCCGGCGTCTGCAGAGGGGGCCCTTTGGGCTGCGAGGGGGTTCGATGCTATGAGCACCGCGACGCCCCTCACTCTATGGAAGATGGGAGACATAGGCGGAGCTGCGATGACTAAGTTCTATGGCCCGCTCTTCATGGGGAACATAGCCGGGTCGCTGGGCGAAACATCTGCATTGGCATTGCTCATAGGTGCTCTCTATCTCCTCTGGAGAGAACACATATCTCTGAGGATACCTGTTACCTATGTTGTGACGGTGGCTGTAATAACGGGGCTGTATGGTCAAGACCCCCTCTTCCACGTTCTTTCGGGCGGGTTGATTCTTGGAGCTTTCTTCATGGCCACTGACTACGTGACATCTCCGATGAATCCCAAGGGCCAAGTGATCTTCGGGATTGGATGTGGGATCTTGACGGCATTGATAAGGATGTTCGGCGGATATCCTGAGGGTGTCTGCTACTCCATATTGATCATGAACTCCGCAGTGCCGCTTATTGACAGGCTCACGCGCCCGAAGAGATTTGGGGAGGTGACCGACCGTGCGTGACGTGCTCAAACTAGGACTAGTGCTGATGGTCATATGCGCGATTTCGGGAGGGCTTCTTGCTTACGTACATGGCGTGACCAGCGAAATCATTGATGAGCGCAAGGCTCAGGAAGTTGCAGAAGCAATGCGCGTCGTGCTGCCGTCAGCTGAGAGCTTTGAGAGCCTCGACGATGAGGAGCTTGCCTCGATCAAAGCCGACCCGAGATTCGCTGGCGTCGACGAAGTGTTCGAAGGCGTTGCGGACGGTTCGCCAGTCGGAGTTGTGGCCAAGGTGCAGGCGCCTGGATACGGCGGGAAGATCAGCTTGCTCGTTGGCATGGATTCAGAGCTCATTGTAACAGGGCTTCAGGTGCTCGGACACAGCGAGACTCCCGGGCTTGGAGCGAACATTGCCAAGACGGAGTTTACCTCGCAGTTTGTCGGCAAGGGCGGTGCCCGTTCGCTCGCTGTGGACAAGGATGGCGGGGAGATTTCCAGCATATCTGGAGCAACTATTTCGTCGAGAGGCATGGTAACCGGCGTAAATCTCGTCCGTGATCTAGTCAGTGCCCTCGGCATAGCTGGAGGTGTTGGCAGATGAGTCCGCTTACGGCCTTCACCAACGGGATATACAAGGAGAACCCGATATTCAGGCTTGTTTTGGGGCTGTGTCCTACGATAGCGGTTTCGCTTGCGGTATCGAATGGAATAGGGATGGGTCTTGCGGCAACCTTTGTTCTTGTGGGGTCTAACTTGATAATATCGCTTCTTCGGAAGCTCATACCTTCCGAGATACGAATACCCTGCTTCATTGTGGTGATCGCAACTTTCGTAACAATAGTAGACCTGACCATGGAGGCCTACTTGCCCCAACTCCATCAGGTGCTTGGCGTATTTGTGCCATTGATAGTTGTCAACTGCATCATCCTGGCACGGGCTGAAGCCTTTGCGTCCAAGAATGGGCCTGGCGCGTCGATCATGGACGGGCTCGGCATGGGGCTCGGCTTTACGTTGGCGCTGTGTGCGATCTCCATCATCAGAGAGCCTCTGGGTACAGGGATCCTGTTTGCAGCGCCTGATCTGGGGTTTGAGGGCATAAGGCTGTTCCCGGCCGAGTACGCGGCGTCTGTTGTGACTCAGCCAGTTGGAGGCTTTATCACCTTTGGCCTCTTGCTTGGTTTGGTCAATCTGATCACGATGAAGAAAAACGACAAGCATGGCTGCTAGGGGGTGTTCGTAAGTGCGTCAGCTGTTGGTAATTCTGTTCAGCCAGGCTTTGGTCAACAACTTCATGCTATCCAGGATACTTGGAACATGTCCGTTTATTGGCGTATCCCAACAGGTGGAGACTGCGACCGGCATGAGCCTTGCTGTTGTATTTGTCATGACTGTAGCATCAGCCATTACATGGCTGGTTCAGAACTTCATACTGAACCCGCTCAACATGGCTTATCTGCAAACAGTCTCATTCATACTGGTAATTGCGGCCCTTGTCCAGCTGATAGAGATGGTCATAAGAAAATCAAGCCCGTCTTTGTACCGGGCTCTTGGAATATACCTTCCGCTCATCACGACTAACTGCGCGGTGTTGGGTGTGGCAATAATCAACTACCAGGCCAACTACACCCTGTTGGAGTCTGCAGTGAGCGGCGCGGCCGGTGGTCTCGGATGGGCCCTTGCGATCATTCTCTTTGCGGCCATCAGGGAGAGGCAAAGACTTGCGCCTGTTCCCAGAGCCATGCAGGGATTTCCCATAGCCCTTGTGACAACCGGGCTGCTGGCCATGGCGTTTCTTGGGTTTTCGGGATTTGATGTTGCCAGGTTTGTTGGACTGTAGCGAACAGGGCGTTTTGACTCATGGGTTTGCTTGTAGATAGGGGTGACATAGATGAGCAGTCTTAGTGCGTTGTTGAGCATGGGGGCTATGGGGCTGATCTTTGGGCTTTCACTTGGAGCCGCGTCAAAGAAACTAGCGGTTGACCAGGACCCGAGGATCGATCAGATAATGGAAGTGTTGCCAGGCGCCAATTGCGGGGGTTGTGGATTTGCAGGTTGCTCTGCCCTTGCTGGCGCCATAGTCTCAGGCGATGCGCCCGTAACCGGCTGCCCTGTCGGGAAAAGCGCGATAGCGGAGAAGATTGCCAAGATAATGGGAGTGGAGTGCGCTGCGGCTGAGCCAAAGTACGCCAGGGTGCTATGCCGAGGAAGCCGTGAGCACGCTGCGGAGCTTTATGATTACAGGGGAATTCAGGATTGCCGATCTGCCCAGATTACTGGGGGAGGTGCCAAGGTGTGCACCTATGGTTGCCTTGGCCTTGGATCGTGTGTGGCAGCATGCCCGTTTGGTGCAATGTCAATGGGCGATGAGGGGCTGCCTATAGTAGACGAAGCGCTTTGCACAGGATGCGGAAAGTGTGTTGCAGCTTGTCCGCGGCAACTGATTGAGCTTCGCACGGCATCTGAATCGGTCAATGTGGTATGCAAGTCGCATGCGCGAGGCCCTGAGGTGCGGAAGGCATGTTCAGTAGGGTGCATTGGATGTGGAATGTGTGCCAAGAATTGCCCTGAGAAGGCCATAGAGATGATTGATAACCTTGCTGTAATAGACCAGTCCAAGTGCACAAGATGCGGCCTTTGCATAGAGAAGTGCCCTCAAAAATGCATTCTCGACTTCGCTGCCTCAGGAGAGGCTGCACCAATCAGCGGGAAAAAGGCGGCAGTATGAGGCAGGCTGGCAATGGCTCAGGGATTAGTCTCCGTTGAGTGTCAGAGTCTTATGCGGTGCGGCGAACGGAGCTAGAATCTTGCAGACGGGCTTCCACTCTTGGGAGCCCGCTCTCTGTATTCCATGTCTTGATCGATGCGACATTCTTGTAAACGTGGAATTCAAATGGTAGACTTAATAAAGGCAAAGAGAGGCCCTTTGGGCGGTGCCGCTTGGCATCGCTCTTGTGGGGCATGGAGGAATTTTGCTGTTGTGAGTAGGCTGATTCTGGCATCTGCATCTCCCAGGCGTTCCCAGCTGTTGCACGGTATCGGGTTGGATTTCGAGGTCATCCCGAGCAATGTTTCAGAGGAAGAAGTTAACGGCGTCGGCCCGGCCGATCTTGTCATGCGGTTGGCATATGCCAAGGCAGCTGACGTGGCGCAGGGGGTTGACCAGGGGCTCGTTATCGGGGCTGACACAATAGTTGTTTCAGATAGCCGAGTGTTGGGGAAACCGGTGGACTCTGACGATGCCTTTCGAATGCTGCGTGCGCTCTCAGATAAGGCGCACCAGGTTTACTCGGGAGTTTCGGTGATCGATGCCGGATGTGGCGATTCGGTGACTGAATACGAGATGACTACGGTAAAGTTCAGACCCCTTTCTGATGAAAGCATTCTCAGATACGTTGAAACCGGGGAGCCAATGGGTAAGGCGGGAGCCTATGCTATTCAAGGAATCGGCGGCCTGCTCGTAGAGTCAATAGCGGGCGACTACAATTGCGTGGTAGGTCTTCCCCTTGGTAGGCTGGCATCTATGCTCAGGAAGTTTGGCTATGTAGTGCTTTGAGAACACCTGCTTCAGGAGCGCCTCGCCGTGGCATCGCTTGCAAGAAAATGCAGGCGAGGTGTGATAATGAGCCGAGTTGGTTCTGAACGTAATGTAGTGGGCCGTGGCATCAGGGAGATGCCTCCAAGCGAAAGGCCAATGGAAAGGCTGCTAGAGTTCGGCCCTGAATCGGTTTCCACTGCGGAACTGATAGCAGTGATAATAAGGTGTGGACGCCCGGGCGAAAGCGCAGTTGATGTTGCGGCTCGTGTGCTTTCCAAGTGCGGCACGGCGAGGAAATTGGCCACTGCGGGAGTGCATGAACTGCTGAAAATACCTGGCATAGGGCCGGTTCGAGCCGCGCAGATAGTGGCCGCTATAGAGCTCGGCAGAAGGGTTGTAGTATCAGAAGGAGAGTCTAGGCTCGCTATCTCGAGCGCGAAAGATGTAGCGGATTTGCTGATGCCTGCAATGCGCTATCTGGAGAAGGAAGAGTTTCGCACTATCTTCTTGGACACCAGAAATCGTGTGATCGACAATGCAACCATCTCAGTTGGCACACTGAACTCCTCCATAGTGCATCCGAGGGAGGTGTTCAGGGCGGCCATTCGCGTTGGCAGTGCAGGGGTGATTGTAGCCCACAACCATCCTAGTGGAGATCCTGCTCCAAGCCCGGAGGATATTGCGATCACAAAGAGGCTTGTACGAGCGGGGGCTTTGATCGGGATAGAAGTGCTGGATCACATAATAATCGGTGACAATCTGTATGTCAGCTTCAAGGAAAAAGGGTTCATGAATTTTGGCTGATAAACAATCTTGACATAGAAGGGAGCCATTCATCATGGCATGCGCTTCGCTCTTCGGCGGCCTGGCCAGGGACATGGGAATTGACCTTGGCACCGCAAACACACTTGTATATGTGAGAGGCAAAGGCATAGTGCTTCAGGAACCTTCAGTAATTGCGATTGACCGTGACTCCCAGGAGATCCTGGCTGTCGGATACGACGCCAAGAAAATGGTAGGGAGAACGCCTGCGAGCATTGTGGCGGTGAGGCCAATGAGGGACGGTGTAATAGCCGACCTTGATGTAACCGTCACGATGTTGAGGCATTTCATAGAGAAGGCTTCAAAGAGGCACGGTGTTTTTAAACCGAGAGTGGTAATAGGGGTTCCGTCAGGCGTTACACAGGTAGAACGCCGAGTAATACATGATTCGGCAATACAGGCGGGGGCGAAGGAAGCATTCCTGATCGAAGAGCCGATGGCTGCCGCAATCGGCGCTGGGCTTCCTGTGGAGGATGCCACTGGCAACATGGTCGTAGATATTGGCGGGGGAACTACGGAGGTCGCAGTCATCTCCTTGGGCGGAATCGTGGCCGCCAAGTCCATTACGATCGCCGGAGACAAGATGGATGAGGCTATCGTCAACTACATGAAACGCAATTACAATCTGATGATCGGTGAGCGGACGGCAGAGGAGATAAAGAAGACTGTGGGATCAGCCTATCCTTCGCAGCATGAAGAGACCATGGAAGCGCGTGGGCGTGACATAGTCAATGGCCTTCCCAAGACTGTGAATATTTCCAATACCGAGATACAGCAGGCGCTTTCCGATCCGGTCGGTGAGATAGTCAACGCTGTGCGAATGACTTTGGAGAAGACTCCGCCGGAGCTTTCGGCAGATGTGATTGACAAAGGAATCGTGATGACAGGCGGCGGATCTATGCTGGAGGGTCTTGACCGACTGCTCGCTGACGTAACCGGCATGCCTGTTTACCTTACTGAGGACCCACTGACATGTGTTGCTCGGGGAGCTGGAAACGTCGTTGAACACCTTGCGACCTATAGGAGGGTCCTTGTATCGTCAGGGAGACTCAAGTAAGGGCCCGGAGGGGGCACTCCCATGAAGCAACAACCTTTGATCAAGAGAAGAATCGTGGTTACGGTGATCTGTGCCATAGTATTGATATGTTTGATCTACTTTACGGCAAGAGACCGTGACAGACTCTCCATCGCAGAAAGGGTGGCGCGTGAGATATTCTCTCCCATAGCCCGAGGGGCGAGTAAGATAGTCAGAGAAATTTCGTCATGGGCCTCATACCTGGCTTCAATAGGCGAAACAAAGGCTGAGAATGAGAGGCTCCGCAGTGAGCTCGATGCGTTGCGCCACGAGAACCTGCAAATGGACGAGGCCGTGCGCGAAAACGAGCGGCTGAAGGTCTTGCTTGACTTCAAGGATGTGCTCGGGGGTAGCGCAGTCGTGGCGAAAGTAAGCTACCGTGACCCTGGGAACTGGCTTGATTCAGTCGTGATTAACAAAGGCTCTGACGATGGAGTTTCAAGTGGATACCCAGTCGTCACTGACCGCGGAGTTGTGGGAAGAACCACATCTGTAACTTGCAACACTGCAACTGTGGTTCTGGCAGTTGATTCGAGAAGCGCTGTTGGGGGCATTGACGTGAGATCCCGTGACCTTGTCCTGGTTGAAGGTTTGGGCGACGGATCTGGCTTGCTCCATGTGCGCCCGCTTGGAGCAGAGAACGATCTCGAGCCAGGAGACGTTATTATCACATCCGGTCTTGGCGGAGTCTACCCAAGAGGTTACGTGCTTGGCGACATCATCTCTGTCGAACCGGGGAAATACGGGGTATCGAAATCGGCCTTTGCGAGGCCACGAGTGGATTTCGACAGGCTCGATGAGGTTCTGGTCTTGGCCGACCAGATCGAAGGAACCCTCGGGGAGATGCAATAATGAGAAGGCTTAAGAACCTTTGGATCGTTCTTGGGATCTTCGCTGCACTGTTGCTTCAAGCAGCTGTTCTCCCTGTGCTTTTTCCCAGATGGGTGGTGCCTGACCTGGTGTTCTGCTTTTCGGCGGTGGTATCGATAATAGCGGGAACTGGTCCGGGTGTTGCAGTTGCGCTACTCGGAGGTCTTTGCCAGGATGCTCTCACTGGAACGTTCATTGGGGCAAGTGCCGGCGCTAACATGGCTGTAGCAGGGATGATTGGGTTTGTGGAGCCTCAGCTGTTCAAAGAAAACCTGGTTACGCCCGCAGTTATTGTGGGGGCGGGAACGGTGATCCGCGAGGCGATCTACATATTTGTCATCTGGTCGTTTGGGGCCGGCATCGACTTGGTAAGGGCCTTCGGAGTCGTGATCCCGTGGATTACTGTGTTGAACTGCTGCACAGGAGCTCTCCTCCACCGCTGGATGTACCTTCTTCCACGCGAGCGAGAGCGCTCAGGTTCGACTACGTCCGTGTAGAGTTTCCAAAGATGAGCTTTTCCGGAGTTGATGCATGATGAATCGCAGGCGAACGCGGAGTGATCGCCGGCTCCGGGTATTCCAGATCTTTGCCTTATGTCTGTTTGCAGTTCTAGCGGGCAGGCTGTGGCAGCTTCAGATCATCAAGGGCGACTACTACGAGCGGAGGGCCACAGCCAATAGGCTTGCACTTGTGCCGATATCAGCGCCGCGCGGGATCATTACTGACAGACATGGCGAGATTCTTGCCACCAGCAGGATGGCGTACACCATATCTGCGGTTCCGCAGGAGTTTTCGGATCGAGAGGCAGAGGTGCAGCTCCTATCTGAGCTCTTGGAAATGCCGGTTGAGGAGATTGAAGCGAAGATAGCAGGGCAGACTGAGGGCCGGTATGGCGTGCCTTATGTTCCGGCTCGCCTTATTGAAGACGCTCCGCCCCATATTCTGGTCAGGGTATCTGAGCACAGAGTTGAGCTGCCCGGGGTTATCATCGAAGAGGAGCCTTATAGGAGCTATCCTTGTGGCACTCTTGCAGGGCCCATTATTGGATATGTTGGCTTGATCAATCAGGAAGAACTTGCAAGCTTTGCAGAGAGAGGGTATCGATCCCGCGACCGGATTGGAAAGAGTGGAATCGAACGCGAGTACGAGCAGTATCTGCGTGGGCAGGATGGGGTCACTGAAGTCGAGGTAGACTCGCTTTCCAGACCTGTCGCAACGGTGGGCGCCGAGGCACCCGTGGCTGGTTACACATTGGTGCTGACTCTTGATGGAAACGTGCAGAAGACGGCTGAGAACGCCCTCCAGGAACAGCTGGCGAAGCTTCAATCTGGCAAGTACAAGGGTGCGAAGGCCGGCGCTGCCGTTGCGCTGGATCCACGGACAGGCGAGATTATCGCCATGGCGACCGAGCCCGGTTTCGATCCGGGTTGGTTTGTTCCGAGGATTTCAGATGAGCGCTGGCGCCAAGTGAGCACTGGCGTGTCGGGCCTGTTCAACCGAGCGGTGTCAGGCGCTTATCCGCCTGGCTCCATCTTCAAGCCATTTACTGCCATGGCTGCGCTTGAAGCCGGCGTGGCCGACCTGACGGAGACGGTTCTTTGCTCGCCCTCGGTCTCCTCGCGCTACTTCAGGAAGAGATGTGCCATTTGGTCTTCAGGGCGCACCCATGGGCGTCAGAATCTAACTGAAGGCATGATCAATTCCTGTAACATTGTCTTCTACGAGTTGGGGGGGAGGCTGACCGCGGATCAGATGGCCTCGGCGGCAAAGAATTTTGGGCTTTCGTATCCGACGGGCTTGCGCTTTACGCCAATGGAGGCCTCGGGGGCTGTGCCGGATTCCAGTGTGAGAAAGTTCATGCCGGGTGAACTCGCAAGCTATGCCATTGGACAGCAGGTTACTGTTACTCCACTTCAGATGGCTGTTGCTTACGGCGGCATTGCCACTCGTGGCTTGATTCATCGGCCTCATTTGGTCAGAGACGCGATATCGGCTGATGGGTCAGTCGTAGAGCAGTTTGCTCCTGAGATAATGCGGACTGCGGTTCTTTCCGAACGCACATGGGATTATCTGCACGACAGTCTCAGCCAGGTTCCTCGGGTGGGAACGGCAGCCTATGCTTTCCAAGGCTTTGGGATTCCCGTTGCAGGAAAGACCGGAACTGCCGAGGTGCCCCCGGGAGATCCGCACGGATGGTTTGTGGGGTGGGCGCCTGTGGATGATCCTGAGATAGTTGTGGCCGTGTTGATTGAGCGTGGTGGGGGCGGCGGTTCAGCTGCGGCGCCTGTTGCTCGAAGGATCATGGAGGCCTATTTCCACAGCCCAGACAGATAGGCGGGAAGGAAATGCATTCCTGCTGGAGAATCAAACATGGACAGGCTGAATCGGCGGTGGTTGCTATGAAAGCGCAGGAAGTTATCTTTAAGGGAACAAGGGACGGGCTTCGACTAGTCATACATGCAGATGAGAATATCGAAAACTTGAAGGGCTCTCTCCACCGACGGCTTCAGGAAGCTGACGGTTTTTATTCAGGCGCCAGGGTAAGGTTGGATACGCGCGGGGCTGTCGTCCCGCCCGAGTGGGTGGAGGAGGTCAGGATGATCTTGGAGGAGTACGGGTTGTCCTTGAGCGAGGGGAAGCCGGCCGGGAGCAAGCAGCAGCGCGTTTCTGGCTTGGGCGCATCTAGGGCCAAGAAGGTTCAAAATGATGGCGGTTCGGCAAGCGGGGAACTGTCTCGGCATGGCGATACGATACTTGTCCGACGAACCCTCAGGTCAGGGCAGGCAGTGTCGTTCGATGGCAATGTTGTCGTCATGGGAGATGTCAATCCGGGCTCCGAAGTTTTGGCTACCGGTGATATCGTTGTGTTCGGATCGTTGCGAGGAATTGCACATGCAGGCTCAGCTGGAAAAGTTGATGCGTGTGTTGTCGCGCTGCGTCTGATTCCAACGCAGCTTCGCATAGCCGACAAGATTACGAGGGCGCCTGATGACGAAATGCAGATGCCTCAGGGTCCGGAAGTAGCTTATTTGCGCGAAGGGTCGATAGTAATAGAACCCTGGACAACTCATACGGGGACGGTGTTAGTATGATGAGCGGGACTGCCATAGTAGTGACTTCCGGCAAAGGCGGTGTTGGCAAAACTACAGCAGCGGCCAACATCGGCGCGGGGCTCGCAATGTCGGGGCCCACTGTAGCGCTGGTCGATGCGGATATTGGGCTTCGCAATCTCGACCTTGTGCTTGGGCTCGAAAACAGGATAGTGTACGACCTAGTCGACGTAGTTGAAGGCGCCTGTGATGTTCAGAAGGCACTTGTACGTCATAAGCATATCGACAATCTTTCGCTTCTGCCGGCTGCACAGTCAAGGGATAAAACAGCAGTCACGCCGGATCAGATGAAGGCTCTCACAATGACCCTTAGAGAGAGTTTCGATTTCGTGATACTTGACTGTCCGGCAGGGATTGAGCAAGGATTCAAGAACGCGATTTCCGGAGCAGACAAAGCGATTGTCGTCACCACTCCGGAAATGTCGGCGGTAAGAGATGCCGATAGAATTATCGGAATGTTGGAATCAGAGCAGATCAGAGATCCATGGCTCATAGTCAACAGGATTCGCCCTGATATGGTAAAGAGGCATGACATGATGAATGTTGATGACCTCTTGGATTTCCTCAAGGTGGAACTCCTTGGAGTCGTTCCGGATGATGAATCCATCATTGTTTCGACCAACCGCGGGGTTCCGGCAGTAATGGAGGAGAAGTCCCGTGCAGGGCGGGCTTTTCGCGATATCGCTGCACGAATATTGGGCAATGATGTGCCCATAGCGGCAATGCTCGAACCAGATGACTGGCTTGCTCGATTCGCTAAGTGGCTAGGAATATCAAGGGGGTAGACGCCATGATGGAGTTTCTCGCACGGCTCTTCGGGCGAGTGGAAACCGAAACAAGCAGGGAATGCGCTAGGAACAGGTTGAGATTGGTCTTGGTGCAGGACCGCGCTACCCTCTCCCCGCATGTTATGGAGCAGTTGAAGAGCGAACTTATTGAAGTGATTAGCAGATACTTGGATATCGATGAAGGGGACATGCGCGTCGAGCTTGACACGTCTGATGCATCCGTCGCTTTGGTGGCGAGCATTCCGGTCAAGGAAATCAAACGTGAGTCGGCTGGAGCGTTCTAGCCTGATTTGCCAGTCCGGCGGTGCACCTTTGTCTTAGCTCGCAGGAGGCCGTAGTATGTTGATTGATAGGAGGCTACTCAGGAATCTTGATTACGCACTGCTTGGAGCAGTAGCCATTGCAGTTTTGTTCGGTTGCGCCATGATATATAGCGCAACAAGATGGAACATTCGCCTCACGGCAGGAAACCCGTTTCTCTATGTTAAGAAGCAGTTGGTAGCTGTCGCGCTGGGGGCTGCTGGGTCTCTCGTCATCCTGACTGTTGACTATCACTACCTAGAACGGTTTTCCAAATGGATTTATGTGATCAGCCTAGTTCTGCTCGCGAGCGTCTTTGTCCTTGGAACGCGGACGAAAGGTGCCATGAGTTGGATTAGAATAGGTTCATTGGCCATACAGCCCTCTGAATATGTCAAGATTGGGGTGGTTGTAGCTCTCGCTGCGTACCTTTCTGAGCAGGACGATCTTTCCGATCTGCGCAGTTTCATTGTGCCTGCCCTAATCGTGGCGGCCCCAATGGGGCTTGTGGTTGCCCAAAATGACTTGGGCTCGGCTCTAGTGCTTGCGCCCGTCTTTTTCGCAATGATGTATGCCGCAGGAGCTGATACGAAGCTCTTGCTGACGATCGTTGGGGCAATTATTCTGGTGATAGCTCCGCTCTCGTACGTCTTTCTGCTTCAGCCTCATCAACAGATGAGAATCAAGGTGTTCTTCAATCCGGGCCTTGATCCGCGCGGATTCGGGTATAATGTGACGCAGTCGGTGATAGCCATTGGATCAGGGGGGCTTTTCGGGAAGGGGTATGGTCAGAGCACTCAGGCACGGCTGAATTTCCTGCCGGAACACCACACCGACTTCATATTCTCCGTGATCGCTGAGGAGTTGGGGTTTTTCGGGGCGACTGCAGCTTTGGCAGTCCTCTTTTTCATAGTGCATAGAGGCTACAGCATCGCCCAGGAAGCGCGCGACAGGTTCGGCGCCCTCCTGGTTGTGGGACTGACCTCGGTCATGCTCGTCCATGTTTTCGTGAATGCGGGAATGACTATGAACGTATCGCCGTGCACAGGGATACCGTTACCATTTTTTAGCGCCGGCGGGAGCTCGTTGATGAGCATGATGATTTCAATAGCTATTGTGCAGAATGTGTACATGAGGAGGAAGAAGATCATCTTCTAGCGTTCCAGAGGCGGCAGTATAATCTCATGTAAGCATATGAGGCTGCAGGCCTTCTTGGGGGGTCTGCCGCCCCCTTTGCTCGGGTGAGCACTGGAGGTGGGCAGGTGAGGCGTGCATGGGTTGGGGAGGGTCCTGGCCTTGCCGGGATCGTGCGGGTATTCGGGATCGAGCTTCATGTAGACCCGCTGGTAGTTGTGTTTGCAGTTCTATATGCACTCGCAGGGAGCTTTTGGCAGTGGGCGTTTGTCTTTGCTTCACTAGTTGTGCACGAGGGTTCGCATGCCATGGCTGCAGCAGGGTTTGGACATGCGGTGGCCCGAATCAGCATTACTCCTATTGGGGCCGTGGCTTCATTGGAGGGCGAAATCCACAGCCGTCCGGAGGCAGAGGCGGCTGTGGCTATGGCCGGTCCCATGACTTCGCTCATTCTTGCAGCCTTAGGTTATCTTCTTCTGCTTTATGGTAATGCTGATAGGGATAAGGTTGAGTTTTTCGTAGGCGCCAATATTGCTTTGGCCATATTCAATCTCATTCCCGCATTTCCGCTCGATGGCGGGCGGGTCCTCAGAGCCCTTATGGCTGAGGAGTTGGGCGTTGCTTCCGCCACGCACAAGGCGATTGCCTTGTCGCGTGTTATTGGGATTGCGATAACAATTTTGGGTGTGGCAGGCTTTGCCGCAAGATATTTTAATCTGTTGGTGCCGGCGCTGGGGCTGTTTATTTGGATAGCCGCGGGGCGTGAGAGCGAATCTGCAGCCTATGCAGGGCTAAAGTCGGTGATGGGCAAACGCGCTTCATTGCGAGAACGAGGCGCACTTCCAGCGAGGTTGCTGGCAGCAGCCCCCGACATGGTCGCCCGCGACTTGCTCCGGAAAGTGACGTCATCTGACTTCACGATTGTTTCGGTCATAGGCGCAGAGGGCCGTGAGATCGGACGTCTGTCCGAGCTTGAACTGCTCGAGGGCATTTCATTATTGGGGCCCAATGCTGCAGTCTGTGAAGTTCTGGCCGGCCGCAAAGATTGAGGAGAAGCGTTTTACATGATTGATAAGGAGATTCTATACGAGGAGATATTGCCTCAGGTATCGCAACCAGTGCGATATGCTGGGAATGAACTCAATTCTGTACGCCGCAATGCAAGCGAAGCCGAGGCTAGCATCATGTTGGCTTTTCCCGACGTTTACGAAGTGGGGATGTCGTACATAGGGTTCAAGATCCTGTACGAGATAGTCAACAGCAGGCCCGAGTTCGTTGCTGAGCGCGCGTTTGCTCCATGGCCCGATATGGAGGCGCTGATGCGCCTCTACAATCTCCCCCTTTACGGCCTCGAGACATATGCGTCGGCGAGGTCGTTTGATGTGATTGGATTCACCCTCCAGTATGAACTCACCTACACAAATGTCCTGGCTATGCTTGAACTGGCAGGCGTGCCTTTGAGAGCGGATGCCAGGACGAATAATGATCCGATAGTTATTGCCGGCGGGCCGTGCGCGTCAAACCCGGAGCCTATCGCGGCTTTTTTTGATTTGGTTGTGGTGGGTGACGGGGAAGAAGTGATTATGGAGATAATGTCGGAAGTGGCCAGAAAAAAAAGAGAGGGGGCCGAACGCTCTGACATAGTCGACAGCCTTTCGGAGATCAGCGGCGTCTACTGCCCGCGCCAAAAGAACCCTGTCAGGCGCAGAGTGGTGACGGATTTGGATGAGGCCGAGTTTCCCAGAAAGTTTGTGGTGCCGTTTCTTGAGGCTGTACATGACAGGGTTGCCTTGGAAGTGATGAGGGGTTGTACCAGAGGGTGCCGCTTTTGTCAGGCGGGCATGATATACCGGCCGGTGCGGGAACGCGGGCTACACAACCTGTGTTCGCTGGCGGACGACCTTGTCAAGAGCACGGGCTACGACGAGATATCCTTGCTTTCGCTTTCAAGCGCAGACTACACCCAAGTAACGGAGCTTAGCAGAAGGCTTGTCGAAGAACACGCCAAGAGGGGAGTGGCAGTCTCCCTGCCTTCTTTGCGTGTGGATTCCTTCTCTCTTGAGCTTGCCAAGGAGTTGGAGAAATCTCGAAGGACGGGCCTTACTTTTGCCCCCGAGGCCGGAACCCAAAGGATGCGAGATGTGATCAACAAGGGAGTTACCGAAGAAGACCTGATGTCTGCCGCAGGAGATGCTTTTGAGTCGGGATGGGATCTTGTCAAACTCTATTTCATGATAGGCCTGCCACATGAGACCGATGAGGATTTGGATGGTATTGCCGACCTATCCCGTCGTGTATTGGAGCTAGGGCGAAGTACAGCGAGGAAAAGAGGAAAGGCGGGCAGGGTCCGAGTGAACGTAAGCGTCTCGTCGTTTGTGCCCAAACCCCATACCCCATTCCAATGGTATGGGCAGAACTTGCGGGAGGAACTGACGAGAAAGCAGAACTACCTTAAGGAGCGCATGCGCATGCGGGGCCTGTCAGTCTCGTTTCATGATGTTGAGGCAAGCTTCCTGGAAGCTGCGTTTGCCAGGGGAGGCCGGGAGCTTGCTCCTGCAATAGAACGGGCAATGGCTTTGGGATGCAGATTTGACGGATGGTCTGACCGGTTCCGCGCCGATTTATGGAAGCAGGCCTTCAGCGAAGTTGGGGTCGACCCTTCAAAATGGGCCAATGCTTCCTATTCCTTTGATCAACAATTGCCTTGGGATCACGTTGACATGGGGGTATCGAAGGATTTTCTTAGGCGTGAGGCGGAGCGTGCCGCCAAAGCTGAGCTTACCCCCGATTGTCGTGCTGGCGTCTGTACGGGTTGTGGCGCATGCACAGACGGCGCTAGAACCCGCCTGGCCGGTAAGGCGTGGAGGTGAACTGGGCATGGTGTTGAGAGTGCGCATTGTGAAAGGCGAGGAAGCCCGGTTCGTTTCGCACCTGGGGTTTATGAGAGCTTTTGAACGCGCCATGAGGCGCGCCGAGATTCCAGTAGCATATTCTGAAGGCTATCACCCCCTGCCTAAGTTCTCGTTTGCTACCGCTCTTGGTGTAGGCGTTACCAGCGAAGCTGAATATGCTGATATTCAGATTGATCCCGGCGGGCCGCAGATCAGTGTTGAGGAAGCTCTTGATGCGCTGGATACCAAGATGCCGCCGGGACTGGCCGTGGTGGAAGCCTGCTCATATTGGGGCAAACCTTCCCTGGCCTCCCGCGTAGAGTACGCATCCTATCGCACGAGCGCATGCCCGGAATTGAAGGATGCGGCATCTGTGTTCATGGGCCTGGACACCTCTACAGGAACGATCACTACGAAGAGTGGGCAGAAAGAGATAGACATCAGAAAGCTCGTGCGCGAAATATCAGTGTCAGACAGTGACGCATTGGAGTTCGTCTGCGCATGTGGCGGGCGCGCCCATCTCAGACCTGAGAACCTCCTTGCGCATCTGTATTCGATTGCCGGAGCTGATCCGAATGGCAAGCGGTTTCGGATACATCGCACTGGATTGTTTTTTGTTGAGAATGGGGATCTAGTTTCCCCTATGGCTTATAAATGCAAAGATTTGGTCATCGCTAAGGGTTGGAAGCCCAAGGAGTTGAGTTGAATGGCGAGAGAGATTGTTGTCAACTCCGACAATGGCGAAGTAAGGGCCGCCATCCTTGAGAACGGAAAGCTTGTGGATCTTTTTGTGGAGAGGTCAGTTCATCCCCGATATGCGGGGAATATCTACAAGGGAGTAGTTGAAAATGTTCTCCCTGGGATGCAAGCGGCCTTCGTCAATATAGGTTTGGAGCGCAACGCGTTTTTGTATGTAGATGATGCCCTTGCGGGGCGCAACGGCCGCAATTCCCGTGTGGTGCGGGAGGCGGACGGAGAAGAGATATCGGTTCCAAGAAAGAAATCGACGTCGATCAAGGATATTCTCAAACCCGGTCAGGAGATCATGGTTCAAGTCACCAAGGAGCCCATTGGCACCAAAGGTGCTAGGGTCGTAACGGATGTGACTTTGCCGGGCAGGTATGTAGTTCTCATGCCTACAGTGGACTACGTTGGCGTATCTCGGCGCATAGAGGAAGAGGGTGAGCGCGAGCGATTGCGGAAGATAGCCCAGTCTTCCAAACCGCGCCGAGTCGGTGTAATAGTGAGGACGGTCGCTGAGGGGAAGAGCCAGGAGGAGATTGCGTCCGATATTCAGTTCCTTGTGAAGCTGTGGAGACGCATTCAGGGAAGAAACCGAAGAGCACGTGGCTCCACCTTGCTTCATCAAGAGTATGACCTGGCATTCAGGCTGGTCCGTGATCATTTCGCTGCTGACGTAGCCAAGTTCGTTGTGGATGATCCCAAAGAGCATAGAAAGGTGCTCGACCTGTCCAGAATGTATTCTGAGACGATGCGGGATCGAATCCACCTCCATACAGGCCAAGAACAGATCTTCGACGCTTATGGCCTGGAGGAGGAGATAGCCAGGACCTTGAGGCGCAAGGTTTGGCTGTCTTGTGGCGGGTATATTGTTATCGACAACACAGAGGCTCTCACTGCTATAGACGTCAACACGGGGAAGTATATCGGATCTACGAGCCTCGCGGATACTGTTTTCAAGACTAATCTGGAGGCGGCTGAGGAGATTGCAAGGCAGCTCAGGCTGAGAAATATCGGCGGGATAATAGTCATCGACTTCATTGACATGGAGGACGATACTCACCAGCGCAAGGTCATTGACAAGCTGGAGGAGGCTCTTGCCCGGGATAAGACTAAAGCGACTGTGCTGGGGTTCACCCATCTTGGCCTCGTGGAGATGACAAGGAAGAAGGTGCAAGAGGGCCTAGCTGAGTCGATGACGAAGGTCTGCCCGACATGTGACGGAAGAGGAAGGATCCTTTCAGAAGAGACTCTCTCGTTTCGTGCTATACGTGCCATCAAGAAGGAGGCTCTCTCCACCGACCAGCCTGCTATGCTCGTTCTGCTGCATCCATCAGTTGCAGCAATGCTTATAGGTGCCGGTGGATCCAATCTTTCTGCGCTCGAGCAGGAGACGGGGAAAACCATATATGTAAAGGGCAGCTTTGATCAGAAGGTGGAGGACATAGTGATTGCCGCCGTCGGATCAAAGGAAGATGTAGAGAAGAAGGCATTGCCCGTTTCAGCCGGTGACAGGCTGGAAGTGGTTATAGAAGAGCCTCATGTGAGCAACAGCAGGGACGGGATTGCAAGGCTCGAAGGATACGTGATAGATGTGGAAGGTGCGGGCCGGCTAATCGGAGAGAAGCTTCCTGTTGAGGTAACGAAGGTTTTCAAGACCTACGCCAGGGCGCGAATGGTCAAAGAAGACTCGGAGGGTGATGGGAAGCAGCAACAAGAAGATGTCGCAGAAGAGAAGCAAGAAGGCGGACAGAACAGCAAACAAAGTGGCAAGAAGAAAGCAGGGCAAAAGGGCAGTTCCTCAAGTGGTGGCCAAAGTAGCAACAAGGAAGAGAAGAAAAAGGGCGAGCCGGATCGTGGCGAGAAACCTGCAAAGCGCAGAAGGCGTGGGAGCAGGCGAAGTCGCGGCCGCAAATCGCAGCAGCCCAGCGACTCTCGCGGAGGAGAGAAGACGAGTGACGCGGCTGCAGGGAGCAGCCAGACGCGTAGTACCCAGAAGGGATAGTATGGACCTGAAAACGCGGTCTGGGCATTCCGACAGAACGTAGCTGCGGCGGCAACGGAGAGGCCTACAGGCCCACGAGCCTTCCCTCCAAAGGAATATAGAGTTCATGGCGGCGCTTTGGCGCCGCCTCCTTTTCGATTGTGCCTGATGAGCACGAGCGTGTCTATTGCGGGGGCCCGAGATGCCTTGTACCGTGGAGGTAAGCAGAGCCGGAACAGCCGAAAGTCTGTTTGACAGCAAGGGCAGCATGTGCTATATTTTAACCGCTGCGGGCGACCTCGCGTGTCGCCTCAAGCCGCTCGGGGAAGGCCTGCAAATGGAGCAGCCGCGAATGTGGCGGCGCGCCTGCCTTCTGTTTTTGTGTTTCATCCCGGCGAGCCAAGAGTGCGAGGAGGTAGAGATGTAGTGTACGCGATTATTGAAACCGGTGGAAAGCAGTACCGCGTTGAACCAGAGCAGGTTGTCCGAATCGAGAAACTCGATGCCGAAGTCGGCGATAGCGTCGAGTTCGACCGTGTGCTCATGGTAGCGGGCGATGATGGGATTCGGGTAGGCAATCCAGTTGTCGATGGAGCGAAGGTTATCGGCGCCGTTGTTGAGCATGGAAAGGCCAAGAAGATTTATGTGTTTAGATATAAGGCCAAGAAGCGCGTCCGAACAAAAACAGGTCACAGGCAGCCGTATACGGCAGTGAAAATCCGATCTATTGCTATGGCCTAGCTTAGGCCAATGATGGTTGTGAAGAGAGGTCCACACTGTGGTTGAGCTTCGTATTAGGCGTTCGGGCGGCCATGTCACCCGATTTACCCTTCGCGGCCACGCAGAATGCGGAGAGCATGGTTCGGACCTTGTGTGTGCTGCGACATCCGCTTTGGTGATTGCGGCGGCCAATGGGCTTCTGCAGCACGCTGGCGTATCTCGCGCCGTGAGGCAACGTTCCGGATACTTCGATTGCTCTATCTTGAACTCCCCGTCGGCGGACGCGCGTGCGAGAGCAGATGCTATATTGGAGACCATGATTTCCGGGATTCGCGCCATTTCGCAGGAATACCCGGAGAATGTTTCAGTCATTGATACCTGATGTGCTTGCTAACGCATGTTAGGCACACAGGCACGAGTTTGATGCTCCTCGCGCAGGAGCCAGGCTGAATTGAAATGGAATTCGGGAGGTGTTTCAATTGATCAGAATGGACCTTCAGCTGTTTGCGAAGAAGAAGGGAGTCGGAAGCTCCCGAAACGGTCGCGACTCTCGTTCGCAAAGGCTTGGAGTAAAGAGGTTTGGCGGACAATACGTTACCGCTGGCAACATCATTGTCAGACAGTGCGGGACAAAGGTGCACCCCGGCGCAAATGTCGGACTGGGAAAGGACTATACGCTCTTTGCTCTCGCTGATGGATATGTCAAGTTCGAACAGAATGGAAAGCGAAGCAAGAAGGTATCCGTAGTGCCTGAATTGCCAGTTGTCTAATCAGTCTAGGCCGGGTCAGAGGCTGAAGGGCTCGCATCAGGGACGCTTGGTGTGGGGCCCTTTCTTCTTCTCTTTGTCACTCGATCTGAAAGGGTGAGGTGGATGGACAAGATACCGGTATGGGCCAGGGTTCTCATTGTGACTATCGTCGTCGTGATAGTTGGGTGGAAGACAATTGCCAATATTGCGACTGAATATCTCTGGTACCAAGACTTAGGGTATCTCGGTGTGTTCTGGAAGAGTATGGAGGCAAGGATTGCTGTGGCCGTGACGATATTCGCCGTCACATTTCTCTTTGTTGCTGTGAACCTTCTATCCATGAAGTCTGCGTCCCGGGCCATGCCCAGGCGTGCGTCGCTTATCCTAGCTTCTATTGCCGGAGTGCTTGCTGCGGGATTTTCCACAGGTCTATGGATGGAATTCCAGCAGTTTGTTCATGCCACGCCCTTTGGAAAAACGGATCCTATCTTCGGCCACGATGTAGGATTCTATCTTTTCAGATACCCCTTTTTGAGAGAAGTTTACAGAGGCGCAGTTTGGGTCGTGGGCTTGAGCTCGGTCTTTGTCATTCTCGTGTACCTGTTTTCTGGATCGCTTATCAGGTTTAGCCGGGAGCGGGTTGAGGAACCTCCGATGGGCAACCGCCGCAGAAGGCCCAGACGCGGGAGGCTCATTCTGGAGCAAGCGGATCCTCGGGCTAAGCTTCATATAGGCATACTTCTGGCTATCGTCTTCTGTGTGGTGGCATGCGGTTACTGGCTTGCAATGCGAGGACTGGTCTACTCTGACAGGGGAGTCGGCGTTGGTGCCAGCTATGCAGATGTCCATGGCGCCCTGCCGGGCATGCGCGCCATGTTCTTCGTCTCAGTAGCTGCTGCCGTTCTCATGATCATCTCAGGATTGCCTCACACTCGTACTCGGGTCCCGACGGTGGGATTGATGGCAAGCACGGTTGTGGCCATGGCCGTTCTATCCTTCCTGGCAATCGACGTATACCCGGGCTTAGTCCAACGGCTTTATGTTACGCCCAACGAATTTAGGGCCGAAGAGGAGTACATTGCGTACAACATCGATTTCACGAGGAGCGCATTTGGGCTCGACCGAATAGTGGAGCAGGAGTACGCTGTCGCCCCGGACCTTACAAGGGCTGACATTGATTCGGCAAGGGTCACAGTTGACAGCATAAGGCTTTGGGATTGGGAACCTTTGCTCGCCACTTACGGGCAGCTTCAGGGGATGCGGCTCTACTACAGCTTCAATGATGTAGATGTTGACAGGTACGACATAGACGGCAAACTTGTTCAGGTTATGTTGGCTGCAAGAGAGCTCGATGCGGGGAGCCTTCCTCCGCAGGCACAAACATGGGTCAACAGGCGCCTGAAATACACCCACGGTTACGGTATTTGCGTGAGTCCTGTTAACGAGATAGGTCCTGACGGGCTTCCAACGTTTCTTCTGCGCGACATTCCGCCTGCGGGTCCTGAGGGCCTTGAGCTGGAGAGGCCTGAAATATACTTTGGCGAGCTCACACGAGACTGGGTGATTGTGAACACCAAGACTGAGGAGTTCGACCACCCCATAGGTGACACGAACAAGTCAACGCGATATGCCGCCGACGCTGGGGTGCGCATTGGACACATTCTGAGGCGCGCAATGTTTGCCAGCAAGTTCTCTGATGTCCGCATACTACTGTCATCTGACATTACTTCAAATAGCAGAGTTCTGTTTGACAGAGAGATAGGCAGACGAGTAAGGAAGATAGCGCCATTCCTCATCTACGACAGCGATCCCTATATTGCGATAGCCGACGGCAGGCTTGTGTGGATCATGGACGGTTTGACTACATCAGACGCCTATCCTTTCGCCGAGAGATACGTGGGCGGGATCAATTACATCAGGAACTCGGTAAAGGTTACGGTGGACGCGTATACGGGCCAAACAGAGTTTTACATCATCGACCACGGCGATCCGGTGGCGGTAACGTACTCAAAGATCTTCCCCGGTCTTTTTAAGAAGGCTGAGGAGATGCCGCAGAGCATACGCGCACACGTCCGCTATCCGGAGGATCTTTTCGCGATTCAGGCAAAGATGTATGGAATGTATCACATGAGAGATCCTGAGGTTTTCTACAACAAGGAAGACCTTTGGGCAATTCCAAACGAGCTGTATGGCGGCGCAGAGCGCGAGGTGAATCCATACTACGTCCGTCTGGCGCTTCCGGGCGAATCTGACATGAGCTTCGTCCTCTTTGTTCCGTTTACGCCCTCGAGGAAGAACAACATGGTTGCCTGGCTTGCAGTCAATAGCGACATGGATAATTTCGGCCGGATGGTGGCGTACAAGTTCGGAAAGCAGAGAGTTGTATTCGGTCCCATGCAGATCGAAGCGCAGATAGATCAGGACGCGGAGATCTCCAAGATGCTGTCCTTGTGGAATCAGAGTGGCTCAACGGTGATAAGGGGCAATCTGCTTGTATACCCGATCGGAGGAGGACTGCTCTACGTAGAACCGCTATTCCTTGCTGCTCACACCAGCCAACTACCCCAGTTGAAGCGTGTTGTGCTGTGTGATGGCACGAAGGTTGCCATAGGCCATGATCTGTGGAGCGCGCTTTCGCAGATGCTTTCAGAAGCTGGCGAGGAAATGGAAGGCGGTGCTCCAGATGGGGATGGACCTGCCGATGCAAGGAAAGTTGCACGGGATGCGCTTGACCTTTATGAACAGGCTCGCGAGCGCCTAAGAGCCGGCGACCTGGCAGGCTATGATAGCATACAAAGGGAGATAGAGGAATTACTGAGGTCTATGGCGGACGAGGAATAGGCAAGGGGCGAGATACCGCAGTGGAAAAGGCCGAACTGGAACTTGACATCACATGGGAGGATGGCGCGTGCGCTATTACGGGATTCGACAGCTTCGACCTGCACTCGTCATGCCATTGTGGGCAGGCGTTTCGCTGGCGCAGGTCGGGCCCGAAAGGGCAAATCGAGGAAGGCGTCGTTCGCGGCAAACTCCTTCGGCTGGAGCAGTGCTCAGACATGCTATTGCTTCACCCGCCTGTGGATGAGGAAGCTGTCAAGATAGTCATCGACTATTTTCGCCTCCGTTTTCCGCATGGTCCAATGGAGGAGGCCATAGCTGGGACTGATGAGATAATGCGCGCGGCGGTTGAGAGGAATCGAGGCCTTCGGATTGTGGCGCAAGAGCCCTGGGAATGCCTGATATCCTACATTATCTCGGCGAGGAACAGCATACGCCAGATTTCCCGGACGGTGGAGAGAATAGCTCAGATTTGGGGCGCTCCCATCTGCGACGTCCGAGCCCCAAGTGATTGCGCGTGCCATGATGAGCTGGCAGACCAGACAATGTGTCAGCAGTGGGACAACGGGAATTGCGACGTTGGCGAGAGGTTGACGCCACACGCTTTTCCCGGGCCTGACGAGATGGGCAGCGCTACGGTGGAAGACTTGGTGGAATGCAAGACCGGCTTCAGAGCAAGATCAGTGTGGGAGGCGGTCTGTAGAGTGTCATCTGGTGAGATTGACCTTGACACGATTGCGTCCTTGGACTATCCTCTTGCAAAGGAAGAGCTGATGCGATTACGTGGCGTCGGCGAGAAGGTTGCAGACTGTGTGCTCCTGTTTTCCATGGGCAAGCACGAAGCGTTCCCTGTGGATGTGTGGATTGAAAGGGCCGTCAGGCATCTGTACTTTGATGGCGTGGAGATCTCCCACCGGGAGATTCGCAAATGGGCTGCAGGCAAGTTCGGTCAGATTGCCGGACACGCCCAGGAGTACCTGTTCGCTTATGCCCGTGAGGAAATACCCGAGAAGCTCAGGAAGGGTTAGCCGGGGCACCCGGATGGGCGCATATTTGAAAAGTCGAGTTTGCCCCCTTGCATGCCCCGCAAGTGTACGTTATAATGATGAAGCGCCGGGCGGGAAAGGGCGAATAGCTCAGTTGGGAGAGCACCTGCCTTACACGCAGGGGGTCACAGGTTCGAGCCCTGTTTCGCCCACCATTCTGAAAAAAGGTTTTAGGTTGTGCGGAGGCGTAGTGTAGCGGTTGAACATGCCTGCCTGTCACGCAGGAGATCGCGGGTTCGAGTCCCGTCGCCTCCGCCATTTTTTACGAACCATAGCAAGCCGAGGTAGCTCAGTCGGTAGAGCAGGGGACTGAAAATTCCCGTGTCGGCAGTTCGATTCTGCCCCTCGGCACCACTATTGTGAAGACTGCGGAAGTGGCTCAGCGGTAGAGCATCGCCTTGCCAAGGCGAGGGTCGCGGGTTCGAATCCCGTCTTCCGCTCCATAGAATTTACTCACGGCCCACGGGCCGTGTCATTTGCCGGCGACATAGCCAAGTGGTAAGGCAGCGGTCTGCAAAACCGCTATTCCCCGGTTCGAATCCGGGTGTCGCCTCCAGATTAGATCAGGCTTGGGGTGCTAGCTCAGTTGGCTAGAGCGCAACGTTGACATCGTTGAGGCCAGTGGTTCAATTCCACTGCACCCCACCATTAGATGGTTTTTGGCCCCGAGGTATCTCCTTAGCAAGGCGGTGCTTCGGGGCATTTTCATGTCTATCACACACTCCGCAGCGGGGAGCCATACTGGGAGCTATGGCAGATTGGATTCGTTCGGGCACATCTCCCATGTTGCCTTCCAAGAGCGAAAGCCTAGGCTCGCCGACTGGCCTGGATTACCATAACTGTTTGAGGGTGTCGATGCGCCGTTGGTGCCCGTGATCGGGGAGAGGATGACACCCTTCACGCGGCCATCGGTCCGGTTCTGCTCGAGGAAAAATGGCATTGGCAGTAATGTGCTACTTGCCAAATGTAAGCTGGCATATGGACTTGGCACGTAAGTGGACGTAAAGTCAGGAGCGCTGAAGAACTTGAAGATGCCCATGGTGGTCCGCGAGTGGCTAGAAACGTCGAAGCTTGAATAAAACCCATTGATTCGGGAAAATACATTTAATGCCGGCATTGACGTTGATACCACGTATGGAGGCATTATGCCCCATGTCCGCAGATTGTATACGCCTGTTGCCCCCAACATATACTAGTCGCTGAAGGGGGGCAAGGCGCGATGGACTGTGTCCATATCGGCTCCTACCTTGCCGCCGACTCGTTGAGACGGCGGCTCTTTAGCGAGTTAGACGTGATGCGCGCTCAGGGATTGGATGTGTCGGTGCAGATGAGAACTCTGGGCGAGTTAACGTTAGTAGAATGCACGGCCAGTAGCCGTGCAGACAGATTCCTCAACGAACAAGAGCTTCGGTGCGCGTTCCGGCGGCGTCTTGCTGCCGTTGTGGCTCGCCTAATCTTCGAGGAGCTGGAGAAGTCGTTCATCTTCGAAACCCTCAGGAATCGCCACCCTGAGATTGACGATGACGAGGGCAAGGAGGTGGCAAGCTACGCAGTGGCTATCCTCAACGAGGGGATTTTTGGCATGCTGGAGCCGTCAATTCGCCTGGGTGAAGTGGCAGCCGATATCGAAAGCTATCTGCGTGACTCAAGCTTGCTGGTGATTGAAGGTTTTGTGCGCTTCAGGATGAGGGAGTATCTAGATGAGCTGCGCAGCTCCACGGAGGAGGCTCTTGGGAAGTTCGTGGCTGAAAGAGAGCGTAAGGAGTTCGTCAAGCTGCTCAAGTACTTCGTTGATGTTCAGGAGGATCGGGAGGACGAGGTTCACGTAGTTCGAGGTAGTGGCAGAGGGTTCGACATCAAGTCGGCCGGAGGAAGACCGATAGAGGGCGATTACGTCGCATCCTTGGCGGCAGACCTCTTAGGTGAGGGCGTGGAGATTGTCGATTTGCTGATCAGCGCCCTGATAACAGTGGCCCCTCGAAAGGTTGTCCTTCATTTCGAGCCTGAGGAGGATGTTGCTGAGACGCTGGAAAGCGTATTCGAAGGGCGAGTGTCGAGATGCTCTGATCCGAAATGCGCTTTTGCAGGCTGCGAACTGCGCATCCCCGACCTGGCTGGCAAGGATCCCGTAGAGCCTGTGAGGAGACGGTGACATGCCAATGCCCCAACCTGTTTTGCTTGGCAGCGCGCACGTATTGACATATTCCTCTTGGTCAAGCTAGAATAGGTGTAATCAAGCAGATAGACGGCGATGATGAGGACGAGTAAGCTCTGCGAACCCTCAGAGACGGCGGGCCGAGTGGTGGGAGCCTGCCGGGGTGTAGATTGCTGAAAACCACCTCTGAGCTTTCGGCTGAAACCGCCTGCGCGGGAATATGCCGGTACGGCTGGCCCCCGTTATGCGGCCTGAGAGAGGGCGCTGTGTGCGCCAAACCGGGTGGAACCGCGGGTTGACCCCCGTCCCGATGTTGGATCAGCTAGGGACGGGGGTTTCTTTATCCAGACGAAATATGTGGTGACGCGCTGATGATTTTGACCTTTTACCCAATTGTCTAGGCGCTGAAACACGTGAGGAGGCGCAGAAGAAGTGGTGGAAAACGTTAAGGTGACTTTGCCGGACGGCAGTATTGTCGAGATTCCTTCAGGGACTACTGTGGGCGAGCTGGCGGCTCGCATAGGCAGGAGACTGGCTGCACAGGCAGTTGTCGGTCTTGTGGACGACACTGCTGTTGACCTTTCATTCCCTATTACTGAGGATTGTCGAGTGACCATATTGGACGCGACATCTGAGGAAGGGCTCGATGCAATGCGGCATTCGGCCAGCCATGTGATGGCCCAGGCTGTGAAGAGGCTGTTCCCCTCTGCCAAGCTAGCAATAGGGCCCACGATTGAGAACGGATTCTACTATGATTTCGATATCGATCATGCCTTCACCCCTGACGACTTGGAGAAGATTGAGGCAGAGATGGGAAGGATCATCGCTGAGGATCTCCCCATAGTTCGCGAAGAGGCAACCTGGGATGAGGCGTTGGCTATGCTTAAGCGCGGAGACGAGACATACAAGATCGAGCTCCTCAATGAACTTGACGAGAACAAGGTCAGTTTTTATCGACAGGGCGAGTTTGCTGACATGTGTCGAGGGCCCCATCTGCCGAGAACAGGGATGATTGGAGCCTTCAAGCTCCTGAACGTGGCCGGCGCGTATTGGCGAGGGGACGAAAATAGGCCCATGCTGTCCCGAATATACGGAACTGCCTATCACACAAAGAAGGAGCTCGATGAGCATCTGCGTGTTCTGGAGGAGGCGGCCAAAAGAGACCACAGGCATCTCGGACGGGATCTTGATATATTCAGCGTTCATGAGGAGGCAGGTGCGGGCCTGATCTTCTATCACCCTCATGGCGCCGCTATTCGCTACTCCATAGAGGACTTCTGGATGCGCGAGCATATCGCGCGGGGGTACAAACCTGTTATTACTCCGCATATTGCTGAGTCAACACTTTGGACTATTTCAGGGCACAACGAATTCTACAAGGAGAACATGTACTACTTGCCCATTGACGAGAAGGAATATGTTCTCAAGCCCATGAATTGTCCGGGGCATATATTGGTATACAAGACTGCCACTCGAAGCTACCGGGATATGCCGATCCGCTACTGCGAGCTTGGAACCGTATACAGATACGAACGATCCGGAGCCCTTCATGGGCTGCTCAGGGTTAGAGGGTTCACTCAGGATGATGCGCACATCTTCTGCACCCCCGAGCAACTGCGTGACGAGATAGTGGGCGTAATAGACCTTACCAGGTTCATGCTGAAGAGCTTCGGGTTCTCGGAATACCAGTTCTTCCTGTCAACCAGGCCGGAAAAGTCGGTGGGATCAGACGAGAACTGGGAACGTGCGACACTGGCTCTCCGAGATGCGTTGGAGAATCATGGGCTTGAGTATACCATGGACCCGGGAGAAGGCGTATTCTACGGCCCCAAAATTGACACCAAGCTCAAGGACTCTCTCGGCCGTCTCTGGCAGGGGCCAACGATTCAGGTCGACTTCAACTTGCCCGAAAGATTCGACGTAAACTACATCGGCGAAGATGGGGAAAAACACAGGGCAATAATGATACACAGAACGGTTCTTGGCAGCATGGAGAGGTTCATGGGATGCCTTATTGAGCAGTATGCTGGCGCCCTGCCTCTTTGGCTTGCTCCGGTGCAGGCTAAGATCCTTTCCATAGGCGACCGCCACGCGGAGTATGGAAGGCGTGTCGCTAGCATCCTTGCCGAGCAAGGCTTCAGGGTGGAAGTGGATGCCCGCGATGAGAAGATTGGGTACAAGATACGTGAAGCACAGCTTCAGAAGGTTCCGTACATGCTAGTCGTTGGCGACAGGGAGATGGAGGCAGGTCAGGTTGCGGTCAGAGCCCGCAAGGGCGGTGATCAGGGCGCGATGACGGTGGACGACTTTGCCAACATGCTTCGCATCGGAGTCGATTCCCGGTCTTGCGAAGAGGTTTGACGTGGGGCCATGCCTGTGTTATACTCTGTCTTGCAAATCTAGGATACATGTTTGAAGTAGAAGCCATCCGCTTCTCACCGGTCGGCGTTGTATACAGCTTCAGCCAGGCCGGTTCACTTGACTATCTGCGAGCTGGCGAGGTTGCCATGTCGTCGCATGCTCTGTCATTGTGGGCGGGTGGATCACCCGCTTGTTCTTTATTTTGGGGACATTCAAACGATGAGATTTTTGTGGGGGTGACAAACTATCAGTAGGGAGCTTTTCATCAACGAGGCGATCAGGGCCAGGGAAGTCCGCGTTGTGGATGAAAATGGTGAGCAGCTGGGTATAATGCCAGTTAGAGAAGCCATTAGAGTTGCCGCGGATAGGGACCTGGACCTCGTGGAGGTTGCACCTACGGCACGACCGCCCGTCTGCCGCATCATGGATTATGGCAGATACAAGTATGAGCAGAGCAAACGCGAGCGGGAGGCAAGAAAGAGGCAGCATGTGGTCGACATAAAGGAAGTCCGCATGACTCCTAAGATTGAGGATCACGACTTCAGCGTGAAAACGAAGAATGCGGAGAGGTTCCTTCGTGACGGCGATAAGGTCAAAGTCACTGTCAGGTTCAGGGGGCGTGAAATCGTCCACAGTAATCTTGCAAGGAAGCTTCTAATGGAGATGGCTGAAAGCCTTGCAGATGTAGGTTCGGTGGAGCGTCAACCGAGGGTTGAAGGCAGAAACATGATCATGATTCTCTCCCCGAAGCAGGAGCAAGAGGGGTAGTCTGTTTTCTGCGCGGATTGAGTTGAGGAGGGAGCAGCTATGCCTAAGATGAAAACGAACAAGGCGGCGGCGAAGAGATACAAAGCGACCGGATCCGGGAAGATCGTGCGAAACAAGGCCGGGCGCAGGCACAAGCTTGGTGTTAAAACCGCTAAGAGGAAGCGAAACATGCGGAAACCTGCTGTCCTGACGAAGGCCGACGAGAAGGTCGCGCGTCAGCTAATTCCGTATAAGTAGCTTGTTCGACATATTGTTTCGCATGATGGCCGGAGGGAGTTGATTTACGATGGCGAGGGTGAAGCGCGGCACAAATTTGCGACGCAGGCACAACAAAACCTTGAAGCTTGCAAAGGGATACACTGGGATAAACCGTGTCTCACATAAGAGGGCTAACCAGGCAGTAATGCATGCAATGGATTACTCATACGCCCACAGGCGTACGAGGAAACGCGATTTCAGGCAGCTTTGGATTTCAAGGATTAATGCTGCCGCTCGCATGAATGGCATGTCCTACAGCAGGTTCATTTCTGGATTGAAGAAGGCCGGTGTCGATATTAATCGCAAGATGCTAGCAGACCTGGCAGTCAACGACGGTGCCGCATTTGAGCAGCTAGTTGCTGTGGCTCAGCAACAGGAAGCGGCCAACTAGCATGAGCGGTGAGTGAATTGTATGCAATCAGCAGCATGAAAAACCCCGCGGTCCGCACCTACAAACAGTGCGTGACTCGGGGTTTGCCGCATTCTGTTCCGCTTGAGGGCATGAGGCTCGTAGAAGATGCTCTTGCTGCCGGGATATTGTTGGACACCCTCTACTTGTCTGAGGACATTGACGTGAGTGCCGAGGCTGTTGGCGGCCGTATCCTGTCACAGGCTCGCCGCGCGGGGGCGAAAGTTGTGATGGTCTCACGATCGGTTGCTGAGAGGATGGCTGACACACGCACTCCTCAGGGTGTGTTTGCGTTGGCTCGCTGGAAGCCCCTTTCCGGTTCGGAATTGCTTGCTCAGGCACGACAGCGTGGACGGCCGTCTTTTGGAGTCTTTCTAGACGGAGTATCCGATCCTGGCAATGTGGGAACGATAATCCGCACGGCTGCCGCTTTGGGCGCCTCAGGAG
The DNA here is from genome assembly GCA_028709305.1 of Bacillota bacterium. Classification (GTDB taxonomy): domain Bacteria; phylum Bacillota; class DTU025; order DTU025; family DTU025; genus UBA10085. Next base: position 1,189 of record JAQVXE010000009.1, on the reverse strand, counting down.
TGATGGCCGGGCCTAGATGCGCAGGCCTCACTAACCCGAAGGTAGTGAGGGCTTCTATGGGCTCGATGTTTCGTATGCCAGTTGCGCAGATCAGCGAGGTTGAAGAGTTCCTTCTCCACGCTGCAGGGCTCGGCTGCGAGGTCATTGTGTCAGACGCACAAAGGGGAGTGGGGATCGAGAGGTTGGTGTGGCCCGTCTTTGGGTCTCCTGCTGGCCGTGGTGGGCAGGAAGATGCAAGCTCACAGCGGGGCTTGGCCTTGCTCGTGGTCGGTTCTGAGGCTGATGGGGTCAGTAACGTGGTTAGGAGCCATGCCACTGCTTGGGTGAAGATAGAGATGGCCAGGGATGTTGAGTCTTTGAATGTGGCAGCGGCGGCCGCCATTCTCATGTACGTGCTGCGGCAGAAGGCTCTTGACTGGCAGGATGAGAACTGAGGCACGAGAAGCTTGGATATTCTAAAGGATTCGTGAAGCCAGAAGAAGTAATCTCTGGATTGTTGACTTCTTGGAAAGCATGTGGTATTCTAAGCTTCGCACGGCACGATTGCTTGCCGACGTAGCTCAATTGGCAGAGCAGCTGATTTGTAATCAGCAGGTTGCGGGTTCGAGTCCCATCGTCGGCTCCAAGTTTTGCAGTGTTTACGGAGAGGTGGCCGAGTGGTTAAAGGCGGCAGACTGTAAATCTGCTCCCGGACGGGTTCGGAGGTTCGAATCCTCCCCTCTCCACCATTTTGAGTCAATTGCGGGAATAGCTCAGTTGGTAGAGCGTCAGCCTTCCAAGCTGAATGTCGCGGGTTCGAGCCCCGTTTCCCGCTCCATGATTAGGTTTTATGTTTGTCGCGGGGTGGAGCAGTTCGGTAGCTCGTCGGGCTCATAACCCGGAGGTCGCTGGTTCAAATCCAGCCCCCGCAACCAATTTGATAGAGTCAGCTCTTAGAGTTTGTCGCGGGGTGGAGCAGTTCGGTAGCTCGTCGGGCTCATAATCCGGAGGTCGCTGGTTCAAATCCAGCCCCCGCAACCAATTGTTAAGCGGCTCATATTGGGCTAGCGCCCGCGTAGCTCAGTCGGTAGCAGCGCATGCATGGTAAGCATGAGGTCATCGGTTCGATTCCGATCGCGGGCTCCACTTTGTCCGACCGCACTCGAGCGAGTGCGGTCCTCTTTTTGTGTCTGCCATCTATGATGCATGC
>JAQVXE010000191.1 GCA_028709305.1 Bacillota bacterium | reverse complement strand
CCGGAATATGCATTAGAGAGTTGGCTCTGAGTTTTGGGTTCGCCTACTTTGACCAGCTTACAGCCTGGGTGAGGAGGAACCCGGCTGTTATCAGGGATTAGGATCTCAAGGTGGCGACTCGGGATAGAAGTGGGCCAAAAAAAGGAGAATAAGTAAGGAAAACATAAGAATAGGCCCATAAATGAGGAAAATCGGGGAATTACGGAATATGCCAAAGCTTTACGAGCGGAAGCCAGGATGGTAACATGGAAATACAAGACGTTTTTGGGAGGAGGTGGGGTTAGTGATCGCGGATACACAGCATGAGCGGAGATTGCTCCAACAGATGCTTGTGGACGCGTGCGGAAATGATAGCATGCCTGACATTGGCGCTCTTCTCGTGAAGCTTATGGTGAAGGATCGGGCCTTCACCAAGTATGGCGCGAGCGCAGCGGTTGCAGTAGGCGAAATGACGTTGGATTTTCAGGAGATGGTCCATGAGGTAGGGTTTCGTGGAGTGGAAGCCCTCGACGGCAGAATGGATGAGATACTGGAGTCACTCATGTCCTAGTGACTGGCATGACCGGGTTGATGGTGGGCTTTGCCCAAACGCACGGGACAGCGGAAATGTATTGATCTTCGAGGTTTGCAAGAGCCGGCATGAATCCTACGAAGAACGGCATGGTGCGGCCGGAAAGCTGAGCTAATTCGCCCGGGCGCAGTTTTGCAGACATGAAAGGGCGAGGATCTAGGCTCTGCCCTTGAATATGTTAAGCGCGGCTATTGACAAGTAGCCGGCAAATGTTGCGAAGGCGCTTCCCGTAGCCACTTTGCCAGTGGTTTCATATACGGTCTCACATGCCAGCCCCCCGTCTAGGGGGGCGTTTTCTATCAAGTGTATAGCGTTGTCATTCGCCACGCCAGCCAGCACCATGTTGCATGCGTGCATGGGCCATGGATGCGTCGAGTGAACACAACCTGCTCCCCGATACGCGCCTTGGGAGCATGCGTACGGATTGAGGTCAGACCCGATGAATCTCAGGGTATTCACGTAGTATTCGTTGTCTGTATCTACGAATCCATGATACGGAAGGAGGATCAGGCTTCCCGGGGGATTATCATATAGCTCGTAATTCCTGTCCAGGTCCGTGGACCATGCGAACATTTCGCCGAAGGGCCCCTGAGCGATGCAGTGCTGGAGTATCGCTCTTTCTGTAGCCTGCGCCATGGCGGCGCTTCGCTCTGCCAGGTAGGTATTGCCCTGGCTGCGCGCAATCCTTGACATGATGCGCAGGGCTCTCCAGGCCAACACGTTGTCATACGTCAGATAAGGATACCGAACTGGGTCGTCACTTGGGTCGAGGAATGTTCTGTAGAGCGCTATGTCGGAATGCCGATGTGAAGCGAGGACCCTGTCAAACTCTGCAAGCCCCTCCGCGATCTCCGCCTTGCCGGCAAGCGACACGTCGCCCGTTGCCTCTATGTAGGTTCCAAGAGCTATCACGTATGACGCCAATTGGTCGAGCTCGAATCCGGGATATAGCAGCGTGCCGTCGATGTAGTGGGCATGCACGCCCATGTTTCTGACATGGCGGTGGAAACCGGCCACCAGCACCTCGTGGGCAAAGGCACTGTCGGAGACGAGCATTGCTGGAAACGCCCAGAGAAAAGTGTCCCTCGGCCAGAAAGCTGCAGAGACGTAGTAACGGTAGCTTCTGGATGTTAGCATTACCAGCTCTTCTGTGTCGATTGCCCTTCCGTGCGCAAAAAACCTGCAAAAATGCAGATTGCGGTCTGCTCTGGCCAACAGCTCACTATCGCGCTTCTCCTCATTTGCAGACGGGGCTTTGGATGAATGAGCTCTGACAGCAAGCCACGAAAGCGTCTTCTCCAACGCAGCCTCGGCTCCGACCCGCCTGAGATGAACGTTTGTCGTTCCTGCGCCGTCAGGGTCTGCGTTCGCAGCAATCCAGAATGTGACCGAGCGGCGCTGCTTCGGAGCCAGCGTAACAGTTGAGGATAGACGAAACGAGATCCCGGCAGACCCGTTTGGCACAGCTAAGTTCCGGTTGCCTCCTGGGCCTGCGGCTTCGTTGCCGGACTGCATGTGCCAGTCGAATTCCGAGTCGGCTGATAGTGCCAGAGCCCCTATGCTAGCCGCGCCCCTCGCTTCGAGGATAAGTGAATTGGTCCACGTTGAGTAGTAGGCGTGGTTTGTGAGGTGCATAAGCCTGCTTCTGAAGATAGTGTTGACTGTTGCCCCCCAATTGCCTTCCAGCCCCAAACAGATTCGAACATCTTCTGCGTCACCGGCCAGTTTGAGCTCTGACAGCTCCAAGGTGAACATGCAGCCCCGCTCGCCTACAGGGGCGCATATGGTGATCGTGGCAACGCAGTGATGGCCGTCTTCTCCAACGCGGAGTTTGCACCTGCCCACAGGAATCCATTGAGCAAGCCAGGTCCATTCGATGTCGCCCACGACCTCAGCTCTAATATGTCGTCCCGCACCCGCGATCTCGTCCACGAACGGCTTGATGAAGGGT
>JAQVXE010000190.1 GCA_028709305.1 Bacillota bacterium | reverse complement strand
CCCTCATTGAGAGGGCGATTCGACTCCTCTCAAGATCGACTGAGAGAACACGCACCTGCACAATATCTCCAACACTCACTTCGTCCAGCGGATGCCTGACATACCTGTCTGAAAGCTCGGATATGTGAACAAGTCCGTCCTGCTGCACCCCGATGTCTACGAATGCGCCGAAATCTACGACGTTTCGGACAGTGCCCTCAAGTATCATGCCAGGTCGAAGGTCATCCATGGTCAGTACGTCCTTGCGCAGTATGGGCTGGGGAAACTCATCCCGCGGGTCGCGCCCAGGCCGCCCGAGCGCCTCAACAATATCCTCTAGAGTAGGCAGGCCGACGTCAAGGTGCTGAGCCCATTGTCGGGCATCCACGGTACCGAGCATGCCGCATAACTCAGCCCGCTTGCCGCCTGCTACGTCCTCCACAGAGAATCCCAATTCCTCCAGAAGCCGTTCGGCCACGGAGTACGACTCAGGGTGGATCGGAGTGTTGTCTAGTGGATGCTCGCCGCCGGGCACCCTCAAGAAGCCAGCGCACTGCTGAAAGGTTTTGGGGCCCAATCGGGAGACTGAACGCAGTTCACGCCTTTTGCTGAAGGGCCCATCTGATTCGCGTTTTGCCACAATATTTGAGGCAACGGACGGGCTTATGCCCGCAACGTATGAAAGCAAAGGGACTGATGCCGTGTTCAGATCGACGCCCACGCAGTTCACAGCAGACTCGACTACTCCGCTCAAGATTCCTGTCAGTTCCTTGCCGGCAACATCATGCTGATACTGGCCTACCCCAATCGATCGCGGTTCTATCTTCACAAGTTCCGCCAGAGGATCCTGTAGCCGCCTGGCAATTGAGACAGCACTTCGCTCGGACACATCCAGATCCGGAAACTCTTCACGCGCCACCTTGGACGCTGAGTAGACTGATGCGCCTGCCTCATTCACAACCACGTAGGAGAGCGCACGCTCTGACTTGGGTATCAACCCCGCCACAAAGGCCTCGGCTTCACGGGATGCCGTTCCATTGCCGATTGCAATCAAGTCCACCTCGTGCCTGTGGATCATCTGCAGCAACATCCGCTCAGCTTCATCGACTCTCCTCTGCGGAGGCGTAGGATAGACGACTGCAGTCTCGAGCAACTTGCCTGTTGCATCAACCACTGCTATCTTGCACCCAGTGCGGTAGGCAGGATCGAGGCCAAGCACGACCTTGCCACGTATGGGCGGCGTCAAAAGCAAGGCCTTCAGATTGGCGCCGAACACCTTGATGGCCTGCTGCTCCGCCTTTTCAGTCAGGGCATTGCGAACATCCCGCTCAACCGCCGGCCCCAGCAGGCGGCTGTAGGCATCTTCGGCGGCAAGGGCCAGTTCGGAATCGGCCGGGCTTGATTCCGCCCCTTCTCGAGTCAACCGACGCTCCAAGTATGCAAGAATCGGCTCAGCCTCAAGCGCAATGCGCACACGAAGCGTCTTCTCCCTCTCGCCCCTGTTTATGGCCAGCACGCGGTGGGGCGGAATGCGGCTCACAGGCTCGCTGTAATCGTAGTATTGCTCGTAGGGAGTGCGCGCCTCGGGATCCGCCGTAGCCTCCGTTCTCACTTGGCCGTGGTTCGTCGTCCATTGGCGAGCCCACGCCCTGACTTCAGGATCGTCTGCTATCATCTCAGCTACTATGTCCCGCGCGCCTGCCAGCGCCTCCTCAGGGCTGTTCACTTCAGCCTCAGGATTGACATAACCATGGGCCTCCTCAACAGGATAGCCATCTTCGGGCCTTGATATCAGCCACTGGGCCAAAGGCTCCAATCCGCGCTCCCGCGCCATGCTCGCCCGGGTTCTGCGTTTTGGGCGGAATGGGCGGTATATGTCCTCTACGCGTTGGAGAGTCTCAGCCGCTTCCAGCGACTGCCTGATCTCAGGTGTCAGCACTCCCTGTTCATCTATGAGCCTGACAACCTCTAGTTTGCGAGTCTCCAGATTCCGCAGGTAGTCGAGTCTCTCATCTATAGAGCGAATAGCCTCTTCATCAAGTCCCCCGGTCTGCTCTTTTCTGTATCGAGCCAAGAAGGGGATGGTGTTCCCTTCGTCCAGCAGCCTAATAACGCTTTCCACTTTGGGCCTTGCGATTTTGAGTTCCTGGCTGATCTGGGTTGCTATCCTCGCTGCTATGCGCGCGTCAGCGGCACCTGCATCGCCAGGGACATCGCCCATTGCGCCAACATTCACGGCCACGCCTGATTCACCGTGCTCATGTGGTTTATCTATTGAAAGTCCTTCTCTCATTTCTCGAACGGCCCCCTGTGTTATCCAACTGAATGCATGGCCTAGTATATCACTTTCAGCGCAGTTGCCGAATTCGACCTTGACCGCCAGCTCGTCGTGGAAGTCAGGCCTCAAATCGCAGGCAACTGCCTGTCTGCACAGAGAAGCCTGCAGGGAAAATAGAGATAACTCCATACCCCGCAGGCCACTGACATCGTATATGTCTGGTCGATGTGCATTCTACATCAGAATGCACCTAAAACCCCATATTTCATGACTACATTCCGAACAAGATCTCCACGATAGATGAGATATCTGTTGTCGAGTT
>JAQVXE010000069.1 GCA_028709305.1 Bacillota bacterium | reverse complement strand
CCACAATCACAAGCTCGCTTGAATCCCCCCTGCACGCCACCGGTTTTGCGTGAGCATCCTTTGATGGATCCATCATTACCCATATCTGCACCTCCAGATGTAGCACAGTCCTGTTTGCTGTCTAGTCTTCCCCACTATCATAACAGGGATGATCCAGCAATGTATTTCTTCCAGTCTCTTTCGAATCGCTCTACACCGATACTGGTCAAGGGATGAGCCGCCATCTTTGCCAGCACTGCGTATGGCACTGTGATAATATCCGCCCCTGCTTTAGCCGCTTCTATCACATGTCTGGGGTGTCGAACACTCGCAGCAATTATGCGAGTTTGTGCCTCATGAACTTTGAATACCGAAGCTATGTCTCTTATAACACCCAAACCGTCGGACCCGATATCTTCAAGCCTTCCCACATACGGAGCAACATAGGACGCTCCGGCTTGCTCTGCCAGTATTGCCTGAGCAGGAGAGAATACCAGCGTGACGGCTGTCTTCATACCCTCAGCACTAAGGGTCCTGACCGCCTTAATTCCATCTGCAGTTACCGGGATTTTCACAACAATGTTGCTTGCCCATGAACTTATCGTTCGGGCCTCCTCGGTCATGCCGTCATAGTCAGGGCTGGTAACCTGGGCACAAATTGGACCGGTCACAATCGACGCAATATCGCGTATCACTGCTTCAAAGCCGCGACGCTCTCTCGAGACTAGCGTGGGATTCGTGGTTACGCCCGATATAAAGCCCGCGTCCCAGGACGCTCTGATTTCGCCGATGTTGGCAGTGTCAAGAAAGATCTTCATGTCGCAACTCCTATTCCACGCTGGACAGGTAGACCGGATTGCCGGCAATGATGGACTCGTTGCCCGCCTTGACCGCTTTCAGGGCCTGAATCCCATCGTTGATGCCTGCAATAGGTTGGCAACCTGTTGTGATGCACTCTATGAAATGCTTAGCTTCTGCCAGGTAAGCCTCTTTGAACAACACTTTCCAGCTTGATGAAATCGGACTCGTGACCCCAGTTGACTTGCTGGACACTACCACACTTCCATCTCTCATCGACCCCACGTTAACCACACCCTTTGTCCCAACGACCTCAACCCGTGCATCGTAGCCGTAATCGCAGGGGCATGCTCCGTCAATTATTCCCAGCGCCGAGTTGTCAAGAACGATACTGACGGTTACGTAGTCGTAGAACTCGGGACACTCTTTCTTCACATCATGGCATTTGAAACAACCTGCAACAGCATAGATCTTGTCAATTTCAGCGCCCATCATCCATCTTACTGTGTCGAAATCATGGCTGTTAACTTCAGCAAGAAGTCCGTTGCTCTTGTCGAAATCAAAGTACCATTTGCCGGGCAAACCAGGGCCTCTCGTAAGTGACTTCACCAACACTGGGTCGCCTATCAGCCCTTCATCTATGATCTTCTTTGCTCTTACGAAGCCCGGATCGAAGCGGCGCATGAATCCCATTTGAAACGTTACTCCGCTCTTCTCAACAGCTCTGGAGATTCTCCTGCACTCATCCATGGTCGACGCAAGAGGCTTCTCACAGAGAATGTGCTTCCCGGAATTGGCTGCCAACACCACATCATCTGCGTGGGCAAACGTGGGGGTTCCAATGCAAACAGCATCGAATTCGGCACACTCCAGAGCCTCAGCAAGACTGGAGAATGCCCGAGCAACTCCAAGGTCTCGCGCAGCCCTCTCAGCATTTTCAATGCTGGAATCTACGACAGCTGCCAGCTCTGCACCGACCACACGACTCCTGAAATTGGTCGCATGGATCATGCCTACCCTACCTGCTCCAACAACGCAAACCCGTACCTTGCCTTGCCTTTCAATTGTCATCAGAATGGCCTCCCCTGTCGCGATCATGCGGTGTGGCTAAGCGAATCAATTATGCTCACGCCTGCACTACAGCCAACCCTGGTTGCTCCAGCCTTGATCATAGCCAAGTATGTTTCATAGTCACGGATTCCCCCCGCAGCCTTAACACCCATGGCATTGCCAACTACTCTACGCATCAAGCGTACGTCTTCAACTGTAGCCCCAGCATCTGCCATCCCAGTGGATGTTTTCACAAAATCGGCTCCGGCCATCTTGCTCATGAGACAAGCCTGCACTTTCTCCTCCTCTGTCAGCAGGCACGTCTCCAGGATCACCTTTACAACGGCCTTGCCTTCGACCGCGTCGACTACCGCACGAATCTCGTCGAGTACGTAATTGAAATCGCCTTCCTTGAGCGCCCCAATGCTCAAAACCATGTCAACTTCTTCAGATCCACGCTCTACGCATTGTCGCGCTTCAAACGCCTTTACTTCCCTGGTCGTGGTGCCTAATGGAAACCCTATCGCTGCGTCTACCGCAACTTTCGTACCAGCTAGCAACCTCTTCGCCAGAGATACGTGGTTCGGATTAATCGCCACAGACGCAAACCCGTATTCTCTTGCCTCTTCGCAAAGTTTGGCAATTTGCGCCTCTGTAGTATCAGCTTTGATCCGGGTATGATCGATAACAGAAGCCACGAGTTCCGGGGTTAGTGAGGACTCAAAATCCGCCCGACGGGCATCCCACGGAAGTGTGACTGCCCGCGGATAATCCTCTCGTTCCAAAGCCTCTTCATCGTATCTGTTGCCGAGAGCGCGGCGCAATTCCGCGCTGGCTTGCTCAATAATAACTCTATCTGATGTCAATAGTAGGACCCCCTGTCGTTAGCGTGAACACTTGCTGCTTGAATGCATTAGATCCTTCAATCTTTGGTACGTTTCCAAATACAAACGGTACTGGGACTCATATATGTCGGCGCTCTTTCGGCTGGGGGTCACAGTCTCAGCGAACTGCACCATAGAATCGGCAGCTTCTGCCAACGAGCTGTATTCCCCCGTTGCGACTGCTGCCGCGATTGCGCAGCCCAGGCAAGCAGTTTCCGTCGTGCTTGCCACTGTTATCGGACGACCCAGAATATCCGCATGGATCTGCACCCACAACCGGTTCTGTGACCCTCCGCCGCCTGCACATATCTGCTTTACCTCAACACCATTGTCTGTTAGCGTATCGATGATATTCCGAGCACCGTAGGCGGTCCCTTCAAGTATGGCGCGATAGAGGTGTCCTGCCGTGTGTTTCAGTGTCAACCCCCACATAGCGCCAGTGGCAAGAGGATCATTGTACGGGGTTCGGTTGCCTTGCCAGTATTCGAGGACTATCAGGCCGTCTGAACCGGGCAGAACCTGCAGCGCCTGGTCCTCCAATGTTTTCCAGGGGTCGGCCTCGACACTCCTATCCAGACCCTCGAACAGCAAATCCTTATACCATTGAGTAACTGCACCAGTCGACAGTTGCCCTGTGTCAGCAACATAAAGACCCGGCAACAGTGCATCTTTGAATGGCCCCCATACGCCATTGATTTCCGTGAATGAATCCACCAACCCCAGCAGGGTCGTGGACGTGCCCAACGACATTGCAAACTGCCCCGGCTCCAGGACTTTCAAGCCTATCATGTTAGCGTGGGCATCAGGACCTACATGTGTAACTGCGATGCCAGGGCGCAAGCCTCCAAGCTCGCGTGCGGCATCCTTGCTCAAGCCACCAACATTCTGCCCCATGGCTACAACCTCAGTAGGCCATTTGTCCATGAACGAACTGCAGCCCAGGCTATCCAGCATCCTTTCTGGCCATTGGCTCTGCTCCGATAAGTAATGGCGCTTATGCGTAGCATTTGCAACAGACGTTACCCACCGGCCCGTAAGGCGCCATACCAGATAGTCCGGAGCTTCGGCAAAACGCCATGTCCTTTCGTATACATCCGGTGCATGCTCCTTCATCCACATGATTTTGGGTATCATCCACTCAGCGGATTCATTCCACCCGGCATACCTCATCACTGGATCCTTGAGCTCGGTAATCTTCTTTGCCTCTTCGCTAGCACGAACGTCCATCCATAACAAGGCTCTTGCCAAGAATTCTCCATCAGGTCCAACCGGAACCACAGTGCACGATGTGCCATCAATTCCGATGCCAATGATTGCCTCGCGGTCGATCTCGGACTTCGCCAAACAATCTGTCAGGCTCTCTTTTAGGCCTATCCACCAGTAATCGGCGTTTTGCTCAACCCTGCCCGGCGCAGGAAATGTGGTGTGCAGCTTGTATCTGCTTTCTGCCACCTGAGTGCCTTCCAGATCGTATATGATTGTCCTGATACTCTGAGTGCCTACATCGACACCAACCACAAATGCTCCCTTCATCAGACTCTCTCCTTAGCTCCAAGTCTAATCTGATCAATGACGTCTACAGCGTGAGGATCAAGTCCCCGTAGAATGGCCAGATAGAACGATACGTAGTCCGCAAGAAAAACGCCATACAAGAGCCTGTGGAGAAGCGAATTCCCCTTAATTGGCACGTCGCATGTTTCATTGCCGTTTTGCTTCAGCATCGCACGCGTCACGTTCAATCGTTCCTTGCTCAGCCCGGCTGCGCTCTCATCAAAGAGAACTATCGGGGCAAACTCATGCGACATGTCGTCCCCTGTCAGACCAACCATCTCATTGTGGCTGGCCTCGGGAAACCAGGTTGAATGGGCAAACGCCTTTGAATTCTCATTCAGCTGGTATTCCCAGCGAAGCGCAACGCCTCGAAGCGACGGATCACCGGAGTAGATCAGCGGTATTCTCCCAGAGCAACTGGACGCTACCTTCTTGGCAATGTTGGATTCCATTGGGCTGTCTACTCCAAAAGAGCCACGGCAATTGGCCAGGAAATCTGCCGCATCCTCCACAGCCAGATAGGACCGATCTATGGAACCAGCATCAGCTGCTGCATTCAGCAAAGGAATGAACATGTACGGGAAGACCGTCCTGTTTGCCGGCTTCTCTCTTGGTATTCTCACAACAGGGACGCTATTGTCCACTGCAATTTCGGCAAGATGCCCCCCTGAGGTTATTACCAGCTTCGAGCACGAGTTCTCCAGGCTCTGGGCAAAACAGGCGCACGTCTCCTCCGTGTTACCTGAGAAGCTAATGAAGACCAGGAGGGTATCACGTCCAACCCAGCGAGGGATATCATAGCTATTCATCGCCACCACAGGGGTTGTCCCATGCTGATCTGCGATTGAACTGAGCAATTCCGCGCAAACCGTCGTGCTGCCAACCCCCACAACTCCGATGGCTCTTGGCACCGAGGAGAAAGCCAGAGTCCGGTCTGGGGCGAATCGGCATGCTTTCCTGATCTGCTCAGGCATACTCTCGATCAAGTGGAGCATGCCAAACGCGTCAAGGGAGTTGACATACTCCCTGTCATCAAGTCGCTCTTGTCTCAACTCAGAAGTCACCTCCAAACCGCTAGTGCATCTCGCTCCCGCCAGTTATGTTAATCGCTTGACCAGTCATGAAGGATGCCTGGTCGGATGCGAGAAACAGAATTACATTTGCCACATCCTCTGCGGTGCCCGCCCTTCCCATGGGTATGCCAGAGATGACATTGTGCCATACTTCCTCTGGAGAAGAGCCCTTGATGCCAACATACTCATGGGCCAGCTTATCCCAGAGCACCGTATGAATCACTCCCGGGCAAACCGAGTTGACAGTTACGCCGTACTCGGCGAGTTCCCTGGCAAGGCTCTGAGTAAATCCAATTACGCCGAATTTGGAAGCGCAATAGGCCGACAACCCAATGCCTCCCCGTTTGCCCGATTGGGAGGCGATATTTATGATCCTGCCCAATCGCTGTGGGACCATGAGGCTAGCTGCACGCTTGCAGCAGAGGAAAACGCCCGTAAGGTTCACTTCTATGATCTGCCGCCATTGGTCCTCAGTAAGCCCTTCAATGCGCGCTACTCTGTTAACGCCGGCCGAGTTCACCAGAATGTCGACTCCTCCGAACTCAGCCACGGCAGTATCGAACATTCGATCAACGCTGGCCGCCTTTCGAACATCAACCGGGCACACAGATACAGCACCTGCCCGCCCACTGTCCGCTGCAGATTCCAATACTGACTGCGCGCGGCAGAGACTATCACCTTCCAGGTCCGCACAGAGCACTGCGGCTCCTTCAATGATGAAGCGACGAGCAGTCTCGAGTCCGATGCCACTTGCAGCTCCTGTAACAATCACCCGTTTGCCGGCAAACAAGTTGCTCGTTCCTCCCCTCTTCTTTCACACTCACTCGTTGTTCGGCAGAAAAACTGCTTTTGTGCACTGAATCTTGCGTGTCTTAAGTCCCTCATATATCTCAGGACCCTGCGAAAGCGGTCCGGTCCAATCAATGAGTGGTTTTACGTCAAGCCGTCCGGAGGACATGTACTCGAGGGTATCTGTCCAATCGGGGCCCGGGAAAGGCATGCCATATGCAGCCCAACTTCCCTGTATGGTAATCTCCTTTCTGAGAATGCTCTCACCTACGACCTCCGGCAGAGTCACATCCCTGTGACTGATTCCAAGCAAAACTGCTTTTCCACGAGGCTTCAGCACTTCTATGACCTGGCGCTGGGTGATGTGTGAGCCTGCCGACTCAACTGCGATATCGGCTCCACGACCATTCGTAAGACTGTTTATGTGGGCCACATAGTCTCCCTTTCTCGAATCGAAAACATCGTCAAACCCCAGGGACGCGGCAACCTGTAGCCTTGTCGGATTCACGTCAGCAATAGACACTAGCGAAGCTCCCATGGCGCGTGCCCACAGTCCTACAAGCAACCCTATGGAACCAGCGCCCACAATGGCTACTGATGAACCTACATCCACCCCTGCATACCTGGTAGCATGGAGAGCCACGCTAGCCGGTTCAACCAAAGCCGCTTCCTCGAAGCTAACATTGTCAGCCACGTTCAGCAGGTTCGTAGCCGGCACGGCTACGTACTGGGCGAAAGCGCCCCAGCGCCTTGAGCCGACAAAATCATAGCCTCTGCAGTTGGAATACCTGCCTTCAGCGCACATGTCACACGTCATGCACGGCACAAGCGGAGCCACAGCAACTCTGCTTCCAACTTCAAATCCACAGGAAGGCGCGTCGAGCTCAACTATGATCCCCGATAACTCATGCCCCGGTATTCCAGGGTATTTGCGCATGTTCCTCGGTGGATCCGACCCGCATATCCCTGCTGCCATGACTTTGACTAAGGCCTCTCCCTCTTTCAGTTTGGGCGTTTCCACGGTTGTGTAACGCACGTCACCGTCAGGCCCTACCTGAACTAGGGCCTTCATTCGTTCCCCGTATCGACCTGAATATGCTGCAATCACGGGAATTCTCCTCTCAAACAGCTGCTAGTTCAATTCACTTCTGCGTCTTGAAACCACGGCTACTGCAATTATCAAACCTTTTAGAATATACTGCGGATATGCGGGGACATTGAGAAGGTTCAGGATATTCCCAATCAGTGCCAGAGTTAACACGCCCAGCACTGTGTTTAGCACATTTCCCTCGCCCCCCGCCATGTTCGCGCCACCAACCACGACTGCTGCAATGGCGTCCAGTTCCATGCCTTCACCGGTAATGGGGGATCCCACACCCATGCGAGCTGTAATAACCACACCCGCAAGGGCCGACAGGAAACCGGAAATCATGTACACTGCAGTCTTGTGTCGATTCGTGTTCACTCCAGCCAGTCTCATTGCTTCCTCGTTCCCGCCTATTCCGATCACTATTCGGCCGAACGTAGTTCGTTCGAGCATGAAGGCGACTATGATAAAGACGAGAACCATGATACAGACTGGAACTGGTACCGGGCCAACATAGCCAGTCCCAATGAGTTCAAACGAAGAGAAGGGAACAAGAATTGCCGCCCCTTTCGAGTACGAGAAGGCTAATCCCCGCGCCACGCTCATCATGCTCAGAGTAATTACAAACGGAGCAACCTTAGCCCTGGTGATCAGGAATCCATTGATCATTCCTAGCATCAGGCCCATAAGCAACACCAGAAGTGTTGCGGCAGGCCATGGCATTACGTTTTGCAGCTTTGCCACCATGACTGAGCTCAGGGCGAACAGTGATCCGACGGAAAGATCTATCCCTCCAGTAAGGATGACAAGGAGCATGCCCATGCTTACAATGCCGACCATAGCACTCTGCCGCAAGACATTGAATATATTTACTGAGGTGAAGAATACATCGGACAGACACGCGGAGATTATGATCAGAGCAACAAAGATGATGATCAAGGCGTATCTGCCAAGGACGCTCTTTGCTCGTGCCAATCTTTATACACCCTTTCTTGTGGCTGTACGAAGTCGATTGCCTAATTAGCCATGACGCCAGTAGCGTACATCATGACATCTTCCTCTGAGAACTTACCCTTCAGCTCCCCCTCGACTGAGCCTTCTCGCATCACGAGCACTCTGTGACACAGCCCGATAATCTCAGGAAGCTCCGATGAGATCACGATGATGCCTATTCCACTCTTGGCAAGGTCAGCAATTAGCTTGTATATTTCGACCTTGCTTCCTACATCTATGCCTCGAGTCGGCTCATCACAAACCAAAACCTTGGGATGCGCCATCAACCACTTGGCAAGGCCGACCTTCTGTTGATTCCCACCGCTCAGATTTCCCACCAGATGCTTTATGGAGGGAGTCTTGACTTTCAGTTTGTCTACGTACTTCGTGACCTCGGCAGTCTCTTTTTCTGTGTTGATAACTCCCGCCCTCGATATGCCGCTAAGCGAAGCAGCCGTGATATTCTCGTTGACTGGACGGCACAGAACAAGACCCTGGCGTTTGCGGTCTTCCGGCAGAAAACCAATGCCTGCATCTATTGCGTCCTGCGGGGAGCCTATCCTTGCCTCATTTCCTTCGACGAACACCTTGCCTCCAGTCTTTGGCGTGGCTCCGAAAATCGCCCGCATGGTTTCTGTTCGCCCACTGCCAACCATCCCCGCAAAGCCCAGTATTTCTCCTTCGTTCAAGGTGAACGATATTGGACCCGAAAACCCAGCCCCAGTGAGATTCTCCACGCGAAGAATCTCCTTCTTGCCCCCAGATGATCTATTGGGATAGATCTCGGCCAGTTCACGACCGACCATCATCCTCACCAGCTCATCCTTTTCCACTTCCGATGCGCTTACCGTGCCTACGGTTTTTCCATCCTTCAGAACGGTGATTCGATCCGCTATGTTGAAAACCTCATCCAGCCGGTGTGAGATGTAAATTACGCTTACGCCACCGCTAGCCAGCTTCCGAATTGTGCCAAACAGCGTGCTTAGCTCCTGCTCAGACAAGACAGCAGTTGGTTCATCCATTATGAGGATGCTCGCCTCCTGAGAAAGCGCCTTGCATATCTCCACCATTTGCTGTTCCGCAACTGATAGACTCGAAACCTTCTGCCTGACGTCGATGTTGAAGCCAACTCTTTTGAGCAGCTCCCGGGCCTTTTCGTACATTTCATCCCACAGGATCAATCCGCGGTCCTGTGGGTAGTGCCCAAGCAAGATATTCTCAGCAACTGACAATGAACCGACCAGGTTGAATTCCTGATATATGACTCTGACTCCGAGAGCCTGCCCATCCCTGGGTGTTCGGACATTCACCGGTTTGCCGTTCATGAGTATCTCACCATGGTCCTTCACATAGGCACCTGACAGTATCTTGATCAGGGTGGATTTCCCCGCACCGTTCTCGCCAACAAGTGCATGAATCTCCCCTTGTTTCAGGGAGAAGCTTACGCCGCTCAATGCTTTGACCCCACCGAACGACTTGCTTATGTTTCTCATCTCCAGGATTGTGTCCAAGACAATTCCCCCCCATAGAGGCGTCCCAGCGTGGTCTGTATTGTGCATAGCTTCAGTGGATCATCCAACGCCTCTATTTCTTCTGCTCATCACTTAACAAAGAGTCAGCGGCCCTGATCACTGCATCAGTTGATACGCCCGCGTTGTCAAGGAGGATTCTGGCTGGAGCCGATTCAGCGTACGCGTCCGGAGAGCCTATTAGGCGGATCCTGGCATCCGATGCTTCCTCAGCCAGCACAGTTGATACAGCCTCACCTAGTCCTCCGACTACACTATGATCTTCAATAGTCACCACTCTGCCAACCCTGCGGGCTATGTCAGCGATCTGCCTGCCTGGTAGAGGCTTTATGGTATGAACGTTCCCAACTAAGGCTGATATGCCTCTGGCTGAGAGCTTGCTTGCTGCAGCTAAGGCCATCTGAACACCGATCCCTGTAGCCAGTATTGCAATGTCTTCACCTGGCCTGAGCACATCCAGGTCGCCCAGATTGAACCGATAGTCAGCCTTGTGGACACGCTCTACAGGCATTCGGCCCAGACGTACATAAAAGGGACCGGGCCGATTCGAGACTTCATTCAGGCACTGGACTGTTTCAACATCATCACAAGGTTGTACGACTGTAATGCCAGGTATGGACCTCATCAGAGCAATATCGGAAATGGCGTGATGCGTCGGGCCATCCTCGCCTACCGATAGCCCTGAATGCGTAACGCAAACCTTGACATTGCTTTGCGCATACCCAAGCGATACCCTTATTTGGTCCCACGCCCTACCTGACGTGAATACTGCAAATCCGCTTATGACTACGGTCTTGCCGCAGGAGGCCAGTCCTGCAGCCACTCCTACCATGTTGGATTCTGCGATCCCCAGGTTGAAGTATCGCTCTGGAAATTGCTTCCCAAACTTCGCTGTGCGCGTAGAGCGTCCAAGATCAGCCTCTAAAACAACGAAGTTGGGGTCTTTGGCTCCACG
>JAQVXE010000189.1 GCA_028709305.1 Bacillota bacterium | reverse complement strand
AGAACTGTGATCTTCTCTTCTACTGCAGGCCCAGCTAACGACTTGGCCTTTCCATTCTGCACAACATAACCCTGTATGGTTCCGGTAGTCGCCACTCGTCCGCATCCGGCGGCCAGCAAAGATACCATGAGGATCGCAGCGAAGACCGCTGCCGCCCTTCTGTTCTTCATGATGCTATCTCCCCCTAAGCCTCTCAACGGCGATGCTGTCGTTGCCCCGTGTTTCTTGGACGGGCATGTGTGGTGATTGGTTCCTTCAGAATCAGCCCTATTTGCAATTGCCAATCCAAAGCAGTGAAGGAGAATGATGTGTAGCTGAGGAATATATGATGTGTTTCATGTGACTTCCGTTGAGAATTTCGGGGGGATGTTGCTTTGTCGCGATCTCGATTGCTTTCTCTACTGTGCGCCGCAGCAGTCTGCCTGGCAGTGTTTGGCGTCAGCTCTAGCAGTGTCATGGGGCTGCCATCTCAGCTAATCGGGAGCCGAGGGCCGGCTTTGATAGAAAGAGAATCTGATTCGCAGTCAATCCTTGACCTCTTTCCCGAGCTGAAAAGCCTCCCTGCCCCTCTATGGGTTCAGGAAGGGCTTAGAGTGTATTATCGAACGTCAGCAGCAACAGTGCCCAATCCCATGGCCAAGTCGAGCAGGGAAGGCATCGCGCCTCCGATAATGCACCCTGAAAAGCTGAGTCCTGCAGCGCCGGCTGTAGTGAGAACTGACGTGATAGCCCTTGATACACGCTTTTCAGCCACATCCTCGACTCTCTTCATAGGGGACCTGATGATACCATGGGAAGATGTTACACGTACTGCCTATGCGGGGGCAGGCGATTTCTGGATAAACCCAGTCGTCATCAAGAACCTTGCAAGACGTCCTCCGGATCAGCTCGTCGTCTCCGAAGTCCAATACGAGGCCGACGGAATTACATACGACTGCACGAGGTTCGATTACGGGCCAAAGGGCAGCAACAGGCATCATGTATGGATATTTCAATCAAGCACAGGGCTGCTCGTGTACCAGGCCCAATGGCTGGTCCTCTCTGATGAGAGTCTATCGTATGTTTCAGCAGCCGAGTTCGTCACGAAACGCAACATGTCGCTTCCATGGTCGGGGCAGGCTGCACCGGGCTGGGTTAAGCCAGGTGCCAGAATGACCTATCAGGGAGCTATCAGAACGTGGATGCCCACAACGGGCCCCGGCATCCCAATACCTGCCTTCCTTGAAGTTGAGATGGCAGAGGCGGGCCAGAATTGGTCCATAGC
Source organism: Bacillota bacterium (assembly GCA_028709305.1). Classification (GTDB taxonomy): domain Bacteria; phylum Bacillota; class DTU025; order DTU025; family DTU025; genus UBA10085. The sequence continues at coordinate 1,320 of JAQVXE010000189.1, read as the reverse complement.
CAAGGTTAGAAGGGTATTCTCGGGAGATGACGGGCAGATAGGGACAACGAAGAACGTCCATTCAGGGGCAGGCAAGATAGGCGGATTCTGGCTCCCAGTATCAGGCCTAACGCGGCTTAGGAACGGCGACAAGCTTGACCCGTTTGATCCAGTTGTGGGAAGCACGGTTGAGGTCAGTTATGCCGGGAAAACCCAAAGCGGCATATCGGTAGTTGCCATATTCGAATGGGGAGCCCAATACAAGAGAGTATGGATATACCGCATCACCGATGGGAAGCTCATCTACTGGCTTGATGAGAAACTGGTGGATCCCATTACCAGACTGGTTCAGCAAGCGGAGTGGCAGCTCACGGAAGAATGAGCCCACCCCTGTGATTCTGTAGATATTCCTCCGGAGAGGAGTCGAACCAGACGGCGGCAGGCCTCCGAACGAACCTGCCGTCTTTTACATGTCCCGCATCCCAGGTCGTATCGAGCAGCACTATTCTGCCGTTCACCTCCACTTCATTCCAGGCATGGCTTTCTCGGATTCCATCCTGAACAGCTTCTCCCGAAACCACGCGAGCCCTGAAACCTGCGGCCAGGGCAAGGGCGGCTGTGGCATTGGCATACCCCTGGCATACACTGCCCCCACGCAAGATGGCAGCAACGGCGTCAGTCCTTCCCAAATCTCCACTGGCGGCGGCGCGCACGTCATAGACCAAATTGGAAGCTACCCAATCATGAATGGCCCGAAGTTTGTCGTACGGATCCTTTATGCCCTGCGTAAGTGATACAGCGAGTGATCGGATCTGGGGAGCATCCCATTGAATCTCCTTTTTCTCTGAATCTGCCGGAGCCGGAATCCTTGGAACTCGGACCACGACGTATTGTCGCCGAGGTATGTACTGGTTTCCACTGCGGTGAAATGAGGATACGGTCACTCGGCACTCCTCGTGCGCGGTGGGAGGATCTATCCATGCCTCAAATGGGCCTGCCTGGGTCTTGTTGAGGACAGTCGCCGTCTTCCCATTTCGTTCCACATCAACCCTTGCGCCATCGGCATTTGCAAACCCCTTGATAAGATATCGATCATAGGCTAATACTGTTCCACTGCGGTAAGCAGGTTGAACCATGTCGATAGGCGCAGGCTCTACAATCACGCAGTACTTGGCTGCCACGTTGTAGGTTTGCGGGCCGCTCAACCTGGACGCCACTGATATGTGGCACTCTCCCTCACCCACATCAAAAGGAACAGTAATGGAGAAATCTCCGTTCGGCGATGTGTTGGCCGAATAATCCCGCGCCTCGCCGGTCTTTTCATTCACGATCCTCGCCCGA
>JAQVXE010000188.1 GCA_028709305.1 Bacillota bacterium | reverse complement strand
TCTTTGCGGAGGTAGGTTGAGGTGAGGAATTGGCGGTCACTTGTATTGAAGGAGTGGCGCGGTTTCTGGCCCCGAATTCTGTTGGCCTCGGCGGCCACCTTAGGGTTTGACGCCTGGCTGGCGATCAGGGTGGCGGTATGGGAAATGGAACGAGGTGAGGGGCTTGCTTTTGTGTTGTCATTCATTCCTTTTGCGGGAATATGCATAGCCTCTCTGATAGTCGGATATTTCACAATGCGCAGTGACTGGCGCGACCGTGCCGAGTTGCATCTCCCCTCATCCCCAATGAGCTGTGCCGGGGTGATCTGGGCCAAGCTGCTTGCAGCCGCTCTCGGTCTGGCGCTCATCGCTGTCGTGGCAACCACGGGAACATGGATTGTAGCGAGAAGATCCTCAATGTTCTACTCCGCCATCATATCAATGAAGAAGAACATTCTTTGGCTCAAGCCATGGGAGAAGGCCATCGATATCACATGGGTAGTGATCTGTTTGATCCTCGGCCCTGCTCTCAGCGTTGCAGTTGGGATCTTCTCCTTCACAATAGGAACCATTGTGCCGCGGATCTCAGGGCTGATCGCTGCAGTCGTTTGTGTACTCACATTCTACTTGGCCTTTGCATTTGCGCCGCATGCTATGTACATAGCATCGTTCATACCCACTCCAGGTTTGATCGTGTACAAAGAGATGGAGTACTTGGAGGCTTATCGTAAGGTTATTCCCCTCAGACCGTTCTGGCCCGCTTTGGCGGCCATAGTCTTGCTCATCTTTGTCGCAGGAAAGATCCTCGAGTCGCAGAAGTCGGCGCCTGGCCGGCGGGAATCTGTTATGACGGGAGAGCTGTCGAAGACGATCTCTCGTCAAGGAATAGTCATATTCGCTCTCGTCTTGCTTGCCGTAATAGCAAGTTTCACCCATCCATGGCTGTCGGGAAGCCAACTGCTGGTTTATAAATCCCCGCCGGGGTCCGTCTCAATGATCGGTTTTACAAAGGACGCCTCCGCAAGCATTCCATTTGAGAAGACCTTCAGCACCGCCGGCGTCCAGCGCGTAGATATACAGGCGCATCATGGCGAAATAACGGTCGTTGGGACAGATAGTAACAGCATCACCTTAACAGGCAAGTTGGTCGCGTACGGCGACACAGTGGAACAGGCCGAGAAGAAGTTGGGGTTTCTGCAGCTGAACACGCAGATCTGTGGCGACGTTCTCGAGATCGTCGCCAAGCCAGATGAATCAGTTGTGAGCAAGTGGATGGGCGATGCCATTCTCCGTGTTGAGGTCCCGGCGGGGATAGCTGTAAGCTCCGCACTGTCATTTGGCGACACTACACTGGAAGGGATCGATGGCGCAATCCGGGTCAGAACAAGCAGAGGCGGCAAAATCAGAGTGAATTCCACCAGGGGTGATCTGGATGTAGAAGCCACGGGCAAAATCGAAGTCAATGATGCAGAGGTCACGGGAAGGATGCGCCTGTTCTCATCTTGGGGCTCAATTGGCTTCCGGGGAACCCTCGGACAAAGCAACGACATCGAAACTGGAGAGAACGCGGTTACAATCGAAGTTCCACAATCAACCTGTGTGCAGGCCGATGCAGCATCCTCCAGGGGGGACGTTTCCATCACGCTACCTATTGCCGGTGAAATCTCGGAGCGCTCCGGGGAAACGCCGTCGTCGTACGTAGGAGTGCTCGGAGAAGGCGCCCCGACAGGAGAACTCAAGGTGCGCGCCAACTACGCGATCAACATTTCGGGGCTATGAACTTGTTAGCCACGTAGAGGCCGCAGATGGCTAGAGGCGAATCGGGTCCTGGTGTGGCGGACAGAAGCCGTTGCGGATAGAGAAGGTCTAGCGGGCGACGAATTCACCTGAATAATCTGATCCCTTCCAATGCGGGGGTCTGAGGAAGAGGAGAATGCCACAATGCGTATCGACTTCTCGAGTAATCGGTCTCAGGATTCTGATGAATGTGGGTTCGGGTCGAGGTTGTGAAGCCCCAGACAGACTAGGCTCAAGTTGCTAGTTGTTTTGGGCGCGCTTTGCGCCCTCTGTCTGGTCGCTGTGCAAGTGATGTCGGCGCTGGCTGCTCCGCCTTTTGAGGTTGGGCATCCCTGGCGCCTCACAGCGATCATTGTCAACGAAACGGATCCCGATCTTGATCCGGATTTATGGATAGCTTCAGCAGAGGTGTCGCCTCCCAAGGACAACAGCGCTTTGCTTCAACTCTACTTCGGGCCAGGAGGGTGGCTACACAAGCCAGTGACGCTTCTCGGAGCTGAGGTCATAGTTGAGTACTGTGACGCTCTGGGTAGGGTTCTTGCACGAGGGTCTGCGAAGGTAAAAGCGCCTGAGACCGACGAAGATCCAGTCGCTGCCAGCCCCATCCGCCTGAAGGGCATACCCACGGATACTGACTACATATTCGTATGGCTGAAATGGATGAACATCTCCGGCGAGCTTATCGAATTCAACTGGCCGGCAGACCCGCATCAGCTTGGCGTGGCTGTGCTGAGGGAACGATTGCGGCTAGCTGATTACCTTGGTTATGAGCCCAATGACGATGTGCAAGCGCTCATAGATAGGCTTGTGAT
>JAQVXE010000068.1 GCA_028709305.1 Bacillota bacterium | reverse complement strand
TCCAGACCCAGCCGATTTTCGACCCGCGGGCCTACGCGAGGTGGGCCGAAGCCGCGGACGGACGGGTGCGCATCCCGATCCTCTATGGGATACTCCCGATCAAAGATGCCGCCTTTGCTGTTCACCTCAAGGAAAACGTTCCCGGCATGGCAGTGCCCGACTGGGTCATCGACCGGATGCGCGCCGGGGGAGACGGCGAAGGATACAGGCTGGCGGCGGAGCTGCTTTCCGAGATAGGCAAGGACATCGCCGGGATACACATCTTCCCCATGAATAGTTCGAAGCGGGTGATAGGCGTCCTGGACGCATTGGCTGAAAAGGGCTTTGCGGTTCCTCCGGCCTCCTCGTTGCCCCTGGCGTCCGCCAGCGGCCTGCGCAAGGTGGTGTCGAACGGATGAGTGGGCGCAAAGAGGATCTTATCCGGGGAGATGAGGTGTTCATCTTCGACGGGGCATTCGGGACCATGCTCCAGGCGCGGGGCTTGCCTCCCGGAGCTTGCCCTGAAGCGTGGTGCTTGGATCGCCCGGAGGAAGTGGAGTGGATCCACCGCCAGTATGTTGATGCCGGTGCTCAGATCATCGAGACCTGCACCTTCGGCGGCACACCTCTGCGCCTTAGCCATTTTGGCCTGGCTCACGCAGCGCGCGATATCAACGTAGCCGCCGTCGAGATCGCCAGGCGCGCCGCATCAGGCCGCGGGGCACTTGTTGCAGCTTCCATGGGCCCGTTGGGCGCATTGGTGGAACCTCTGGGCGAGGTCAGCTTCGATGAGGCATATGAGCAGTTCGCGGAGCAGGCAAAGGCGTTCGCCGATGCGCGACCTGATTTTATCATCATCGAGACGATCGCAGACCTCAATGAGATGCGCGCAGCGCTCCTTGCCTGCCGCGATCGGGCGCCCGGGATTCCGGTGATTGCCCAGATGACCTTCGATTCCACAGGGCGGACCTTTACCGGGACTCCGCCGGAATCGGCGGCGCTGGTCATGGAGGCCATGGGGGCGGCTGTCGTGGGAGTGAACTGCTCAGTCGGGCCTGACCTGCTCGTGGACGTGGTGGCCCGCATTGCGGCTGCTACATCAAAGCCAGTATCGGTGCAACCCAATGCAGGTTTGCCCCACATTAGCCCGTCCGGGCTTGCAGAGTATCCAATGGGGCCTGGGGAGTTTGCATCCTACGGCCCTGAGCTGGTGGCGGCGGGGGCTTCTATCATAGGCGGCTGTTGCGGAACCACCCCGAAACACATTTCAAAGCTTCGCGCCGCAGTGTCGGGGCTCAGGCCGCCTTCGCGAAGCGCCGCGCCCCAGCTGGGCATAACCTCTCGCACGCAGGCCCTGTTCTTTGCCGATGCGGAGCTTCCTGTCATTGTAGGCGAGAGGATTAACCCTACCGGCAGGAGCAAACTGGTCCGCGACATAATCGAAGGTCGCTTTCAGCTTGTTCGCAGCGAGGCCGCAGCCCAGGCAAGGGCAGGGGCCCAGGCCTTGGACATAAATGTCGGCACCCCGCTTGCGGATGAGCCATGGGCCATGAGGGAAGCCGTCATTGCCGCCCAGGAAAGCACCCGTCTGCCCCTCTGCCTCGATTCTTCCTCCCCCGAAGCCCTCGAGGCAGGGCTCCGGGCTTACGTGGGACGGGCTCTTGTCAACTCCTTCTCCTTGGAGCCTGGCAGGGAGGTTGAAACGTTGGAGCTTGCCGCAAGATACGGCGCGGCGGTTATAGGCCTGCCCATAGATGAAAAGGGGATTCCGGCTACAGCTGAGGACCGTCTGAGGCTGGCCCGAGCGCTTGTGGAGAGCGCGGAAGCCCATGGAATTTCCCGAGGGTCGGTGATCATCGACGCCTTGGCGATGCCGGCAGGGGCCAAACAGGAGCAGGTCGCCGAAACTCTCAAGGCAATAGGGTTGATCCGCAAGGAGCTGGGCTGCAAGACGTCTCTGGGGATCTCCAATGTTTCGTTCGGGCTTCCCGCAAAGCCCGTCCTAAACTCGACATTCCTTATGCTAGCTGTAGCTTCCGGGCTGGATCTTGCCATAGTCAACCCTCTGGACGAAGCCTTAATGGCCCAAGTCCGCGCAGCAAGGGTCCTTCTAGGACGTGATGTGCATGCGGAACGATACATCGCCTCACTTGGCGCCGCGGGGCCCAAGAACGCAACGCGGCCCGCGTCTGCACCCCCGCCGCCATCTGCACAGGTAGCGGCGCCGGCAACATCCTGCGGCACAGGCGACGAACATGGCGCCGGCCACGCCCACGGCCGCATGGACAACAGGCTAGCCCGCATCTACGATGCAATCTTAGGCGGGGAGAAAGCTGTTGCTGTAGAGCTTGTGGGCGAAGCTCTTTCCGAGGGAGAAGATGCTTCCCACATCCTCGATGATGCGCTGATCCCGGCTATAGAGGAGACTGGAAGGCGTTTCGCCTCAGGCACATACTTCCTTCCCGAGCTGATGCTATCGGCGGGGGCAATGCAGGCTGCAACTGGCGTGATCAGGTCGAGCCTGGGCAGCAAAGGCGATGCGCCTGAACCTAAGGGGACTGTGGTCATCGCCACTGTGGAAGGGGACATCCACGACATAGGCAAGAACATCGTTTCCATGTTCCTTGAAAGCAATGGCTACAGAGTAGTCGACCTTGGAAAGAACGTGAAGGCTGGCGATGTACTTCGAGGGGCCAGGCAGGCGCAGGCGGACGTGGTTTGCCTGAGCGCGTTGATGACAACTACTGCTCCGAAGATGCAAGATGTGATAGAGCTTTTTTCGCGGGAAGGGCTAGATTTGCCAATCATTATAGGAGGCGCAGCTACGTCCCGGGAGTACGCAATGAGAATAGGGGCAAGCGGGTACGGCCGTGATGCCGTGGAAGCGGCGCAAGAGGTGGATAGGCTGCTTGCTGAAAGGCGCGCCCCGGGCGAACGAAGCGAAGTTGCGGGAGGGAAAGAATAGATGGGTTACAAGAGCTTTGAAGAGATAAATGAGAAGATACGCAGCAAGAAGGCTGTGGTTGTGACTGCTGAGGAGATAATAGGGATCGTGGACGAAAAGGGGGTCGGTGGGGCCTTCCGCGACGTGGATGTTGTGACTTGCGGCACGTTCAGCCCTATGTGCTCCTCCGGCGCTTTTCTCAACTTCGGCCACTCTGATCCTCCCATACGGATGAGCAAGATATGGCTGAACGATGTGCCGGCATGTGCCGGGCTCGCTGCTGTGGATGCCTACATCGGTGCAACGGAGCTTTCGGAAAGCAGGGGGATGGAATACGGAGGGGCGCACGTTATCGAGGACTTGATAGCAGGCAGGAAGGTGAAGCTTCGCGCCACGTCTTATGGGACGGACTGCTATCCCAGGCGTGAGCTTGAGGCCTGGATCACCAAAGATTCAATTAACGAGGCTTACATGTTCAACCCCCGCAACTGTTATCAGAACTACGGGGCAGCTACCAATTCCTCTGATAGGACTATCTACACATACATGGGCACATTGCTGCCGAAGCTGGGGAACGTGAACTACTGCACCGCAGGCGAGCTCAGCCCCTTGATATGCGATCCGTTCTACAGAACTATCGGGCTTGGCTCCCGAATATTCCTCGGAGGCGCCCAGGGGTATGTGGCGTGGCAGGGGACTCAGCACAACCCGTCGCAGCCCAGGGCGGAAAATGGGGTTCCCATTGGCGGAGCGGCATGCCTGGCCCTCATAGGCGACCTCAAACAGATGGATCCCAGATACATCAGGGCAGCCGTGTTCGAGAAGTACGGGGTGACCATGTTCGTGGGAGTGGGGACGGCGATTCCTCTGCTAGATGAGGAGATGGTCCGACACGTTGCGGTGCGGAACCGCGACATTAAAACTGAGATTTTCGACTACAGCGTCGGCCGTCGGTCCAAACCTTCCCTGGGCGAAGTTTCATACGAGGAGCTGAGGAGTGGGAGTGTGCAGGTGGGCTCGCGCACGATCCCAACTGCTCCGCTTTCAAGCCTGAAGATGGCGAGGGAGATTGCCCAGACGCTGAAGGGTTGGATTGCCAGAGGCGAGTTCGAACTGCAAACACCTGTGGCGGCGCTCCCGCGTGAGGGTTCGCCTCAAGCACTTGAAGATTGTGAGGGGGAGTAGGGATGAATTCCGAAAAGCGTATTGGGATCAATGGCAGGGCTAGTGATCGGGCTAATGCCGGAGTCAGTGCGGACACTGGCGAAACCAGCACTGGCGAAAAGAGGGTCAAGGCGCTACTGACTTACCCTCCCGGTGCGGTTGGCAAGCCCATAACCTATTCCCTGGTTCGCCAGTTCAATCTTTGGATCAACATATTGCATGCAGAGATCGCAGCTGACAAGGCCGGCAGGCTCATCATGGACATACAGGGAAGCGCCGACGATGTCGATCGGGGCCTCAGGTTCCTGACGGCGGAGGACATCGAATACGAGATTCTGAACGGCAGCATTGTTTGGGATGAGGACAAGTGTGTGCATTGCGGTGCATGTACGGCGGTCTGTCCTTCACATGCGCTCACCATGGACAATCTTGATTGGAGTCTCCTTTTTGACAAGGAGAAGTGCTACCTTTGCAGGCTCTGCACGCGCGCATGCCCTGTGGGGGCCATGAGCACTCCAATCTGACATACGATCAGCAGGCAATCGGGAGGGGACTGGCTATGGAACGAGCTCATGAACCCAGGAAGTACAGGGAGCTTTTCAGCGCCCCTGACGTAATCTACTTCAGATGCGCAGTGGGGGAGACGGATCTTCAGATAGGGATTGGGCTAGCCCGCGCTCGCTCCTCCAGCGGGCCACTAGACGATCGGCAAGCCGCACCCGACTTGCTCCGCGATCGCGTGACGACTGCCATCCTTCGCGCCCGCGGGGAGATCGAAAGCTACATCCCGACGCATCCTGAGTTTCTTACAAGCCTCGTTCCGGTGGTTCCTCTGCCCTGGGCACCCCCGATCGTCAGGTGGATGTGTGCGAGCGCTGCCCGGGCAGGGGTTGGGCCTATGGCGGCTGTGGCAGGGGCCATAGGGGAGATGGTTGGGAAGGACCTCATGTCAGCGAGTGCCTCGTCCAGCGTGAATGGGGTGCGGGTAGACGATGTGATTGTGGAGAATGGGGGCGACATCTTCATCGCCTCAAGCCGCGTGCGCCGGGTGGGGATACATGCTGGGGAGTCTCCCCTTAGCGGCAAGGTTGCGCTGGAGATCGCCCCAAGTCAAATGCCTTGCGGCGTCTGCACGTCTTCCGGGACTGTGGGGCATTCACGGTGCTTTGGCAGGTGTGATGCGGCCGTTGTTGTTGCGAAAGACACAGCACTTGCCGATGCATTGGCCACAAGGGTTGCCAACGAGGTGCGCTCGCGGGAGGATATCGAGAAGGCCCTTGGCATCGCCTCAAGAATTTCGGGCGTGGCCGGGGCTGTTGTGGTCTTCGGCGATGCGCTGGGGGCCACCGGCGATATTAGGCTCGCGTCGGCGTGAGCAGACATTCAGCATGGTTCCATTTCGCTCATGGCAACATAAAATAAGCCAGACCTACCTCAGGAGGTGACCAGACGTGGCTGATGTGACTACTAGCCAGTTCTTTTGGCCTTGGTGGTTCTGGCTCTGGGTTGCGGTGATCGCATTCATCGTGTGCTGCATCTGCCGTTTTGTGCTCTGCTGGTAAGGTGCAGCCTGCTCTTCTACTTGGCAGACCGAGCTCGCTTGAGGCGACATAGTCTAGACTAGACGTTCCTCAGGAGGTGACCAGACGTGGCTGACGTGACTACTAGCCAGTTCTTCTGTTTTCCCTGGTGGATTTGGCTCTGGGTTGTGGTAATCGCATTCATCGTGTGCTGTTTCTGCCGTTTCATATTCTAACGGCAAGGCGCAGCCTGCTTCAACTCTGACCAGTTCACCTGGTGCACGGATCCAGCTTGGACAGCACCAGATATACCATCCGTCCGCTTTCTGCGGGCGGATGGTGTATCTTGAAGCGACATCAGCGGCAGGTGAAGTGTGCACTGCATCGAAGTATAAACGTCACATGATACATGCAAGAAGAGGGGTGCAACTATGAACAAGAGGTGCGGAACAAGGCATTCCCTGATACGGCTGGTACGCGTCGGCGCGTTGGCGGTTTTGATGCTGATTGCAGTTGCGTGTGGGATCTGTTCAGGGCCTGCAGGGGCATACACCTCAGGCATCGACAGCGGCAAATTCAACATATATGCAGGCGGCGCCCTCATGGGCACAGAGGATTTCGAGGTATCGGCCGATGAGGCCAAGTGCACTGTTGAGCTCCATGTGGGAGGCGGAGTTACCCGTCTAGATACTGTGCTTGGGCTTGCCGGGGAGTTGGGAGCAAGCTCCTATGTGCTCGACGCGGGCCCAGGCGGGACCCTCTCGGTCACATTTGAGGAGCATACAGCGCACCTCAGCCTGCCTGGCATGGGACGTGAGTTCCAACTGGGCATGCCGCGGGTGGTAATGGACAACAATGTCTTCTGCCACTATCAAGTTCTCATAGGCATGTACGATGCTCGGCGCGGCGGGGTCCAAACCTTCCAGGCGCTGGTTCCAAGTGCGCTCGCGGCAGCCTCATTTGCGGTGGAGCATGTTGGGGCTACTGAGAAGACGGCATCTTCTCCAATTCCGCTATCAGAGTACAGGGTAGTTATAGAGAAGGCCATCGGCGTGTCGGTGCTAGTGGACGAAGGCGGCAGGGTAATGCATCTGGAAATTCCTGGGCAGGGCGTTCTCGCCGTTCGCCAGGAGTTTGAAGAGCTCATGGAGCGGGCTTCGCAGGAAGCCGAGCCCCCGGCGGCTCCAGCGGGGGCAGCAAGCCTTGTTGAAAGGGACTTCACGGTGAGATCCGGCAGCGACGTGGTGCTGGCGGGAACTTTGACTCTTCCTGCCGGGGCACAGTCGCCATACCCTGCTGTTGTGTTGATATCCGGTTCAGGCCCTCAAGATAGGGACGGCAACACCCCGCCGGTGTATGTGGCGAACATCTTTCGGACAATAGCCCATCGCCTGGCCGATGTAGGCGTTGCAACGCTGCGCTACGATGAGCGGGGCGTAGGTGAGAGCACTGGCCATCATGAATCTGCGAATCTTCACGACCTCATCGGCGACGTTAGTGCCATGATAGATTACCTTAGAGAGCTGCCCGAGATAGACCATTCTCGAATTGGACTGATCGGACACTCGGAAGGTGCCTACATCGCCCCGTACCTTGCATCCCGCGACTCTCGTTTTGCAGGATGCATACTTTTGGCCGGAGCGTCCATAACCATCGACGAGCTCATGATAGAGCAGATTGAATACCAAGCGGAATTCGAAGAACTTGACGAGGCCTCGCGGGCTCTGGCACGCAGCCTGGCGCCGGCGGTGCGCCAGTTTGTGGAGGATGCGAGGGCCGGGAAGGACTCAAGTGTGTTGCCTGGGAACCTCGAATGGGTAAGGCAGCATATGGAGCTTGACCCTATAGAGAACATTCGCAAGGTGAATGCGCCTATTCTGATAGTCCAAGGAGAAAAGGACCTCAAGGTCATGCCGTATCACGCCGACGTCCTGGCCCGGGCGGCGCAGGAGAGAGGGAACAGGGATATTTCCGTGGTTCGGCTGGCCAATACGACACACGAGTTCTTGCAGTTTCCCTATAACAATCCCAACTTCGACCCCATGGATCCCATGAATGTAGTTGATGAGCTTTTCGACGCGATCTGTGACTGGTCGGAGCGGGTTTTGGCGAAGAAGCACTGAAACTTCGGGTTCTTGTGCCCTGGCGCAGCAAGACTGCGGCGCGGAACGCTCCCGCCCCCTGCCTCTTTGGGCAAGGGCGGGGAGGGACATCCAGCCGCAGTCCGCTTCGTCTTGCGGCACTAGCCTGCGCTTCCGCTCATCAGCTCTTCAAGCTCCTCAGAGTCTTTACAGGCGTACACGGCCTTGTAGTAGGCGACATCGGCCATCCGGGCGCATTCTGCAAGGGTTATCTTTTGGCCGGAAGCGGCAAGCTCCCTGGCTGCCTCAAGTATCTTCCTTCTCGTCTCTTCTTTTGGCACTCTCTCATACTTCCGCCTGGGCTTAGATTGGCTGGGTGCGCGCCCCCCGGGCGAGGCGCCTCCAATGGCCGAAACCTGAGGATGGGGATGACCGCTTGTGGGAAACGATGAGACTGCCAATCCTTCCTGGGCTTCGATTCGCTTCAGAAGCTCAAGGAGGGCCCTGTCTGTCCTGCTTGCTAGGGCTGCAAGATCCCGGCGGACCAAGTCAAGTGATGCCACAACGGTAGCCAACTGCTCTCCAATTTGCGTTCCAAGGCCGACGGGATCGGAAAGGGTGGGCGGAGTTCTTGTGCCTGACAAGATGTCGAGTAGATTTGAGAATGCTGCCAGAGACTTCTTTCCAATGTCTTCATAAGTACCATTGTCCACAGTAGGAACCTCCTCGTACGACAATATATCTTCTCTACTGCGCTTGATCGCCGCTTCTTGGACAATAGCGGCATAATAGCGCTGTTTCCCACGGGAGCGCAATTGGATTACACCTCCTGCCATATTACTATTTCCAAAACCGCGCATAATGTGCCCGGTCAGTCAGAAAACATTGCGGCCTAGTGCAATCTCCTTCAAGCTCATGTTGGGCTTACAGAGACTTGCCCGACAGTTGGATTGTGCGTACAATATAGTAGCCGGGGAGAGTCGGCACTATTCATCTTGCTACCGGAAGAATGGGAGGAGCCACTACTGCAAACCGAAGAACAGATTCCCTCAACACTCGTGATTTTGAGCTTTGATCCAAAGATTGAGGCCTCGCTGAGTATCGCAGCATCGTCAGTAAAGGAGAACTCTACGTCAGGTGCCGACATAGGCATTATCAGTTGCGATACAGAAGATGCGGCCATTTCCTTACTGGTCCGACTTGCGGGGCAACGGATTCTTCCTATTCTACTCATTGACATATCTGCCGATAGTGGTTTCAATGTTGACACAGTTGCCCGGATGGCGCAGGAGTTTCCTGCGGTTCCTGTGGTGGCTGCTGTCCCCTGCAATCAGGATGATCTTGAGTATGAGGCGCTTTGTACGGGGGCGTGCGACTACTTTATAAAGGGAGCTATCACTCCAAGTATATTCGCGCGAATCCGAATAAGCTCATCAAACTATAGAACGGCGAAGAGTTTGGCTCATGAGAATGCTGGAAAAACGGAGGCCATGGCGCAAGCGATCCCCATCGCCATGATGCTCGTTGACCGCCGGGGAACTGTAATAGGCGGCTGGAACCCTGCTGCTGAAAGAGTATTTGGCCTTAGCAGACACGAAGCGCTCCGAGGGCCGATGCCGCGCGTCAGATGGACAGGGAAGGAAGAGACGGAGGCCATTTTGGCGAAAGCTGCTTCCGGCCATTCCATATCAGGGATCGAGGTTCAGTGTCAGCGTGCTGATGGGAAATGGATAGATGCGATTGCTTTCTTCACCGCGCTCTACGAAGGGGGCGAACTCCGGGGGATCCTGGCTCTTTTTGAGGATATCACCCAGCGAAAACAGGCCGAGAATGCGCTGCGCCACAGCGAGGTGCAGTTCAGGGGAGTCTTCGAGAGAAGCCAAATAGGCATGGCGATTGTTGACTCCAACATCCGAATTACTAAGGCAAACTCAGCCCTTGGCGAAATGTTGGGGTATCCTGCGGAAACTCTCGCTGGGGTCATGGCAGACCAGTTGATTCATCCGGAAGATCGGCCAGATGTTGCGACCCGCATGAGCAGGCTTCTGAGGGATAGAATCAGTTTCTTCACTTCAGAGAACCGGTACATAAGGGCCGACGGAAGGACGTTTGTTGGCAGACTGCTTGCAACTCTCTTCAGCATTAGTCCTGACGGTCCGCACTGTGTCCTCTTTGCACTGGAGGATATTACATTGCGGAAGATGGCCGAAGAGAGACTTGAGGCCAGCCTGACCAAGCTAAGGCAGACTACCGAAGGGGCTATTCATGCCATGGCCAGGGTCGTGGAGATGCGCGACCCCTATACTGCAGGCCATCAGGAGCGTGTGGCTTATCTGGCAAGGCGGATTGCAACTGAGTTGGGACATCCTGAAGATGTTGTGGACGGGATTTACTTTGGTTCCCTTGTACATGACATCGGGAAGATAGTCGTTCCCGGGGAGATATTGACCAAGCCGGGCAAGCTCAGCCCGCTGGAGTTTGCGCTCATCAAAGCCCACCCCGAAGAGGGCTTCAGGGTAGTCAGTTCCATAGACTTCCCCTGGCCCATTGCTGACATGGTGTTGCAGCACCACGAGAGGCTGGACGGATCAGGCTATCCCGCGGGGCTTGCCGGAGATGAGATCTGTGAGGGGGCCAGGATAATAGCGGTTGCCGACGTAGTGGAGGCAATGTCGTCGCACAGGCCCTACAGGCCCTCTCTGGGCACAGAAGCAGCCCTGGATGAGATAGCCGGCAACGCCGGCGTCCTGTATGATCGAGAAGTGGTGCATGCGTGTGTTAAGGTGTTCTCAGTCCACGGCGAACGGGCGCTGAGAGGAGCGGACTAGGTTCTGATTCTTCTGATCTTGGCTGTGCCGGGGGTATGGTTTGACGAAATGCCCCGCACGTGATATCATAGCTGAGCAAAAGTTTTATATCATTGCGCTCCCATGGTCTAGTGGCCTAGGACATCGCCCTTTCAAGGCGGTAACACGGGTTCGAATCCCGTTGGGAGCGCCATTATTATGCCCTTTTCGCTCCTCTCCGGCGTCAG
>JAQVXE010000187.1 GCA_028709305.1 Bacillota bacterium | reverse complement strand
GAGTGGGAATGGAGATAGTCTTGCCGCAGACGCATCCGGTGGGGGAAGAAGAGTCCGTTGAGGAAGACCCGTGGGAAGCAGGGGGCTTCTGGGCCTCAGCCGCTTCTGATTGGGACCCGTTGGGGCTTATGTCGGATGACGAGGACGCCGAAACAGTGGCGGAGCCAGAGGATGAATATGGCTTTGAGCTCGAGGCTTCGGCCGAAGAAGGAATCGAAGCATCAGACGGCAAATTGCTCCTGAGTTATTCTAAGGACTATGACTACATTCCTCCTCAAACGTTCTCGTTTGGGTTTGATTATTCAGTCGATGCGCCGAACAGTGCAGAGACTACGATCATGCTCGAACTTGTAACCCCTGACGGTCAGGTATTCGATGTTTGGGATGCAAAGGTCTACGGGAGCGCTGAATCGGGGACGGCTCTGGTAGACGCTAGAGACTACGATCTGAAGATGCGACTTGGCATCGGTTTCTTCGACGAGCCGACGGATGTTGTCTTCTCTCAGAGGGGCACTTACACCTTGAGGATCAGCGCATCGACGGATTCGGAGGAAGGACCTGTCACGCTCAAGGTAACCCCTGTCAAGTTCGAGATCCTTGGACTGGTGCATGGGATACTCGGAGTTGACCATATGGGTTCTGACCTGTGGTCGCAGCTGATTCATGGAACGAGAATCGCACTTGCGATTGGCCTTTCATCTGCGTTCATAGCCATCGTAATAGGTACCACGGTTGGTCTTTCCGCAGGGTATTTCGGGGGCGCAATCGATGAATTCCTGATGAGACTTGCAGACGTGCTGATGTCGCTTCCAGGCTTGCCGGTTCTCATCATTCTCGGGTCCTTGTTTGGCAAGAGTGTCGTCAACATAGTGATAATGCTCGCCATTTTTTCGTGGATGGGAATTGCAAGGCTTGTAAGGTCGCAGACCTTGTCGCTCAAGGAGCGGATGTTTGTGGAGGCGGCGAGGGCTTCAGGGGCATCGGGCGGATACATCATGCGTGAGCATGTTCTTCCGAACGTAATGCCGCTGATCTTTGCGAACTTAGTTCTCAGGATACCGGGCGCCATTCTTACAGAGGCTTCACTGAGCTTCCTTGGCTTGGGCGACCCTCGTGTGCCTACGTGGGGAAGAATGTTGCAGAACGCCAAGCAGTTTGGGGCGTTTACGCGCCTCGCATGGTGGTGGCTGGTTCCGCCTGGCCTCACATTGACCTTCCTCAGCTTGGCCTTTGTGTTGATAGGCAATTCGGTGAATGAGATCTACAATCCACGGTATAGGGAGAGATCGTAGCTATGGCCCTGCTTGAAGTGAGAGACCTGAAAATGTACTACCGGACCCTCAGGGGCCATGTTAAGGCGGTCGATTCTGTCAGCTTTGAGATAGAGCGTGGAAAGGCAGTGGGAATCGCTGGGGAGTCCGGATGTGGGAAGTCGAGCATGGCGATCTCCATCCTGCGTCTGTTGCCAAGAAACGGTGAGTATCACGGCGGCAGCGTGGTCATGAACGGGCAGGATCTTCTGAAGCTGCCCGAGGAGAAGTTTCGCAAGGATGTTCGATGGAAGCAGATATCTATGATATTCCAGGGGGCGATGAATGCCCTCAACCCGGTCCACAGGGTTGGCGATCAGATTGTTGAGGCCATCCTGGAGCATGAGGATGTATCTCATGAGGAGGCCGTGAGCCGGACTCGGGATCTGTTTGACCTTGTGGGCATCAACCCTAACAGGTATCGGGAATATCCGCATGAGTTCAGTGGCGGCATGAAGCAGCGGGCAGTAATTGCGATGGCTCTAGCGTGCCACCCTGACCTGATAATTGCGGATGAGCCTACTACGGCGCTGGACGTGATGGTTCAGGCACAGATACTGAAGGCCATCGGGGAGCTAAGAGAGGAACTCAACCTCTCCATGATGCTGATCACACACGACTTGTCGGTCATTGCTCAGACTTGCGACTCTGTTGTGATCATGTATGCAGGCAGGGTAATGGAATACGGCAGAGTGTTGGATGTCTACGTGAATCCGACTCATCCATACGCCTTAGGGCTGGTGAAGTCGTTCCCGAACATCCATGCCGAGAGATCTAGAGTTAGGTCGCTGCCAGGCTTTCCTCCGAACCTGATTTCTCCCCCGCCTGGTTGCAGGTTCCATCCACGGTGCCCGCTTGCGGACGAGGAGTGCATGACTGTGGAGCCAGAGCTTCGTGAGGTTTCCCGCAAGAACCACTACGTCGCCTGCCACAAAGCGGAAATTGTTGAGCAGGGGGTGGACATATGGGCGGAGTAGCTATGAACGAGAAGTTGGACTCTCTTGAGCATTCTGAGGTCATACTTCGAGTAAGAGATCTCGTCAAGTACTTCCCTGTTCGCATGGGGTTTTGGCAGTCCTTGAAGACCAAGGAGCCGCCAGTATTGCGAGCGGTGGACGGGGTCAACCTGGATGTATACAAGGGCGAGATCCTGGGTTTGGTGGGGGAGTCGGGATGCGGCAAGACCACCTTGGCGAGGACTCTTCTCAGGCTGACCGATGCAACCCACGGAGAGGCAATTCTGGAAGGCCAGAATATCTTCGCACTCGATGATAGCGAGATGAAGAAGCTGCGTCG
>JAQVXE010000186.1 GCA_028709305.1 Bacillota bacterium | reverse complement strand
TCCGCCTCGAAGCAAGGTGGGTTACGCCCGTCCTGTCCATAGCCTGAGCCACAAGGTCGATGTCTTCGGGGGACTCAGATTGCAAAGGCCTTAAGTAGGGCGACCTTCCCATCATCACTATCTCTTCTACCGTAAAGGGAAAGATGACAGGTTCTCCTGAGGCCACAGCAGCTACGGTCTGGGCAGCCTGTCGCGGGGAGAATTCTGCGATACTGCGCCCGTCATATAGAACCATGCCTGAGGAAGGGCGCGCAATGCCACCTATCACCCTGAGAAGTGTGGACTTGCCTGACCCGTTCGGTCCTATTATCCCATAAAGCGACCCCTCTGGCACATCCAGGCTGATCCCTTTCAAGGTGTCAGGAAGATTGGGACCATAGCGGTATCTTACATCGAACGCCTCAACTCTCATTTTTTCCTCCTCCGGAGCAGGTAGAAGAAGAAGGGTGCTCCTGCCATTGCCGTGATGACGCCGACCGGAATCTCGCGCGGAGGAATAACCACCCTGGCCAAGGTGTCGGCCGCCACCATAAACGCCGCGCCTCCCAGCACTGAAGCGGGAATGAGCGAGCGATGGTCAGGACCAATAAGCATGCGGGCAACATGCGGAACCACAAGGCCGACAAAGCCGATGAGGCCCGACGTGGAAACGACGGCCGCCGTAATCAACGAACCTACAACTATGATTGCCTTCTTGAACTTCTCAACATCAAGCCCCATGTATCTGGCCGGCTCCTCGCCAACGGCTATCAGGTTGAGGTCGCGTCCCAGCGCCATCAGGACAGAAGTCCCTCCAATGACGTATGGAGCAGTTATCCGCACGTGCGACCAGCTCTTTGCCGAAAGGCTCCCCATAAGCCACATCACAACCTTCGGCAGATCCTCGCCGGCTACGACCATCAGGAACGACACCGCAGCCCACACAAACGAGCCGACGACGACTCCGGCAAGGAGAAAGGTGTCGGTGGGGATCCGCCCGCCCACGGAGGCCAGGGCATACACGAATGCGACTGTGACCACCGCGCCCGAAAACGCAAAGAGCGGAATGTAGGAGGACGGGGCCGAAATCGAACCTATGCCCCGAGACCCGGCGGCAAGGATGCCGATGCAAGCTCCCAGAGCGGCGCCTGATGACGCCCCTATTATGTAGGGGTCAGCAAGGGGGTTTCTGAAAAGCCCCTGGAAGGCGGCTCCAGTGGCAGAAAGGCCTGCCCCCACAAGCAGGCCCAACACGATCCGGGGAAGGCGGATCTGCATCACTATCATCTCGATGCTCTCCAGGCCGTAAGGGGCGACATCAGCCTCCGAAAGCTGCACGAACCGCCCGATGCCTGGAATCTTCGACAGAAGCACGCGGAGCGCCGCCCCCGCCGGCACACTAGCCGGCCCGGCTGATGCAGCCCAGCATATCACAGCTGCCATTGCTGCCACCAGCACGAAAACGCGGAGCCTGCCCTTACCCGCTCTCTTCATTGGTTTCGGCCTCCTTTCCCATGCCACGCACTTCACCGTCTGCGCCAATGTCTCTCTGCTTTCACAAGTCCGCCGATAACTTGCGACTCGTTCCTGCGCGGCCGCGCTATCTTGCAGACTTGAAGAGGTCGGGGTGGAATATAGCCGCCAGACCCTCGAGGCCATCCACGAGCCTTGGAGCAGGCCTGACAAGGAGGTCAGGCACGAACTCGTAGACCACGTCGTTGATCAGTGCAGGAGTTCGCTGCCACGCGATCCTCTCCATGACCTCAGCCTTGTTGAAGCATGTCAAGATGATCACGTCAGGTTTTGAAGCAATCACAAGCTCAGGGCTGATCTGGGGCCAACCAGCAACCTCTCCTGCAAGGTTCTGTCCGCCGGCGCGCCTTACAAGATCGTCAACGAAAGTGCCGGATCCCGCAGTCATCAGGGGATCATTCCATATCTCCACGAATACAACGGGCATCTTCGACTTGGGCAACCCGGCAACGGCCTTCTCTACCGCAGCCACGCGCGCCTTGAGCAAGGCGACGACCTTGCGAGCCCTTTCTGCCTCGCCTGACACGATCCCTATCATTTCCATTGATTCGAAGACCTCGTCGAGGGTTTTCGGCTCAACCGCAAGCACCAGTATTCCAAGCTCCCGAAGCTTCTCCACAACCGGCATCTGAAGGTCAGACTGGGCCACAACCAGATCAGGCCTTTTGGCCACTACAGCCTCTACGTTGATGTTGTAATCCCCAATCTTGTCGATCTTTGCAGCTGCCTCCGGGTAGTCACAGGCTGATGTAACACCAACGAGCCTGTCCCCAAGCCCGAGGCTGAAGAGTATCTCGGTGTTGCTCGGAGCAAGCGATACTATCCTTGCGGGCGCCTTCCTTACCTCAAGTCTGTACCCGGTGTCATCCACCACCGCGACGGGAAACCCGCCTGACGCCGCCAGAGACAGGGGCGGCAATACGAGAATCATTGCCAGTGCAAGCAGCATGCCTGCTAAGATTGGTCTGCGGAATGATGATTTCACTGTTTGACACTCCTTTCCGGTTCAGCACATTCGTGCCCGGACAGGCTGGCGAGGCCGCAGCGCCTATGCCAATAAAAGAATCCCTGCTCACCCAGGATGAACAGGGACAATCTTCACGTG